>NZ_MQWC01000004.1:470064-770064 GCF_002954405.1 Salinibacter sp. 10B | reverse complement strand
TGGCGGAGAACATTGCCGCCGGAATTGACGAGGCGGACTCTACGTACGAAGCCCTCGATTTTGCCGTATGTCCCCCGTTTGTGCATCTGCAGGCGGTAGGGGCGGCTCTGCAAGACAGTCCCGTAGCCCTCGGGGCGCAGGACGTGCACGCGGAGGAAGAGGGGGCGTTTACGAGTGACGTGGCTGCTCCGATGCTCACGTCGGCTGGATGCACGCACGTCATCATCGGGCACTCGGAGCGACGACAGTACTACGACGAGACGGACGCAGAGGTGAACCGAAAGGCCCGCCAGGCTCGTCGTCACGATCTGGTGCCCATCATCTGTGTGGGGGAGACGATCGATCAGCGACGATCAGGGGATGCCGAGTCGGTGGTGCACGCGCAGCTCGAAGGAGCGCTCGATGGGGTCACTGTGGAGGCGGCCGACGATCTGATTATTGCCTACGAGCCGGTGTGGGCCATTGGGACCGGTGAGTCCGCCACCCCGGAGCAGGCCCAGGATATGCATGCGGTGATCCGAGATGACCTCTCGGAACGATACGGCACTGACGTGGCCGACCAGATTGAAATCCTCTATGGCGGGAGCATGAAGCCGCACAATGCGCATGCTCTTCTGTCGCAGCCGGACGTGACTGGCGGTCTCATTGGGAGTGCGAGTCTGGAGGCGGAGTCCTTCCTTGGGATTGCGGATGAAGCCGCTGCAGTGTTTGAGGAGAGAGAGTAGAGGGGACGGAGTGGAGCGATAGGGGCGCCGTATGGGATCCGTTGGGGAGCGGGGCCATCGGATCACGGTGCTCCTGAATGGCATCTGATGCGAACTCCGCGCGCTTCGTTAAGGGAGGAAGGGCTGGACGAATGGATATGTGGAGGGGCGCGCGTCCATCCCTCCACACGTCCTCACATCCGCTCCCACGAAAGGCCGACTGACACGGCACCTCCTGCACGCGATTCGGTGTGACTCCTCTGTAGGGCACCGGACGGTCTCATCCTCGTGTCTAGCAACCAGAAGGAGATCTGCGGCCCGTTAGGAGCATTGTGTTGCAGTGCTAGACGTTGTGCAGACTGGGCTGTACGTTATAGGTGATTTCGCCGCGGTGGGCCGAGCGGCCTGCAAAGCGAGCAATCCGCCCCCTGCACTGTGGACAGCTTCTGGGACAACATTTTCCGACAGACGGACGAAACGTCCGTCCATACTCTGCTCCGCGAGATTCCGCTGTTCGACGAGCTGTCGAGCGGGGAGTTGTCGGCCGTCGAGTCGATTCTGCACAGACGAGAGTATGATCCGGGCGAGGTCCTTTTTCATCAGGGAAACCCAGGGGTGGGAATGTACATCATCCGGGAGGGCACAATTGAGATCGTGTACGAACCAACGAACGACACCCTGGCGGAACTGTCCGACGGCGATTTTTTCGGTGAATTGGCCCTGTTGAATGAGACCCCCCGCTCGGCCACGGCCGTGGCCCGGACGGAGTCGGTTCTCTACGGTCTCTTCCGCCCCGACCTGCTGGGCCTTGTGGAGAGAGACCCGTCGCTCGGCGTTCAGCTCTTGCTTCGCATGTCCCAAGTCATCAGCGAGCGGCTCATCCAGACCAACGAGCAGGTCCGAGAGCTTCGCGAGCAGCTCCACGAGTTCACGAATGAGGAGGCGCGCTCATAGAGACACCGTGTCGGTGTCCGGTCAATCTGTTCTGCACGCCCGACTGCCATGCCGCAATCCGAGAACGAACGTTCCGTGACGGCGCTTGTGCAGGATTTTCTGCGCCGGATTCGGGGGCTGCTGTTTCTTGGGGGGGCGGTCTTGGTCCTTTACTTCATGCAGGGCATTGCCCAGCTTCTGCTGGTTGCGACCCTGATTGCGTACCTTCTCAACCCGCTTGTCAGTCGGCTCCAGGTGCGCACAAGCCGCACCAATGCCACCCTCATCGTGTTTGGGCTGTTGGTCCTGGTGCTGGTTGGGGGGAGTGTTCTTCTTGGGCCGGTGGTACAGCAGCAAATTCAGGACGTAGAAGCAAAAACCGAGATCGATCGTATCACCCGCGTCGTGGGGCGAGTCGACCAGCGGATGAGCAGCATTTCGAAGTCCATTGGGGGAGGGGAGGTGAAGATCCAGGAGAAGATGAACGCGACAGTCGAGCGATGGACGAGCGGCCTGGTGGGCATGGCCCCCAACCTCCTCGGGATTGTCACTAACGTCATTCTGGTGCCTTTTATGGCCATCTTTTTGCTGCGGGATGGTCCACGCATCAAGCGGGGACTCATTCGGTTCGTCCCGAACCGGTATTTCGAATTCAGTCTAGAGGCCCTTCACAAAATTGACATTCAGCTCGGAAATTACTTCCGGGGCCTTGTGCTCGAGATTTCCATCATTGCTCTTCTCTCCACGGCTGTTCTGTGGGTGCTGAACGTGCCGGCCTTCGTGCTGGTGGGCCTCCTGGCGGGCATCACGACCGTCATTCCGTACGCAGGATCGTTGCTCGGGGGGAGCGTGGGGGTGCTCATTAAGCTTGCGACCCCGGGAGATCCCTCGGCAGCGGCGCTCGTGTTGGTTGCCTTCCTCGCCATTCAGATTGCGGATGAGGCCTTCATCCAACCGCTCGTGTTTGCGAAAGCTGTGGATCTACACCCCCTGGAAGTGTTGATTGCGGTGTGGATTGCGGCGCAGTTCTTTGGGGTCGTAGGGATGGTTCTGGCCATACCCGTCACGAGTGCCGGAAAGGTCGTCGTGTCTGAAGGGGCAGCGTTAATTCAACAGTATCAGTTTAGCTAATCGAGTGCGGACCGCTACGGGTTGCCGTCCGTCGGGACGGGGCGGGCCCTCCATACACGTCGGAATCTCGTCTGAAATGAGGGCAGGGACGGAACGAAATTCCGTCAAACATTGAGGGGGAACTTTGCATTCCTTGACTTCCGGAACGGGGTTTGAGACATTCATTTACAGCCTTATCATGTCGACGCCCTTTTTACTCAGCTCTGGTGTAGGTTTATGTCAAAATCGCTCGGAATGAAGGCCGTGTCGCGAGTGGACGAGGCGGACCGGGAACCGTTTCTGAAGGCCCTCGCCCATATTGCCGTTGCCGATGATTCGGTCACCATCGACGAGAAAGAGATGGTCGAGCAGTACGCAGAGGCGTGGGAGCTCGAGGACCGAGCCCGGTCGGTCGTGAAAGATATTCTGGAGGCCGGATCGCCCCTCGATCTGGATCATCTCGTTTCCGAATTCTCGGAGTCGGGGACGCGGTTTCTGCTGATGCAGGAGCTTATGCGACTGGCCTACGCCGACGGCACCTACGGGGATGTCGAGCGGCGACAGATTGCCGCTATTGCCCAGCGGATGGATATGACCGAGGAGCAGTTCCGTGAGGTTGAGAAGTGGGTTGGCCGAGGGCGTGCATGGGGGGATACCATGGAGGACGGACCCGGAGAAGAGGATCTCAAGGGAGTCCTGGGTCGGGAGGAGGAAACCGACTACGATCTTTCAGACATCGAGACGGGGGATTCTGACCTGTCGGACATCGACGAGGAGTCCCTAGGAGGGAAGTACATTGACGAGAAGGACCTGGAAGAGGCGTCCGAGGAGGATGAGGACGACGAATAGGGCTGGGACGACTCTCGACAACTACGCAAGGGGCGGCGAGGAGCATTCCCGTAGGAGATCGTGTTTTTGACGACCCGCGCGGCTTGGTGGGGGGCAGGAGCGGCGGGCACGAGAGCGTTGCATTCTGCGGTTTCTCTATCGCCTTGGCGTCTAGGTCTTAGACGGTTTTTGATCTTCCAATTGAACAGCCATTTTGCCGGAACGGCTGTGGGAGGTGCGAGTGCACGTGACGGAGCCGGCAGAGCGCGCAGTGCTAGCGCGTTTCTCCGCCGTTGGATGGGGCGCCCCACGCTTTCCCGTCCGGTGTCTTCAGTGAGCCCCCCAAGCCGAAGGGGACGTTTCCTACACGACAGATCCTCCGCAGTCTTTCGGTCGATCCGCTTGCCCCGATGTCCCGTACCACTGAACTCGCCATTTGCTTCGCCGACATCTGCGACAGCACGGCCCTGTTTGAGGAGTACGGGGATGACAAGGCGCGCGACATTGTCGGGCAGGTTCTCGAAGTCATCTCCGACGTTGTGCGGGAATACAACGGCACGGTCGTCAAGACCATTGGGGACGAGGTCATGGGCACCTTCCCGGAATTGATTGCCGCCACCAGTGCCGTGACGAAGTTTCCTCAGGCGGTTCGGCAAGAAGAAACGCTCGCCGCCCTGGGCATTGAGATTCGGGTCGGCATGTGCTACGGCTCCGTTGTGCAGGAGGACGACGGGGACGTGTACGGCGACGCCGTGAATACCGCGTCCCGGCTCGTGGATTGGGCCCGGGCAGCACAAGTGGTGACGACCGCTCGGACGTTGGATCCGCTTCCGGATTTTTTTGAGAGCCGGACGCGAAACCTGGGCGAAACCACGCTTCGCGGCAAGGAGGAGCCCGTAGAGATTGTAGAGCTGCTGGGAGAGCAGAGCGGCTCGAATCTCACAGTGGTTGACAGTCGAGATCCGGAGCCTGTGCAGGATCAGGATCGAAACGTCTTGTCGCTACGCTACAAAGACGAGACGATTACTGTGGAGCAGGGGCCCCTGATGCTCGGGCGCGGATCGAAGAGTGATCTCCGCATTGCCGACTCACGGGTGTCGCGAATGCACGCCGTGATCGAACGCCAGCGCGACTCGTTCATGCTCACCGACAGTAGCACGAACGGGACCTACGTCCAGATTGGGGACGAAGAGGTTATGTTTCTCCACCGAGAGCAACTTCGCCTTCACGGCACTGGCCATCTTAGCCTGGGCCGTCACGTCGAAGCGGACGACGCCCAACTGCTCCACTTCGAGTGCAAAACCATTTCCTGAGTCCTTTGTGGCGGGGGGGCGACAATAGGGAACGGAACCCGGAGGGCTACTCATCTGAGGAGCCGTCACTGCCTTCATCTGCCGGGCCGTGAGCGTCGTAGTCGTTGACGTGAAAGCCCTCGCCTTTGAAGATGAGGCCTCCGGTGCCTGTGATGATGCGTTCCACGTCCTGCCCGGTTTCCGGGCACGTGTCCAGTGGATCGTCAGTAATCTTCTGCCGGACCTCGAAGGTAGTTCCGTCTTCGCGGCGATAAGTGTACGTTGGCATGAGGGCTACGGGGTCTGTCCAGTGCAAACGGCGGAAACGCAGAACCGGGCTTTGAGGTCGGGAGGCGAAACGACAGCCCGGGCTTAGGTGCGAACCGGGGCGTTCCGTTTCGCGCTCAAGGCCGACCATCTACCCGGATTCTGAATCACAGTACGAATACCAGGTCCGGAACGCAGTGGAACGCGAGAAGTGTTCCGCTGCGGGCCGGGACGGACGGTGGTTAGACACGAATTTTTCAGAAGCCTCTCACTCCTCGACTCGATCCCGGAGCCACGCTGTGAGGTCGGATAGTACGGTGGCCTGTTCCGGCTCGTTGAAGGTTTCGTGGTAGAGTCCGTCATAGAGGTGAAGGGTCTTATCGGAAGTCGACGCACGTTCGTAGAGGCGTCGGCTCCAGTTGGGGGTTGTCAGCCGGTCGGCTGTGCCGTGAAATACGAGAAATGGCGTCTGCAGAGCATCAAGCTGATCGCGCACCTCATCCCCGGCGCGAAGCATCTCCGCGCCGGTTCGGGCCGGCACCCGGCCGTGGTAGTTCAAAGGATCCTGTTCGGCGTCCGCGACCACGTCGGGGTCCCGAGAAATCGCGCCCTCCGGAGAGCGAGTTGTTGGAAGAGTGGGGAAGAAGCGTCCGAGAATTTGGGCGAGGGTGCGTAAAAGGGGAGCGAGGTCCGGATTAATCTCGATCGCTGGGGCACTCAGCATCAGGCCTCGTACGGACGGGGACCGGTCGAGAACGTATTTCAGCACGACGAGCCCGCCCATGCTATGACCAAAGAGAAAGAGGGGGAGATTGGGCTGAGTGGTGCGTACGTGGGTCAAGACCAGGGCAAGGTCGTCGAGATAGTTTTCAAACGACGCGACGTAGGCACGCCTTCCCTCTGATCGCCCGTAGCCGCGCTGGTCGTAGGCAAAAACCGAGGCCCCTTCGTTCACGAGGGCCTGCGCCACGTGTCCGTATCGTCCGCAGTGCTCGGCGTACCCGTGAACGAGAACGATGACGGCGCGAGAGGCGTCCTCCGGTGTCCACTGCTGGGTATGGAGTTGCAGGTTGTCGTCGGTGGTGAGGGAGCCGTGGCTCGTGGGGGACATTGGCAGCTAGAGACAAGAACGGTAGGGGTGAAGAGCGAGAATCGACGCTGGACTCGATGCGTTCCAGAGGGCAGGGCGCTCGGGGTCAATTTCAAGTGGGGGGATTGGAGACGAGAGGGGCGGCCGTGAAGCCCCCGCCAATTCGGAAATGCTCGGTTGAGAGGAACAATCCGCACGAATACGTTATTCCTGCTTCCGTCGCCCACCGATTGTTTGGCGTCTGCCGTCATGACTTTCCTCGCCCTTACATTGCGGAGTGTCGGGCTGTTTGCCCTTGCTCGTATGGTCCTCCCGGCCGTACGAGAAGTGGCGCAGGAGACCCTGACGCAGGCCCGTGAGCGCTACCATGCGGGGCGGCAGGGCACTGCTCTTCTCCCATCCGTCGTGAGGCTCGATCCGGCCGTTCTTTCCCGTCTTGTGCCGTTTGTGCCGTCCGGCCGGCTTGCCCGCTTGCTCGTCGCCGCCCGTCCAATGGGTCCTTAGTGTCGGCCGCGTCCATTGGGCCGTCTCTCATCGGAGATCGATCGAACGGATCCGACGACGAACGAGCCGGCGGCCCACCGAGCGATAGTGTCACTTAATCACGGTGTGCACGTCCATTGTCTGAACGGGAAGACGTCCGTCCGCGTGTTATCCCGAATGATTGGGAGACGCTATATCGTCGATTTGACTGCTAAACTGAGCGATCAACTGAAATGCAGGGGAACGGATTTAAGTTAGGCCTTACCATCTTTTTCGTCGGGCTCTGTGGTTTTTACCTCTTCCCATCAGTCCAAAATCTGTACGTTTCGTACCAGATGGACCAGATGGGAGAGGAGGAACGCCAGGAGTACCGGCAGGAGAATCGTCAGCGACTGGAAAGCATTCGCGAATCGTCCCTCAACCTGGGGCTCGACCTTCAGGGGGGCATGCACGTAACCCTGGAGATGCAGGTGTCCAACCTGCTCGACCAACTGGCGTCCAGCAAAGACGAAGCTTTTCGAGAAGCCCTCAGTGCGGCCCGACAGCGGGCCCGGCAGGAAGACATCTCCGTGGTGAATGCCTTTGTGGAGGAATTTGAATCGCGCAATCCGGACGGCCGACTCTCGCGGTACTACCGGAGTGAGGCCGACGGCATCACTCGGCGCTCCTCAAACGGAGAGGTGCAGGACTACCTGACGACGCAGGTGAGCGATGCCGTGGATAATGCGATGCAGATTGTTCGCAACCGCGTGGACCGCTACGGCGTAACCGAGCCGTCGATTCAGAAGCAGGGCAGCCGCCGCATCTCGGTGGAGCTGCCGGGGGTGGAAGAGGAGGAGCGCGTCCGAAACCTGCTGGAGAGTGCCTCCCAGTTGACCTTTCACCTGATGGGCGATCCACAGCAACTGCAGGCGTCTGTACAACGCATCATTGAGTACTACGAGCCGTCTGCTGCTGACTCGGCCCGCATTGCAGACGCGGCTGCCGCGGACACGACCACGCAGACGAGCGGCACCGACACGTCGGAGACCACGGAGGGCACGGCCCTCGCCACACAGTCACAGCAGGATGCAGAATCGCAGGAGGGCACGTCCCTTACCGAGCCCGGTGCTGAGAGTGGCAGTGGCCCCCAAAATCCCCTCCTCGCCGTCATGCAGCCGCTCCCCCGGCAGGGGTCCCCCACGGTCGGGTACGTTCAGGGACCGGACACGGCACAGGTGAATGATTTGCTCTCCGACCCTGACGTCCAACGCATGATTCCGTCCGGGACTCAGTTTCTATGGACGGCCAATCCCGTCCCGGGCACCGACAACACGTACGGCTTGCTCTCCGTCCGGACAGAGCCGGAGCTTACCGGCGACGTGATCACGGAAGCCTCCGTGCAGTTTCGTCAGCAGACCAACGAGGCAATGGTCTCGATGAGCATGAATTCGGAGGGCGCTCGGATTTGGGGGCGCGTGACGAAGGCGAATGTGGGAGAGCAGGTGGCCATTGTGCTGGACGGACTGGTCTATTCCTATCCAAACGTCGACGAGCCGATCATGGGCGGTCGTTCCCAGATCAGCGGCCTCGAAAGTAGGCAGGAGGCGGCGGACGTGGTCACAATCCTGCAGTCCGGATCCATGCAGGCCCCGGTCGACATTATCGAGGAGCGCACCGTGGGACCCAGCCTTGGAGATGCATCCATCCGGGCGGGACTCATCTCCGTCATTGTCGGGCTTCTGCTCGTCGTGCTCTTCATGATCATGTATTACCACACGGCCGGCATTGTAGCCGACGTGGCGCTGCTGCTAAATGTGATCCTGATTCTCGGCATCCTGGCCGGGTTCAACGCTACGCTTACGCTTCCAGGAATTGCTGGAATCGTGCTCACGATCGGTATGGCGGTGGACGCCAACGTGCTGATCTACGACCGGGTGCGTGAGGAGCAGAACACGGGCAAGACGCTGAAGGCCGCTATCGCGGCGGGGTACGAGCAGTCGCTCAGCGCGATCCTCGACGCCAACATCACGACATTCTTTATGGGGGTCATTCTGTACTCCTTTGGTGTCGGTCCTATTCAGGGTTTTGCCGTGACGCTCATGGCCGGGATTCTGTCGTCGCTCTTCACCGCCATTATTGTGACGCGCCTTATCTTCGACTACATGGTCGAGGAGCGCCGGATGGACGTAAGCTACGGCTAGGATGAGGGCCGCTGCATTCCTTTGTGACGTGATTTTAAGGACAATCGGAGTCTTATGCGCCTGTTTGAAAACGCTGATTACAGCTTTGTATCGAGTCGCCGGATTGGATATATCATCTCCGGTACCCTCCTTGCCGTCAGTATCCTCTCATTGTTAGTCCGGGGATTAGCCCTGGGCATTGACTTCCGAGGGGGCTTCGAGTTCGTTGTCGGAAATATGGGGGATGTTGAGACTGTGGAGGTGCGATCGGCCCTTACGGGTCCCCTGGGCGGCCAGCCCGAAGTGAAGACGTTTGGGGACAACAGTCTGTTGATTCGGGCCTCGGTTGAGGGAGAGGCCAATACCACCCAGGTCCAAAACCAGATTCTCTCGACGATCCAAGAGCAGTTCCCAGAGGCCAATCCTCAGATGGAGAAGACCAGTGTCGTTGGGCCCCGCTTTGCGGAAGATCTGCGACAAGGGGCCATTTACGCCATCTTTGGAGCCTTGGCGGTGATTTTCCTCTACATTCTCGTCCGGTTTGAGTGGCGGTACAGCGTGGGGGCTGTGGCGGCGCTCGTGCACGATGTCACAATAACGCTCGGACTCTTCTCCATACTGGCCGGCGTTGTGCCGTTTTCGCTCCAGATCGATCAGGGCATCATCGCGGCCTTCTTGACGATTGTTGGCTACTCGCTCAACGATACGGTGGTTGTGTTTGACCGCGTGCGCGAATACGTGAATCTCTTTAAGACGGAAAACTTCCCGAGCATCGTGAACAAGTCGATCAATGCGACGCTCAGCCGCACGGTGGTGACCTCAGTCACGACGTTGATCGTGGTGACGGTGCTATTTATTTTCGGAAGTGAGGTGCTGCGCGGCTTTTCATTCGCCCTCATCTTTGGGGTGATCATCGGTACCTACTCGTCGATCTTTGTCGCCTCTCCCACGATCGTCGAACTGGAGCGTCGTCTCGAACAGCCGGCCTAACCGAGAGGGCGAGAAACTCGTCTCCAGGCCGTACCTGCTCCGACGCAGGACGAAGCTCGTGGAGGCGATGTGCGCGGGACGATGTTAGGCGGGCGGGTCCTGCGATCCGATTCGAGAGTGCTGCCGAGGATGCGTCCGATTGGCACGGAATTGCGTTGCCGTGACGCGGGGGCCCTTCATTGGGCTCGGCATTTTGACTACAGCTCGTGCAGAGCGTCGGAATCTGGGGGCACGTCTGTGCCGGTCTGGATTCCGGAGCCATTCGCTCGCTGCTTTTGATTACGGAGCTCCAGGCGGTGTTTGCCTGCTATCGGACGGAGATGCGGCTGCTGCGGCCCCACGAGAACGCACGACGGGACCGCCGCCGATCTGTTTCCGTTCGTAGCAGTGTCCGGCACGGCCGGATGCTCCACGCTTGCTTGCTTAACAAACGTACGCCGAACGCAATGCCGGTATCAATTGTCATTGGAAGCCAATGGGGAGACGAGGGGAAAGGGAAGATCACCGATCTCATGAGTCCAGACTTCGATGTCGTGGCTCGCTATCAAGGAGGAGCCAACGCGGGGCACACGATCGTCTGGGAAGACGAAGAGGGAAACGACGAGGAATTTGTCTTGCACCTCGTTCCGAGTGGCATTTTCCATGAGAACGTGACCTGTGTGATTGGGAACGGGGTGGTCCTCGATCCGAAGGCCGTGCTGGACGAGATTGAAAAAATCCAGTCGTTGGGGATCGAGGTGGAGGATCGGCTCAAGATCTCTCACAATGCGCACCTCATCATGCCTTATCACAAGGCGGTGGAGGCGGCGCAGGAGGAAGAACGGGCTTCGGCCTCAGACGACGATGCGATTGGCACGACGGGCCGAGGAATTGGCCCGGCCTATACCGACAAGTTTGCGCGCAGCGGCATCCGCGTGGTGGACCTCCTGGACCGCGACGTTCTTCGTCAGAAGTTGCGCCGGTCGATTGAGGAGAAGAACGCGATTCTCCGAGACATCTACGACGCGGAAGCCCTCGATGTGGATCGCATCGTCGAGGAATATGTCGAGTTCGACCAGCGCATCGACTCGTTTGTGACGGATACGTCGAAGTACCTTTGTAACGCACTTGACGACGGGGCTGATGTGTTGGCAGAAGGCGCGCAGGGATCGCTGCTAGATGTCGACTTTGGCAGCTACCCGTACGTGACGTCCAGCCATCCGACGGCCGGCGGGTGCTGCACGGGGCTTGGGGTGCCACCTACGGCGGTGGACCGCGTCCTTGGCATCGCCAAGGCGTATTGCACCCGGGTGGGCAACGGGCCGTTTCCGACCGAACTCGACAACGAAGCCGGAGAGGCGCTTCGGCAGAAGGGCGGTGAATTCGGAGCTACGACCGGGCGTCCACGCCGCTGTGGTTGGCTCGACCTTGTTGCGCTCCGCTATACGAGCATGATCAATGGATTTAACGATCTGGCCATTACAAAGCTCGACATCCTTTCGGGGATGGAGGAGCTCAAGGTGTGTACACAGTACCGGTACGACGGCAAGAAAACCCGCCGCTTTCCGAGCGAGGCGCAGACCCTCGAAAAAGTCGATCCCGTCTACGAGACCTTGCCGGGATGGTCGGAGGACATCACCGACGTGCGTCACTTCCACGAATTGCCGACGGAAGCGAAGGACTACCTGGCGTTCATCGGCGAGTATCTAGACGTGGATGTCGGCATGGTCTCGAATGGCCCGCGCCGCGACCAGATCATTTCGGATGTGGAACAGCCTGCAGCGGCGTAACCTGGCGGAGGCCTCCCGTTGAGGCACTGCTGGTTGCCGTGACCGAATCAGAGTCCACACATTGTAGAGCATTTGTGCAGAGCGCCGTTGGAGTCCAGCGGCGCTCTGCTATGTATTGTCCCCCGTTGGGCCGTCTGGAGCGCGTGGGGCGTCTGGGGGTGGGAACCAGTGCGGGTCTGGTCCTTGGGAAGCCGTCCCGTGGTTGTTTTCGGAACGACGAACAGGACCTTCTTTCATGAACACGTATCGCTGGTCCGTCCGCCTGAAGCTTGGACTCATTGTGCTGGCGGGCGTCATTGCCGTTGCGTCGCTCCTCTACACTCAGCGTCTGGTGGACCGCCTCCGTGAGCGGGAGCAGGCCCTCATTCAGCTCTGGGCCGATGCCCACGCCGAGGTGGTGAAGGCGCAGCGACAGTCCGTTAATCCCCACCTGAGTGACTTCCGGGCCCTGGAAGATTATCTCCGTCGGGTGGAGCAGGGCGATCCCCCCGCCCGGCCGCCGGTCGAACAGCTGGCACGGTACCAGCAAGCCGTCGACTGGGCACAGACCATGCCGCCGACGAATGAGCTCAATTTTATTCTCAACGAGATCATCGAGCCGAATCGGTTTGGCATCCCGGCCATCATAACGGACTCGACCGGCCGGCATCCACGCTTCTGGCGCAACGTAGAGGTTCCCGACACCCTGTCGTCTCTGGCGACGAAGGATTCGGTGGCACTCCGACAGCTCCGTCGCCGTACGGAGGAGATGGCCGCTACGTTTGAGCCCATTCCGATTCGGGTTGATCTTTCGACGGCAGACGAGAGCATCACCGCACGGTCGGGAGCGCAATTCACCCAGTACCTGTACTACGATGAGTCCTGGCTCATCCAGGAGCTTCGCATCTTTCCGTGGGTGCAGTTTCTGTTCGTGGGGCTCTTCATTCTGGTGGGCTACCTCGGCTTTTCCTACATCCGGCGGAATGAGCAGAGCAGCCTCTGGATGGGGATGGCCCGAGAGGCAGCCCATCAGCTCGGCACCCCGCTGTCCAGCCTGATGGGATGGATTCAGATGCTGCGGTCGTCGGAGCTGGAGGAGGAGCAACGAGCGGAGGCACTCGACGAGATCGAAAACGACGTGGAACGGCTCCGACGCATCGCCAATCGGTTCTCCGACATCGGCTCCCAACCGAAGCTGGAACGGCGCAACCTTGTGCCCATCGTTGTGGAGTCGGCCACCTACATCCGGCGTCGGTTGCCGCACCGGGGGCAGGACGTGGAACTCGCTGTAGATTTGCCGTCAGCGCTGGAGGTGGAGGTGAATCAGGAGCTTTTTGCCTGGGTGATGGAGAATCTGCTCAAGAACGCGCTCGACGCAATTCAGGACGAGACCGGCCGCATTGCCGTTACCGGCGGACGGGAGGACGGCCGGGTCTACGTGGAGGTGGAGGACACCGGAGCCGGCATTGAACGCCGGCAGTGGGGAAACGTCTTTCGGCCGGGCTTCAGCACGAAAAAGCGGGGGTGGGGACTCGGACTCAGTCTCGCGCGCCGAGTTGTCGAAACGTACCACGGCGGCACGCTTGAACTCGTCGAGTCGACCGTAGGCGAGGGCTCTACCTTTCGGGTGGAGCTACCGGATTCGTGATGAGCTCTGCTGGAGGAGAAGGAGAAGGGGCCAGAGGGGGGACGCAACTCGTCCCGGCTGCTGTATCAAAGCTGGATCCGGCCTCGGAGGGAGGACGGGGCGAGATGCGGGGCCACGGCTACGAAGATATCGTCCTTTTGGCGCCACAGGACCACGCTCTGATCGTCATGCGTCTCGTCGAGCAGAGATTGGTTGGTGGCCAATTTTGTCCGGAGTGCACGGTCGAGAGTGCCCCGACTCCCGAGGCGGTCGAGTAGTGCGTAGCTGAAAGCGTAGACGGCAATGCGGGTTGTTTCCGGCGGGTCGTCGTACAGGAGGACCGGTACGGTGACGTTTCTCCCCGGTTGTAAGCGACTCACGCTCCGCAGGGAGGCATTTTTGATCGAGGGGACGGACACGCGACGGCCCCAGGTTGCCCGGATGTACGTTTCGGCTTCATCGGCACTCGTGACGGGCTGTGCGGGTGTCACCTCCGAAGCCCGTTGCACGGACAAGTCCACAATGCTTTGCGGAGAGGACGGCGATGGGGGGGAGGCGGAGAGATACATCCATCCGGCGATGCCGACGGCAAAGACGCCGACCAGGGCAAGCGTCCAGACGAGGGGGCGGACGGAGTGCCAGTTGGAAATTGTAGACAGCAAGGAGCCCGTCGAGGCGTTCGCCGAGTCCGCAGCGTCGGCCTCCCGTTTCGCGCGGGCCCGCTCCAAAATGTCGCGAACCGTTGCGCGCAGGGAAGAGGGCGTAGGCTGAAATCGGTCCTCCAGTAGCGTGCGCAGGTGGGCACGGAGAGCTTTGTCCGGCAGGGCCACATCGACGAGCATCCGCTCGGGGCCGTTCAGCACGTCTCGAAGAGAGGCGCGGAGGGCCGATCGGGCCTGGTCGCGAGTGGTGCGGGCGTTGGCTTCCGTTGTGTCCAGGGCCGTGGCAAGTGCTGTGTCGGAGGGAGAAGCCAGCACGTCGAGAGCAAGAATCACGCGCTCGTGGAGAGAGCAGGCCGCAAAGGCCACCGGCAGTTTGCGTTTGGCCGTCTGCTCGGCTACCTCTCGCCGAAAGGGGTCGTCCGTGAAAGAAGTTTCGGTTCCGGAGGGGATTTCTGCATCGGTCGACGAGAGGGACCCGTGCCGGCGGTCGATCAGGAGACGGAACAGCCAGGACCGCTCGTCACTGGGTCGCTCGTCGGGCGGCATGTTCGCCGCGTGGTCGTATACGTCCTCAACGAGCGCAGCGGCCTCATTATCGCCGGCGAGTACACGGGCCAGGGGATAGAGGGCCTGTACGTGACGGGCCAGAGAGGAGGAGGCAGTCGAGGAAGCCATAGGGAGTCCAACTGAAGAGAGTGAGATTGCGGCAGGCTGCCTAGTGCGATGTCAACTGTCAGTAGTTTGAACGTGGGGAGTCACGACGCGCCGCGTACGTGTAGCGATTCCGTCCGAAATCACTTCTGTAGCGCCGTTGGACTCCAGCGGCGCCACAAACGGGGGGCTCTTCGGCATCGAGCCCACCGGGAACATCACGGGGGACGCTGTACTCGTCGGGGGGCGCGACTGACTGGCCTGGCATCGTCGATAGCGCAACGAGATTTTCTCCGGTTCCTGGAGCCGGCGGGGAGCCATCAGTGCACGAGGACCAAACGATCCGAGAGTCGACTGGCAACGATCGAGTTCACATTTGTCGGAGTAGTTGTTCGAGGTCGATGGGGGGCAGGTCGGTGCAGGGAAGCCCTCAGTCCGTGCCTGTTCGGGACATTTGGTTCAGGGAAAAGGCTCCGGTCGGGCGACGGCTTCCTTCCACTCGAAACGACCGGACAGGAGGGGGCCACTCCACTGGCCTTCCTGAAGAGTTACAGATAGCAACACTCCGGTCGCACGCAAAAAAACACTGCGGCTGGCGGAGTGCCCCCACATTCGCGAGCGTTCAGGCCGACTGCGAGAGAGCGATCTTGATGGAATCGCCCTTTCGAATGTCCAACAGTTCTGCGGCGTTCCCCCCGTTCACGGCCACCTCCAGGAATCCGGTACTCCCGAACAGCAGCAGTGGATCCTCTCCCGAGACGTCCCCATAGGTTGAGTGGATCGAATCGAGCACCGTATTCCCAGCATATACCTCCAACGAGAGCGAGGATTCATCGAGGGACTCCTCCTCGTCGAGTTCCAACATGTCGAGGAGAGTGGAGCGGCGCACGTTGGTGATGCAGTTGCCGAAGTGGTCAACGTGAGTAATCCAGCCCTCTATCGAATTGGACTCGATAAAAGGTTCTGCCCAGCGGAGGGGCTCCAGGGACGTAACGGGGGAGCCCAATTCTTCTAGTGAGCGACCGGCAGCCAGATGAGCAGCGGCAGGGGCAAAAATATCCCGGCCGTGGAAGGTGGAGCTTGGGGACGAGGTGCGCCACATCTCAGGATTGTCCAGCTCCACGATGGCGTCCGGGTCCTGCTCGATCACCAACGGGAAGAGTCCGTTGTCGGGGCCCACATACCAGTGTCCATCCTCGCGAATGGCGACGGCCCGCCGCTCGGTTCCAACTCCCGGATCTACGACGACTAGGTGTATGGTGCCGTCGGGAAAATACGGCTGGGCCGACTGCAAGACAAACGCCGACTCCATGACGTCTTGGGGGGCGATCTCGTGGGTGACGTCCACGAGTCGGGCTTCGGGCGCAATGGAGAGCATGGTCCCCTTCATGGCAGGGACGTACGCGTCCTCGGTGCCGAAGTCGGTGGTGAGGGTAATAATCGACGCGTCCGCGCTCATTCGGAAAGGAGGCGTTTGAGGAGAAGGATGATGTGCGAGGAAAAGGTACAAATCATGACGGTCGATTCGTAATGAGACGTGGAGCAACGGAGGGGAGTAGCGAACCGACGGAGGGACCTACCAGGGGAGAATAGAAACAATTGCTAGGGCAGCGGGAGTAGGCTTCCGTGTTCTTGCCCGCATGATCTACGAATCGAACTACCGTCGGAGCGGTCGGATGGTGATATGACCCTCTCAGATTCGCCTTTCAACACCTCTGAGACAAGTCCTCGGCACGCGGAGGCCATCGATCGATTTGTCGCCTTTTGGGGGAAGATGGCCTCTAGCTGGGGCATAAATCGGACAATGGCACAGGTATATGCCCTGCTGTATTGTGTGGAGCAGCCTCTCAATACAGACCAGATCATGGAGCGGCTCCAGATCAGTCGCGGTAGTGCCAACATGAATCTTCGATCTCTCGTGGAGTGGTCCCTCGTGGAAAAGACACATGTGCCCGACTCGCGAAAAGACCATTACGTTGCGGAAACCGACGTGTGGCAGGTAACGGCTCGCATCATCGAAGAACGAGAGCGGCAGGAGGTTCGGCCGGTGCGGGACCAACTGGAGGCTGTTGCCGAGCATCTCATCCCGAACGATCAGTCGCTGGAGGATCGGCCCGAAGCCGATCGTGAACTCTACCAGCGGATTCAGAACCTCATCGAACTCATCGACGTTTTTGAGCGTGTCTCAGGAGTGCTTTTACCCCTCGTCAAAAATCAAAATGAAACGGTCATCCGTACGTTGATCGATGCGGCGGATGCACTTGATACAGCGCCTTCGGAGGGGGATAAAGGCGACGCTTCTCAAGATACGTAAGGTTTTAACTGCTTTTTCGTGCTCATGCCTAGCACCAAAGACATCGGAGATCGAGGCGAGGATCTTGCGGCGGAGTTTCTGAAAAACGAAGGGTACCGCGTACTCGAACGGAATTACCGGTTTGAGCGCAACGAGGTCGATCTCGTGTGCCTGGATCCCGACAAGGGAGGAGAGCTTGTCTTCGTTGAGGTAAAAACCCGAAGTGGTTCCGGATTCGGGCCTCCCGAAGCGTCGGTGACCGATGAGAAAAAGCGGTCGCTTATTGAAGTCTCGCGGGCATATTTGCACGAGCGACAACTAGAGGGAGCACCGTCCCGGTTTGACGTCGTAGGCATCGTGTTGGCAGAGGCAGAGCCTGAGATTGAGCACCATGAGAACGCTTTCTGGCGCTAAGAGGCTCGAGGCGTGTCTAGCAGAACGTGTGGGCTGTGGGGCGTCCAGTTCCGTCCATCGGGACATTTTCAGGATAGCATTGAGGGCACGAGTGGTGCATCCCGTTTTCCAAGTCGGGTGGGACGATGGGCCAGTGGACTGTATTCAGGCCGCAGAATGCCGTGGTTCAACACAGCGGGTTCAATTCGGAACCTGACAGCTTCAGTTTGACTGACATGGACCAATCGTCCAATCGCAAAACGGAGCGTATACGGGTGCCTCTCCGACGGGAAGGCACACGGAACCACGGTCGTTGCGTCCGCCAGACTCGCAGCGTCTGAAATGAAAACGGCTTCTAGGGTCAGTTCGAAGACACTGTGGCGGTGAGGGAGGTGTCGGAGGGGCGGTAGCCCCGGGGAAGAAGCTGGGCCATCCGGCGGGTGAATGCAAAATACCGGTAGAGTGTGGTACCGTACGGCTCTACGATGTTGCCCTGACGGTCCACGTGAATGGGATGAGTATTCAGGCGGATGCGGGACGTCTGATAGTCCTTCGGGGCACGATGGGCATGAGCCCATTCAAGATAGGCGTGGGCTTCGGATTCGCTTTCGTACTGGACCTCCAGGATGCCGCGGAAGCTCAGGGTATACAGCGAATCCTCTCGTCCAGTCACAATCTTGTCCCGACCAATCGGAAACCGATCTGCCCGTTCCATGGCCCGAAACGCCTGGGCCCGAGGCAGGCGGTACATTCGAAAGTCTTCCTCCTCGATCCGGTCGTTGATCAACGCGAGGAGGAAGTGGCGGAGCGAGCCGTAAAAGGCTTTGCGTCGGTTGGCATCCCAACGAGCAGCTTCTGCCGAGTCGCGAGGGGAAAGAGGGGCAAAGACGGGCTCACCGTCCCAGCGTATCAGGTCTCCCCGTACCTCGAAGTCTTTCAGGTAGTACGTGACGCGGTAGCCCAGGGCACGGTTTTCGAAGATAAGGGGACGGGAGGCACTGGCCGAGAATTTGCCCCACCAGGCCGTGTCAAACTGCAGCACTTTTGGATTGGTCAGGCGGCAGCGTGCGGCCATCTCGGACGCACCGACGAATAGCCGCTCGAATCGGTCGAGTCGTTCGTACCAGTCCTTATCCCGCGGAGCGGAGACCGTAACCGTGTCCGCCTGAATTACGGTCGGATGAAGACGGAAATCGAACGTGAGCGTCGTATCCGAAGAAAGGACGAGATTCACCTGGGTAGGCTCATACCCCAGTCGCGTCACGTATAGTCGCTTGGCCCCGGGGGAAATACCGGTCAGACGAAAGTGCCCGTCGGCATCGACGGTTGTGCCCGTCATTGATCGGGAAATGAAGACATGCGTGTGTGGCAGTGGCACGCCGGTGCTATCGTCGACCACAGTCCCAGTAATGGTGCTGCCTCTCGGTTGTGCTGGAACTGGGGCAGTGGAGGCAATGGCGATCAGAAGCAGGAAAAGCAACGATCGGAAGAAGCCGGGCATGACCGGAGCGGGCGAGCCATCCTGAGATTGAATACGTGTAAAGAAACGACGAATGTCCCCATATGGTTCTGTCTCACCGTGCGTTTTGAATTGCCTGGACAGTATTGGGGTCTTCCAGGCTTGATGTGTCGCCCAAGTCTTCGTTGAGATACGCGGCCCGGATCAAGCGGCGCATCACCTTGGCGTTGCGCGTTTTGGGAAGAGCATCGGCAAACAGAATCTCACGAGGCTTGAGCGGTTTGCCCATTTCGGCGACGACCTGTTGCATGAGGTCGGCACGCAGGGCATCGCTCTCGTCGTGTTCGGGCTGCAGCACCGCGAAGGCGACGATCTCCGATCCCTTGACGTCATGCGGGACCCCGATAGCGGCACTTTCTGCCACGGCCTCGTGTGCATTGAGGAGAGCTTCAATTTCGGCGGGGCCGATGCGCTTGCCCGCAACGTTGATGGTATCGTCCGAGCGCCCCAGGATGTACCAGAGGCCGTCCTCGTCGATGGCGGCGAAGTCGCCGTGGACCCACACGTCCTCGAAACGGCTCCAATAGGCGTCGTGATAACGATCATCGTCACCCCAAAAGCTCCGGGTCATGCCAATCCAGGGCTTTCGAAGGATGAGTTCGCCGACCTCGCCCCGGACCGGGGTGCCCTCACTGTCCACCACGTCGGCGTCCATGCCAGGCACAGGACCGGAAAAGGCGGCCGGCTTTAAGGGCTCCAAGAAATTGCCGCAGAGAATGCCCCCGGAAATTTCGGTCCCGCCGGAGTAGTTGAGAATGGGTTTTTCGCCATCGAGCACCGTTTCGAAGCACCACATCCAAGATTCGGGGTCCCAGGGGCTACCGGTGGAGCCAATGGCCCGCAGGCTCGATAGATCGGCGGCGTCGACGGGCTCGTTTCCGTGGGTTTTGAGGGCCCGGATGAGGGTAGGTGAGACCCCCAGGTGCGTGACCTCGTGATCGTCCACCATGCGCCAGAGACGTCCCGGATCCGGATGGTCGGGGGCCCCGTCATACAGCACCATGGTGGCGCCGACGGTCAGGGTGCCGAACACCAGCCACGGTCCCATCATCCACCCCATGTCGCTCATCCAGTACATTGTCTCTTCTGGCTTCAGATCCATCGAGTGGTACATGTCCTGCGCGCCCTTGAGGGGAAAGCCGCAGTGCGTGTGCACCGTCCCCTTGGGAGGACCAGTGGTGCCACTCGTGTAGATGATCATCACCACGTCTTCGGCCTTCGTACGCTCCGTGTAGGCCTCATCGTCGTGGCCCGCCAGTGCCTCCGACCAGAAGACGTCCCGACCCTCGGTCATCGGCACATCCGTTCGGTCAAGGTGCCGATGCACGATGACGTGCTCGACCGATGGACACTGGCGAACAGCCTCGTCCGCCGTCTCCTTCATTTTGATGGGAGAGTCCCGGCGCGCAAAGCCGTCGGCCGTGAACAGGGCCTTCGCCTCGGCGCCTTGCAGTCGGGTGACAATCGCACCCACCCCGTAGCCACTGAAGAGAGGCAAGAGGACGCCGCCGATCTTGATGATCGCAAGGAAGGCGATCACGATTTCGGGCGTCATGGGCATGTAGAGCCCGATTCGATCGCCCCGTCCCAATCCCATGTCGCGGAGCGCGTTGGCACATCGACACACGCGCTGATGAAGGGCCCCATAGGTCAAGGTCTGAGTCGTTCCGTCTTCGCCTTCCCACCGGAGAGCAACCTGGTCCTCGACGGGAGTGCCTTGCCACTTGTCGAGAAGGTTGTGGACGATGTTCATCTCGCCGCCCACACACCACGTCGGGTGCTGAATTCCCTCCGACAAATCGACGATCTCATCGTAGTCCTGGTAGAATTCGACGTCGAGATCGTCGAGCACCGCCGCCCAGAACCATCCGACATCGTTGGCGGCACGAGTGCGCAAATCATCGAGCCCGGACAGTCCGTGCTCATCGATGAAGTGTTGCAGATTCGAATCGGCCACCACGTCGGGGTCGGGCGTCCACACGACCTCCTGGTCAAACGGAAATGTGTTTGTGGGGGTGGAAGCGGTTCCAGGCATGGAGAAACAGTCTTGCGTTGTGTGATGCGATGGAGAAGGCATTGGGACAGAGTTCAGTCCTGCCTTTCTCCAAGGATAAATGTGCGGGGGCGACGGAGGCAAGCCGGAACGAGGACCTGGTAGGGTTGGAGGATTAATCCCGAAAGAGGGTGAACGACTGTCGATGATGAGGGGTGACCCCATGCTCGGCAAGGGCGTCGTAGTGCTGCTGGGTGGGATAGCCTACGTTTGTATCCCAGCCGTACTCGGGATGCTGATCGTGTAGCGTACGCATTGTGGCATCCCGTTCCGTTTTGGCAAGAATGGAGGCAGCAGCGATGGACTGGCTCGTTGCGTCGCCTTTCACTACAGTCTCGTACGGCCAGGGAGCCTCGGTGAGGGAGCGCGACCATTGATTGCCATCCACCAGCAGGAAGTCGGGGGGCGGTTGGCACTCGCTGGCGGCCCGGCGCATGGCCTCAAGGGCGGCCTGCAGGATGTTGAGCTCGTCGATCTCGTCGGGCGAGCAATGGGCGATTGCGAACGAGAGGGCCTGTTCCTCGATCTGGGTACGGGCGTCGAGCCGTTGTTCTTCGGAAAGCGCTTTACTATCGGCAATCGCAGGGATCTCCGTTTCGGGCGGGAGGACGACGGCGGCAGCCACGACGGGCCCGGCCAGACAGCCCCGTCCAGCCTCGTCGAGGCCTGCTACTCGCTGATATCCATCCGTCCACAGGCGTTGTTCGTAGTCGAGCATGAGGGTGGTGGGGGGCGAGAAGGGGGTGTGGAGGAGCGCGAGCAGGAATGGGGAGGGGCACAGGCAGGGGTAGGGAAGGCACGTCCGTCCCCCTCTTTGTTTCCGAGTCCGCAATCAGTACTGATCGGGCAGGTCATTTTCGTAGAGCACCACATCTCCCGATTCAAGATACTGTTTCAGAAACTCCTGCGCCTCGAAGAGAGACTCGAAAATCTTCACTCGCTCGTCCGGAAACTCTGCTTCTGCGAGTCCCTCCCGAATAGGGGCCGTTTGTTCGGAGCCAATCAGCACGGCCAGATCAATGCCGTGCTCGGCAATGTGCGTGCCGAGCGTTTTGTTTTCCGACCACTGCCGTTCGCCCAGCTCCACCATCCCGGGAGTCACGATGACGCGTCGTCCCTCGTTCATTTGCCCCAAGATCTCGACTGCATTGCGGGCTCCGATGGGGTTCGAGTTGAAGGCGTCGTCAATGATCGTCACGTTTCCGCGCTCGCGGAGTTGCAGTCGATGTTCGATCGGGTCAATCCGTTCGGCGGCGTGAGCCATTTGCCGCAGCCGAAGTCCCATGCTCCGGCCCACGGCCACGGCCAGCAATACATTCGTCACGTTGTGCACGCCGAGCAGGCGTGTGTGGAACGTTGCCGTCGTGCCGGTATCGTCCGTGACGGAAAAGGACGTTCCGTTTGTGTCGTATCGGATGTTGTGGGCCGTAATGTCGGCGTCGGGAGCACCCTCGGTCGAGATGCGCCATACGGGCCCGTCTGCACGGGCCGCCATTGCGTCTACCCGATCATCGTCGGCGTTCAGGACCGTGGGGCCGTTCGGAGAGGTGTACTCGACGAGCTTCCCCTTCTCGTCCGCGATGGCGTCCATGGACCCCATCGTTTCGAGGTGGGCGACGCCGATGGTCGTGACGACCGAGAGGGACGGGCGCGCGATGTCGCAGAGCTCATCGATATCGCCGGGGTAGCGGATGCCGTACTCCAGTACGAGGACCTGGTGTTCAGGCTTGAGATGCTCGTTGACGGCGAGGCAGAGCCCCATCGGCGTGTTGTATGAGCTGGGGGTTGCGTACACATTGAATTTCTGCCGCAGCAGCTCGGCAACGATAAATTTGGTACTCGTTTTCCCGTAGGAACCGGTAATGCCGATGACCGAAAGGTTCGAGCGCTCTTTCAGATGCTGTCGTGCCTCTCGTTTGAAGCCTTCCTGAATGATGGTTTCGATGGGGTGAGTGAGGCCAGCCCCGAGGGCGACCCAGAGCGGCGCGCCGAGGTCGGTCACGAGGAAGCCCAGCAGGTACCAGAAAAAGCCACTTGGATCGGCACGCATCCATCCGTACAGGGCCCCACACGCAAGAGGAAGGAGAGCCACCGCGCCAGTGGCGAGTGCGAGACGGGTCATTCGAGCCGTAAAGGCGAGCGGTTTCTTTTCTTGATCGCTGCGGTAGCGTCGCGACGAGATGAATGACAGGGTCCAGAGGGGAAGGAGTCCCAGAGCGACCCAGTTAGCGTCGTAGTAGGCGAATCCGGCTGCCGCCAGTCCCAGGAGACCGGCGCCGACTGCATGTGAAAGGCGGACGACAGCCGAGGGGATGTGGGTGAGGAGCCAGTCGCCGTATCGGTCAAACTTGTAGGTTTCCAGCTGAAAGATATGGAGGAAAAAACGCGTGCGCCGCATGGCCCGCCACCCCGCGAATACGGTTGCTATGGTCGCGAGAATGGAGAGGGCAATCGTCATCGGTCGTAGCGTTGGGTAGAGAGAAGGGCCGTTCCAGATGCAGAGGTTGTTTTGATTTTACACGATCCCGTCGCTCGCGCAGAATGGCGATAGAGGCTGTGTTGGATTCATCCGACGGGGATTCAAGCTGATTGTAACGACTGCGGACCCGTGCGTCCCGCCAGGGAGGCCGACGTATACGCTCCGTACCATGCCACTGGGATACGCGTTTTTCAGGCTAGGATGATCGGAAATCGAAAGAGCCTCCTAGAATACAGAACCTTTAGTACACGAGTCGTCTACGTGTTCTCTAAGAAATGTCGGGTACCAGAGAGAACAGTGTCAAAATTGTCGAGATGACCGTAGTGGCCGGCGCCTTCCAGTTCGACGAGTCCACAATCGTCGATCGATTCTTCGATGATGCCCATTTGCCGACGGGAGACGGCCGTGTCTTCCGTCCCCCAAAACAGAAGCGTAGGAACGTGAATCTGCTCCAGCTCGTCGTCCAGATAGTGGTTAACCGTTTTTACAAACGTCTCGCGCATGACCCCCGAAAGGGTATTGTAGTCGGAGGAGCCCAGCAGGCGCCACACCAGAGAGTGTCGGAGCCAGTCCAGGGCGGGGGTCCGGAGAGGGGACGGAAGGGCCTGGAAGGGCGCTTTCAGGATGTGGGCCAGGCCGGACCGCAGGTGGTAGCGCCAGGAGCGCTCAGGACGGATCCCTGATGGGCTAATAAGGACGAGGCGGTCAACGAGATCAGCGTACGACGGGGTGCTCGCCATATACAACGAAATACGTCCTCCGTTGGAGTGGCCGAGGAGGGTGACTGGGGATTGGATCTCGTTCTCAATGTAGGCGTGTAGAAGAGCGGCATGCTCGGGAACGCCCCACGGCTCAGGAGGGGGAGGCGACGTTCCATGGCCCGGCAGGTCGATGGAATGTGTTCGGTAGGAGGTCGACAGGGCGTCGGCGAGGGGGCGCAAATTTCGGGCACTGCTGCCCCAGCCATGAAGGAGGAGGAGAGGAGGGGCATCGTGGGGGCCGTGCGCCTCGATGTGCAGGTCCTGATAGGTCACAGATTGGGGCATTCAACGAACAGAACAGCGGTTCCCACTTCTGGTACGATCAGCGTGCAGAGGACGCTGGCTCATCGAGCGAAAGCCCGAGACAGATCGTTTGAAAAACGGAGTTTTCGTCAATATGGTCATGGGGCAGTACCAGAGCGGAGTGCGGGAAACCATCTGTATACCGCGGCGTTCCAGCCGATGATTGAAGGACCTATCTTCTGGCTTGGCGCCAGTCTGTTTCCCTGTAAGAAAGTCGTCTTGGCTTCTCTAAGAATGACCCCTCGCTGGCGTGAGGGCTTGGATTTGTCTCCCCGACGTCGGGTCATGGAAGTACGACCCACGAGGGGCATCTAGAGGATTGTGTAGAGTCAATGGTGAATGAAAACGTGTCAGGGCTGGTCCCGACATCAGTGGGCCACGGTCTTCCCCGTCGATAGCGTCTATTCCCCCGTGTACGTGAGTGTATAGCGCTACTCCATTGCGTTGTACGCCCAATCGTTCTCAGTAGCAAGACCAAGAGACGATTCCGGTGCAATTGGCCCCGATTGGTTTCGGGGCGGTTTGGCTCCGTTCGTTGTGTTGCTGAGGCGCAGGGCTTGTCCCTTTATTTCTACGTTCCCGCCTCCGAGACGTACGTCCTCCTCCGGTGCCTTCCGGCACAGCGAACGAAGGAGTCGCATGGCACGGCATCAGGTTGGTGCCGTGCGAAGGGCTCTCGATGGCGGGCTCCTCTGGAAGGGGGAGGACGGCAGTGATTCTGTTGAAGTACGAATTCAGACACGAAGCCCATTTCGGAAGACGAACTCGTCTCCCGGTTCAGGGCCTCGTTTGCCGTCCAATTGACGAACGGCATGGGCGTGGCCTGATCAGTTTTGCATCGAAATCCTTTTTCTGTACGCGTATCGACAGGGTCGGTCCGGTTCGATGCCTGTCGGCTTTATCACTCATCGTGTAACCGATTATGTCCGAAAACGAGAACAAGAAATTTCGTCGTCTCCTCGAGTTGATCGGGGACAAGAAGTATGGCTTTATGCGTGAGCTGCGGCCGGACCTCCCGAAGGATGACGACGATCCGTTTATGCCGCCTCCCCTCATCCGGAAGTTCAATCTGCGGGATGGGGTTGTTATTGAAGGCGACCTCAAACCCGGCCGTAAGGGCGGGATGCAGGTTGGCTGGATCGACAGTGTCATGGGCATGCCGCCCAAGGAATGGGCGCAGCTCAAGACGTTTGACCATGGGGCCAGCATCTACCCAGATGAGAAGCTGAACCTCATCACGGGGGCCGATGATATGTCCATGCGGGTGCTCGATCTCGTGGCCCCGCTTGGAAAGGGTCAGCGGGCGCTCATCGTGTCGCCGCCGCGAGCAGGGAAGACGGTTATGCTCAAGGACATCGCGGCGGGCGTGACCGCCAATCATTCTGAGGTGGAGCTCGTGGCGTTGCTTGTGGACGAACGGCCGGAAGAGGTTACGGACTTTCGGCGCACCACCGAAGCGCAGGTGTTTGCCTCTTCCAACGATCGCGGCGAAGACAACCACGTTCGGGTGTCGACTCTCGCCCTGGAGCACGCAAAGCGGCTTGTAGAGATGGGGAAGGATGTCGTCCTTCTGCTCGACTCCCTCACCCGTCTCGGTCGCACCTTCAACCTATGGGTAGACGGCAGTGGCCGCACACTTTCCGGCGGGCTCGACGCCGAAGCGCTCAAGGTGCCGCGCCAGATCTTCGGGGCTGCACGCAACGTCGAAGGCGGCGGATCGCTCACGATTATCGCCACCGCGCTCGTCGACACTGGCAGCCGGATGGACGAGGTCATCTTTGAGGAGTTTAAAGGGACCGGAAACTCCGAGATTGTGCTCGACCGTGAGATGGCTGATAAGCGGATTTTCCCGGCGGTCAACCTGCGGGAAAGCGGCACGCGGAATGAGGAGCGGCTGTTGGGTGAGGTGCGTCGGAAGAAGCACAACCAGCTCTTTCGGGCCCTCAACTCCCGCTCGCCCATCGAAGCCATGCAGGCCCTCCAGCGCCATCTGCAGAACAGCCCCACCAACGCGCACCTGTTGAATGAGCTGGTGCCGGAGTAAGGACGATAGGGGGCACAAAGGCCGGACGTTCGGCCCTATGGGGCGGTTCCTCGGGCTTGCGGATCCGGACGTTATGCTTGACGGAGACCATGTGTCTTGAGGGTGTAGTCACAATTTACCTCAAGATCATCCGGTTTTATGGGATCCGCCAATTCGTCGTCCGCAGAATCGGGGGCCGACTCTTCTTGTGAGTCGTCGGGGGAGCCGTCTCTGCTCTATCACGTACCGATTCACGAGTGGGACCCCTCGGACCAGCCCCGTGAGAAGCTGTTACAGCATGGGCCCACGGTGCTCTCCGACGCTGAGGTGCTGGCGCTGTTGCTTGGCTCGGGCACCCGTACGAGTGATGGACCTGTCTCCGCGGTCGAACTCGGACGGTCGCTTCTGCAGAGCTACGGCTCACTTCATGCCGTATCTCAGCGCAAACCAAAGGAGCTGACCCGCACGCAGGGCATCGGTCCGGCCAAAGCGGCCAAGCTTACGGCGGCCTTCGAGGCCGGACGTCGGGTCGAGTCGCAGCGGCAGCAGGACGAGCGGGTGCAGGTAACCTGTCCCGAGGACGTGGCGGACGTGTACGGGCCTCTCATGCGTGATCTGCAGAAAGAGGTCTTCAAGGTCGTGCACCTCAATACCGCCAATGTCATCATCGGCGACTACACCGTCAGCGAAGGTGGGCTTTCGTCGAGCATCGTGGAGCCGCGCGGGGTGTTTGAGCAGGCCATCCTCGATGACGCGGCGGCCGTCCTCTGTCTTCACAACCATCCGTCCGGCAATCCGGAACCGAGCCGAGAGGACATTCGCATCACCCGTCAGCTGGTGGAGGCCGGCGAAACAATGGGGATTCCGGTGCACGACCATCTCATCATTGCTGGAACCGACCACACGTCACTGGCCGAGCGGGGCGTGATCGGATAGGCGAGGGAACGAAGGCGGAGCGCGGGGCGACGTGTGCTTCGTCGGACGTCTTGGGTCGTCTCTAAGAGTGATGGGGGGCGGTGCGGATTTGATCTTTTCTGCGCTGCCATCTAGCGTACGAGGCGCGTCTGTGCCTTCGTATTCCTGTTCCACCTGCCCCTCCACTGCTCCATGCTTGACGTCGTAACACTGGGGGAGGCCATGATTCAAATGACCCCGACACAATCGGGGCTATTGCGACACGCTCGGCAGTTCGAGCGGTATGTCGGGGGCGCAGAGGCAAACGTAGCCATTGGTCTGGTGCGGCTAGGCCACGAGGCAGGGTGGATGAGTCGGGTTGGGGCCGACGAGTTTGGGGCCTGCGTGCAGTCGACCATCCGAGGAGAAGGCGTTGATGTGTCTCGAGTGGTCGAGGATGCGGAAGCTCCCACCGGCGTGTACTTTAAGGAGCGGCGCCGGTCGGATATGACACGCGTCTACTACTACCGCGACCATTCGGCCGCGAGCCGCATGGCCCCGGCAGATCTGGACGCGGACTATATTGCCCAGGCGGAGTATCTCCACCTGACCGGCATTACGCCCGCCTTGAGCGAGACGTGTCGGGAGACGGTGTGGGAGGCCCTGCGGATTGCAGAGGCAAAGGAGGTGGCCGTATCGCTCGATCCCAACGTGCGCCGAAAGTTATGGTCGGAGGAAGAGGCGCGCACTGAACTCTGTGACATGATGCCGTATGTCCACACGGTGCTCACAGGGAAAGGAGAGGCGGCCCTTTTGACCGATGAGAGCGATCCGGCAGCGGCCGCTCGGGCGCTGCGTGAGATGGGGCCGAAACAGGTCGTCGTGCGGCTCGGAGAGGAGGGGGCCCTTGTCGTCAGTGAAGACGGTCGTCTTGAGCGACGAGCGTCCATCGACGTGGAGGTAGTAGATGTCGTGGGGGCCGGCGATGCCTTTACGGCCGGATATTTAGCAGGACAACTCCGAGGACGAACGATCGGGCAGTCGCTACGGCTGGGCAATGTGGCGGGTGGACTCGCCACAACCGTCGCTGGGGACTCAGAGGGCATCCCGACCTGGGCGGAGGTGCAGATGTTCTTGAATGACGAGACGCAGACGGGCGACGTGGACCGGTAGTGACGCCCCGCCAGTTCATTTGGTCGAACTTTGAGCCCATCCCATGTGTTGGACCGATCGCTCTATACGGAAGTCCGACGGTTGATGACGGGACCACCATCTTTGTAAATGAAAGTTCCCGTCATGCTGATGCAAATCCCCCTCCCGGAATCCCGACATCGTGGGTCGGGTTTTGTATTCCGCCACGGACGTCCCTGACCAGACTGAACTACGCGCCCAACGGGTATGGCAGAGTCCTCACGCGTCACGCTTAGCGACATCGCCGAGCGCCTCGACCTGACGAAGGTCAGCATCTCGAAGGCTCTCCGCGATCACCCCGACATTTCGACAGAGACGAAGGCGAAGGTGCAGGAGGCGGCCCGGGAAATGGGATACACGCCGAACCGGCTGGCCCGCTCCCTCACGACCAATCGGACGGCCACGATTGGGGTCGTTGTGCCGAAGCTTGACCACAACTTCTTCGCCGATGCCCTTCAGGGGATTAATGAACGGGCCTCCGAGCACGACTATGAAATCATTCTTTGTGTGAGCGAGGAGCAGGAAGCGGCCGAGCGCCGACACCTCCGCACACTGCTCTCAATGCAGGTCGACGGTCTGCTCATCTCAGTGTCGGAAGAAACGGAGAGTGTCGACATTTTTGAGCAGATTGAAGAGGAAGAGGTGCCCCTGGTGTTTTTCGATCGGGTCCTCGACAGCGTGTCTGCCAGTCGGGTGGTCGTGGACGACGAGAAAGGGGCGTATCAGGCCACCGAACATGCCCTTCAGGCCGGGCACGACACGATTGCACACGTAGCAGGGACATCGAATGTAGGCATTGGACAACGCCGCCGAGCAGGGTATGAGGCTGCCCTACGGGAGCATGGGATTCCCGTGGATGAGGCCTTGATTGTGGAAGGAGGCTTTGATGAGATGCACGGATACCAGGCCACAAATGCATTGCTTGAACGAGGCAGGGTGCCCGATGCCATCTTTGCGGTTACATTTCCCGTTGCGCTGGGCGTGGGCGATGCCATCCGAGAGCAGGACCACCTCCGACAAGAAGACATCCAAATCTACTCGTTTGGCCAGCACGGACTGAACCGCTTCTTTGCGTATCCGCACGTTTCGAT
Organism: Salinibacter sp. 10B; assembly: GCF_002954405.1. Lineage (NCBI taxonomy): Bacteria > Pseudomonadati > Rhodothermota > Rhodothermia > Rhodothermales > Salinibacteraceae > Salinibacter > Salinibacter sp. 10B. The sequence goes on along the minus strand of NZ_MQWC01000004.1, from coordinate 740,517 downwards.
CTGTCAGCCAGCACAAAAGATGGGGCGGGAGGCCTTCTCTATGCTCCTAGACGAGATGCAGGATCCCAACCGAGAGCCACGGGAGATCCAGATTCCGACCCACGTGATTGAGCCAGACGACATTACCCCTCCGTATCTGAAAGAGAGAGGAGAGGGATAGTCGATCGATTCAATTCGTCTTGACTTTGGACGCTCTGGCGGTTACTTAATCGGTTAAGTGACGGGGATATGCATCACTGGACAAACCGGAAGGGCTTCCGGACGAGCAGCAGGGAGGGGGGCTGTGTCCTCTCCGGCGTTCCCCGATTTCTCTCGCACCGCCACTGTACTGATATGCCGACCAAGGCTCGCAACGTGTCCTTCGATGAAGGGGCTCTACGGCGCCTTCTTTTGGACACCGAGGTAGATCCGGCAACAGTGTATCGCTCCTCAGTACGGACGGTAGACGGACGTATATATTTTCTCGTGCGAGGCGATGAAGCGAAGCAGTTCGTGATTCTCGCGGACGAGCCCCCCGAGTTTTCATACGATAGCGCGGTCCAGAGAGAGGGCCGAACAGTGTATCTTTGTCCCCTTTCGGCCGAGAACGCGCGTCGGCTTCGGCGTCGTTTCCCGTGGACGGCTCCAGAACCAATTGGGCGTACCTCGGCCCTCGGCTGCGGGGATCGGCTGGGAAAGGCCACGCCCGGCCACATCCGTGCGTGCCGGGCGGCAGGCGTTCGTCCGGTGCTCGCGCAGCAGTCCATCCGTGAGATGGAGCGGACCGGCCGCCCGCCGCAGGAGGTGCTCGACGACGCTAGCTGGGCGGTCTTCCAGGAGGGATACACGGACGGCTACGGGGCCGACGCCGACCATCTGAAGCGGACGGATCATATCGATGCGTGCCTGCAGGCGGGCTTCACGATGTACACCATCGATCCCTCCGAGCACGTACACACGGCGGCCGATGAGCTCGGGATGGATGCCCTTGTGGAGCAGTACGCGGCCCTACCGTGGGATCTTCTTGACACCTCTCCCGAAGCGGCGCTAAAGCGATACGTAGGGGAGCCACTCTTGGTGGCGGGAGAGGAGGACGAGGTCGAAATTTCCTTCGACGAAGAGGCGTTGATGCGAGCGGCTGTGAAGTACGGAAAGGCGTTGGCCCACACGCGGAAACTGGCCGAGTATCTCGCCGGTCAGTACGATAAACACCGGTCGGGAGAAGCGTATGATCTGGAGATGTCGGTTGACGAAACCGACGCGCCTACCGCCCCCCATGAGCACTATTTTGTGGCGTCGGAGTTAGACCGTCTCGGGGTCGAGGTAACAAGTCTGGCGCCTCGGTTTGTCGGTGACTTTGAGAAAGGCATCGACTACATTGGCGATCGTGCCGCATTCGAGTTCTCGTTTCGGCAGCACGCCGCCATTGCCCAGGCGTTCGGGGGGTACAAGCTCAGCATTCATTCCGGCAGCGACAAATTTTCCGTCTATCCCATCATTGGGGAGTACGCAGGGGAGCACGTCCACCTTAAGACCGCCGGGACGAGCTTTCTGGAGGCGCTCCGCATTCCGGCCCGGCATGACCCAGCATTCTTCCGTCGAATCGTTTCCCTCGCCTTCGATCGGTTTGCCGACGACCGGAAGACGTACCATGTCTCTACGGACCTGAGTGCGATTCCGGCGCCGGACGAGGTGGCGGACGAGGCCCTGGAAGAGACGTATTTGGAGGAGAACAACGGGCGACAACTGCTGCACATCACGTACGGCTCCATTCTGTCGGCCGAAAAAGACGACAGGGATCGATTTAAGGAGCACTTCTTCGACCTGCTCGACCAACACGAGGAGGAGCACTACGAGGTTTTACGGCGCCATCTTCTCGATCACGTGGAGGGGGTGGGAACGATGGCGATTTCGGAAGGAACGTCCCCCTCCATCACGTCCGATTCTTCGAAATGAACATACCCATCCGAATGACTAGTACTCGCACCCTCGGCGTTCTTCTTCTGAGTGCGATCCTCTTTACCGGGCTTGCCTGCTCGTCGACGAGCGACGATTCCGAAGAGGCGTCGGCCCCGAACACACTGACCCAGTCTGAGACGGAGGCGGGGTGGGCCCTGCTCTTCGACGGAACCAGCTTTGAGGGCTGGACCGGGCTCGGGCGCGATTCAATCCCGGAGGGGCATTGGAAAATCGAGGACGGCACCATCCACAAGGTGGAGAGCGGCGACGTGCCCACCGCTCCGGACGGGCAGCCGCTGGAGGGCGGCGACATTATGACGACCGACACGTACCGCAATTTTGAGCTCAAGCTGGAGTGGAAGACGAGCAAAGGCGGAAATAGCGGCATCAAATACAACGTGTCCGATTCGTTGTCAACGGCCCACGAGCCGCAGTACGCCGCCCTTGGGTTCGAGTACCAGCTGCTTGACGACAAGCGGCATCCCGACTCGGAAGAACCGAGCCACCGCGCGGCAGGCCTCTATGATTTGATTCCGCCCAACGAGCAGAAGTCACTGAAGCCGGTCGGAGAGTGGAATCAGGCCCGACTGGTCTTTCGCGGAAATCACGGCGAGCATTGGCTTAATGGGAAAAAGGTGGCCGAGTACAACCTCGACACTGCCGAATTTGACTCCCTCTTTGCGGCCAGCAAGTACGCCGACATCGCAGGCTTTCGGACCCGGCGGGCTGGGCACATCGTCCTCCAGGACCACGGCAATGATTTCTGGTTCCGCAACATCAAAATTCGTGAGTTGTCGGCGGCGGAATAAGATGATCCGCACTGCTTCCTCTTTTGATCAACTGAACCATCCGTCATGAGTGACACCGAAGGGGTACATCGTCGAGACTTTCTAAAGCGAACAGCTGCGGCCGGGGTGGGGCTGGGAGTGGCCGGGTCGTTGTCGCCGGCATTCGGGGCGGGGGCGCCCAACGATCGCGTCGTGGTGGGCGTGATGGGCGTCAACAGCCGCGGCCATTATCTCACCGAAGTGTTTGCGCGGACGGCCGGGGCCGAGGTCGGGTACGTTTGCGACGTGGACGGGCGGGCTGTAGAGCGGGCCGTGGCGTCGATTACCGAGCCGGACGGAGGCGAGCCGTTGCAGGAACGGACGCCAGAGGGCGTGACCGACGTGCGCCGCATGCTGGAGAACGACGACCTCGATGCCATTGCCATTGCGGCTCCGGATCACTGGCATGCTCCTGCTACGCTCATGGCGATGGACGCGGGCAAGCACGTCTACGTCGAGAAGCCGTGCAGCCACAACCCCCACGAGGGCGAGCTACTGCTCGACGCGCAGCAGAAGCACCCGGACCTCGTGGTGCAGATGGGCAATCAACAGCGCTCCTCGCCTCGCTCCATCGAAGCCATTCAGAAGATCCGCGACGGCATCATTGGGGAGCCGTACTTCGGACGGGCCTGGTACGCAAACGACCGCGGGCCGTTGGATCTGACGACGCCCGCCCAGGCGCCCGACTGGCTCAACTATGAACTCTGGCAGGGCCCGGCCCCGCGCCACGACTACATGGAAAACCTCGTCCATTACAACTGGCACTGGCGCTGGCACTGGGGCACCGCCGAGATTTGCAACAACGGGACGCACGAGATTGACGTGTGTCGCTGGGCGCTCGACGTCGATCACCCAACCAAGGTGACCTCCAGTGGGGGGCGGTACCACTACGACGACGACTGGGAGGCCTTCGACACACAGGTTGCCAGCTACGAGTTCGGGGACGACAAGATGATCACGTGGGAGGGGCGCAGTTGCAACGCCAATCCGGTGAAGGGGACGGACGGCAATCCCGGAGGCGGTCGCGGCGCTTCGATTCACGGCACGGAAGGGACGCTCATCGTTGATCGGGGCGGTTACGTCGTCTACGACAACGACAACAATCTCATCGAGTACGCCAATGAGGCCCAAACCGGCGAGCAGGTGAGCGGGACCGGCACGGTGGGGGGCGGCTCAAACACCGATCGGCACGTGGCGAACTTCCTCGCGGCCATTCGGGGCGAGGAGGATCCGCACTCTCCAATCGAGGAGGGCCGCAAGAGTGTTCTCCTGTGTCACCTCGGCAACATTGCCCAGCGCACCGGTCACACCCTTCAGACAAATCCCGAGACCGGAAAGATCGTCGAGGACGAGGAGGCGATGGCGCTCTGGAGTCGCGACTATGAGCCGGGCTGGGAGCCGAGCGTGTAAGGAGCGATCGTTGCTTTCTGACGTTACACACCGATTCTCAACTGCCATGATCAATTCATTGTCCCTTCGGCACGGATTTTTCCTGTTTCTGCTGCCGGTGGCCGTCCTGCTGGTCGGCTGCCAGTCGTCCGGAGATGAGGCCTCTTCGGACCCTGACGACGGAGCCGAGGAGTGGACGACGCTCTTCGATGGCGAGTCGCTCGACGGGTGGCGCAATCCCTACGATTGGGGCCGGGCCCGCGTCGAGAACGACGTGATTGCGCTGCAGGCCGACGACAAGTTTTTTCTGGTGACGGAGGACACCTACCGCGACTTTGTCTTTGAAGGCGAGGTGCGCCTGCCGGATCGAGAGTCAAACTCCGGATTTATGTTTCGGGCGCAGGTGGACTCCAACCGCGTGTACGGCTACCAGGCGGAGGTGGACCCGACCGATCGGGCGTGGTCCGGCGGCCTCTACGACGAGGGACGGCGCGGCTGGCTCCATCCGGCGGAGGGCGATTCTCTTGCGGGCGTCAATTTCCGTGAGGATCATGGGGGCGCGTTCAAGCCCACCGGGTGGAACGAGTACAGGATTCGGGCCGAAGGGGACAGCCTCAAGATCTGGGTGAATGGGGAGATGACGACCGCTGTTCGAGACACGGTGGACCAGGAGGGCGTCATCGGGATCCAGCACCACGGCGAAGACGGCAAGATCTACCGGTTCCGCGATCTCCGGATTCGACAGCTCGGCGGTTCGTAACGGTCGTCGTTTCTGCCCGTCCGTGCGTAGAGCGCCGTGACCGTTCGGGGGAGTGTCCCTCGGTGCAATTGTTATTCGACATTTATATAGGCTTTCCCTTTGATGAGCAGCTTTACGAACGATCAGTTTGACCTTGAAGACAAGACTGCGGTGGTGATCGGCGCCACCGGCGAACTCGGGGGAGCCATCGCCGAAGGGCTTTGTCGGGCGGGGGCCAACACCGTGATTGCCGGTCGGAACGAAGAGGAAGGCATTCAGCGAGCCGAGGAGTTCTCCAATCCGGACGGAGCGGGGGAGGCCCTGTTTCAGGCGTGCGATACCACCGATCGGGGCGATCTGCAGGCCCTGGTGGAGACTTCGGATGCCGCATTCGGCCAAATCGACGTGTGGGTCAACTCTGCGGGCGTCAACTCTGCAACCCCGTTTTTCGAGATTGAGGAGGCAGAGTGGGACCGCATTATGAACGTCAACCTCAAAGGCGTCTTTTTAGCCTGTCAGGAAGTGGGCCGGTATCTCATCGATCAAGATGACGGGGGGAGCATCATCAACATCAGCTCAATGGCCGGCATGACGCCGCTCTCGCGGGTGTTTACGTATTCGGCATCGAAGGCCGGGCTCATCAACCTCAGCAAAAACCTCGCACGGGAATGGGCCCCCCACGACATTCGCGTGAACTGCATTGCTCCCGGCTTCTTTCCCGCCGAACAGAACAAGGAAATCCTGTCCGATGAGCGCATTGCCGATATCATGGGCCACACGCCGATGAATCGGTTCGGCGAGGCAGAGGAACTGGTGGGAACGACGCTGCTCCTTGCCTCCGAGACGGCGGGCTCGTTCATCACCGGAGCCAATATCCCGGTGGACGGCGGCTACTCGTCGATGACGATCTGAAAAATACGGCCGGTCCTGTGGCTGTAAGGAAAGGGCGGGGCTCGTGCCGGGGTGGGAGGGCAATGGGTGGGGACAGAGAGATCGAGTAGGGGGATTGGCGTTTGGGAGCGTGTGCTGTACATTTTGGTGCACGCTGCCTTTTGATAGGAGCAGTACTCGCGGTCTTTCCCCAACGGCCCCCGCACGATGGCACTTGCAATCATGTCCGCGATGGCGGAAGAGATTGAGCACTATCTAGATGCCTGTACGGTAGTAGGGAGTCGCGAACAGGCCGGACGTACTCTCCATAAGGCCCGGTATCACGGGCACGATCTCGTTTTGGTGAAGGGCGGGGTCGGCAAGGTCAACGCGGCGATGTGCACGCAGCTGCTCATTGATGTCTTCGATGTCGGCGCGGTGATCTGTACGGGGGCGGCGGGGGCACTTCACGATGGACTCGATATTGGGGATGTGATTGTGGCTAAGGATTGCGTGCAACATGACGTGACGGTGGAATTTTTGGGCCTGCCGCGAGGACAGATCCCGTTCTCCAACCTGCGGTTTTTCTCCGCGGCGGAGCAACTGGTCGCGCGTGCCATGGAGGTGGACCTGGCTGAGCATTCGATTCGGAGGGGACGAGTCTGCACCGGCGATGCCTTTATTCAGGAGGAAACGCTCCGGGCGCAGATTCAGGAGGAGCTCGACGGCGACTGCGTCGAGATGGAGGGGGCGGCGGTCGGGCAGGTTTGCACCCTTAACGACGTGCCGTTTCTACTCGTGCGCGCCATTTCCGACCGTGCCGACGGGTCGTCGGACATCGATTTTCAGGCGTTTCTGCACGAGGCGGCGCGATCCTCGGCCCAAATTGTCCTGCACCTGCTGGAGGCCCTGGATCCGGAGGCGTCACTACGGGCGCCAGCGTAGAGCGAGGCGGAAAAGTGTGAGGGCAGGGATATGAATTCGATCCGGCGTGCAACAGTCGTCCGGCCGGTGGATTTTAATAACAGTCTGGGAGCCTTCTCCACCGACTCCACCACGCACCTGCATTTCGGCCATGATGGACTGCTACGCCGTTCTTGGGGTCCGTCAAGATGCCAGTCAGGAAGAGATTAAGGAGGCGTTTCGGGAGCGGGCCCTCGAATGTCATCCGGATCGGGCGGCGGAGGGGAAAGAAGACGCTGCAAAGGAGGAATTCCAGCGGGTCCGAAAAGCCTTTGAACTCCTGAGCGATCCGCAGAGGCGGGCAAAATATGACGCCTCCGACGAAGAAACGGATGTCGCCGACACGGTGGACGAGGTACACGTGCGCCGGCGGTCCTACAAAGAGGAATGGCGACGACGTTCCAAGGAGGAGCCCCGCACCATTTCTGTCAGTCAGGCGATTCTGGACAAGGTGGGCGGCCTCTCGGCCGATTACGAGACCATCCATGGACGAACCTCGGTCACCGTCCCGCTTTGCAGTGGATTGGGGGCCTTGTTTTTTCTGATAGAGCCCGGGGCCATCTACGCAACGGACGTTTTCTTGGTCGATCTGTTGCTCTGCACGGCTCTCGGTGGCGTCTACGGTTTTGTCCTCGGATACGCCTGGGGCTACGCCGATCTGTTCCTTCGCGGGTAGCAGTCTTCCGGACAGGCTCGTACCCACGCGTCTGGCCGCGAGAGTCCCTGCCGGGACAACAAGCGCTAGGAACGGAGGTACAAGAGGCGTTCGCTACCCGTTCGATCCTCTTTCGTCTACATGCACCCCGATCGGTTCACGTGGTTCTTTCTCTTCCTCTCGTTCGTCCTTGCGACTGGCTGCCAGACGGCCCCCGCACAAGACTCGGGCGGGCGGCTCCTTCCTGAACAGGCCGCCTACGACGTGACGCACTACGACTTGGCCCTCACTGTGCACCCGGACCGACAGTCGGTTGACGGTCGACTGACGGTACAAGCCGACGTCACTGATTCGCTTGGGGTCTTTGTCTTGAATCTCGACCGCCGGCTGTCGGTGACGGACATTTGGCAGGGGGAGGACCAGCGGTCACGATCGTTTCGGCGCAAGAACGACGAGAACGAGTTGTGGATCGATCTCCCGGGGCTGAAGACCGCCGGGGATCGGGTGTCGCTCACGGTCGCGTACGAAGGGACGCCCCGCGTGGCTCCCAATCCGCCGTGGCAGGGCGGGCTTACCTGGGCCGAGACTCCGAACGGGGATCCGTGGATTGCCACTTCGGGGCAGACGGCGGGAGCCGATTTGTGGTGGCCGGTGAAGGATCACCCCTCTGATGAGCCGGATTCGATGGACTTGGCCTTTACGGTCCCCGACACCCTCGTCGCTGCGTCGAACGGGGTGCTGCGGGACGTCACGCGCGCCTCCGACAGCACGAAGACGTACCGCTGGCACGTGTCGACGTCCATCAATACCTACGCGGTCACGATGAACGTGGCGCCCTACGAGACGGTCGACACTACGTATGCCAGCACTGCGGGCACACCGATTCCGGTCTCTTTCTACGCCCTGCCGGGGGATACGGCCCAGGCGCAGGCCAATCTGCCGCATTTTCTGGATCATCTCCGATTTTTGGAGGAGACCCTTGGGGCGTACCCGTTCCGGACCGATAAGTACGGCATTGCACAGACGCCCTTCTTGGGGATGGAGCACCAGACCCTCATTGCCTATGGGAATGACTTCAATCGGTCGGGGGGACTCGGGTACGACGCTGGGTTCGATGCGCTACACTTCCATGAACTGGCGCACGAGTGGTACGGCAACTGCCTGACGGTGCGCGACTGGAAAGATTTTTGGATCCACGAGGGCACGGCGACCTACCTGGAGGCCCTCTACGCCGAGTCGTTGCGGGGCCCGGAGGCTTACCACGAGGTCATCGACTATTTCCGCCGTCAGGTGGCCAATCGTGCACCCATCGCTCGCACAGAGCCGACCTCTGCTCAAAGCATCTATGGGCGCGACGTGTACTACAAAGGCGCCCTCGTTCTCCACACGCTCCGTTCCAGGATCGGCAAGGACGCCGTCGAAACGGTACTTCGCCAATTCATTGCACCGGACTCGACCGCGGGGCAGGCGTGTCGGCACGTGGACACCGACGAGTTTCTTCGGAGGGCCGAATCGGTTGCCGGGCGGGAGCTCGACGCGTTTGCGGAGACGTACCTCTATCAGGCTGACCTCCCACGGCTGGATTCAACTCGCACGGAGGGGCAGCTTACGCTTCGGTGGGCGAATTCGGCCGAACGGTTTGAGGTGCCGGTTCCCGTTCGGGTGGCGGGGGAGAAACAAACCGTCTCGATGACCGGCGGGGAGGGACGCCTTGACGTATCGCCGCAGGCAGAAATTCGAATCGATCCGAAGGGATGGGTGCTGAAGGCGCGGTGACCCGACCGATCCGAGACGGCAACCACGGCTCTTTCGACGACATTTTCGTATTCAACAGATAGCACAAACGATGGAACGGCGTCGGTTTTTGCAGCTGCTCGGAATGGGAGCCTCTCTATCGGGGATGGGAGGACTGCGTGGGATCGACAATCTGGAGTATGTGGTCGATTCGCTTTCGCGAGGAGAGATTCAGGCCGACATCGGCATCATCGGCGGCGGCGTTGGAGGATGTGCGGCCGCCCTTGCTGCCGTTCGGAACGGGCACCGGGTCGTGATGACGGAACAAACGGAGTGGATTGGAGGGCAGTTGTCGCAGCAAGGCGTTCCTCCCGATGAGCACCCGTGGATTGAGCAGTTCGGGGCCACCGAATCGTACCGCGAATACCGTCGCGCGGTCAGGGACTACTATCGTCGCTCATACAACCTCAACGCGGAGGCGCACGGAACACGGCACTTCAATCCCGGCAGTTGTGCGGTCTCGCGCATCTGTCACGAGCCGCGAATCTCGCTGGCCGTGCTGCGGTCCATGCTGCAGCCGTACGTCAGCAGCGGCCTGCTAACCATCGTGACGAATCATGTGCCGGTGTCCGCCTCTGTCACTGGCGATCGGGTGGAGTCGGTCACGGTTCAGGATACGAGGACGGAGGCGGACGTAGACATAACGGCTGACTTCTTTCTGGATGCGACGGAGTTGGGAGATGTGTTGCCCCTGACGGACACGGCGTACGTCACGGGGGCGGAATCGGTACACCAAACCGGAGAGCCCCACGCGCCCGACGAACCAGATCCTGAGAGTTTTCAGGCCCTGACCTGGTGCTTCGCGGTCGACTATGTTGAGGGCAAGCGGCGTACCATCGAAAAGCCGGACATGTACGATTTCTGGCGCTCGTACGAGCCCGACCTGGACCCGTCGTGGCCAGGACGGTTGTTGGACTTCACCTACACGAATCCGAGAACGTTGGAGCCGACGACTGCGGGCTTCAACCCGGCAGGAGAAAGCGAGGGCTTCAACTTTTGGAAGTACAGGCGCCTCATCGATCCCTCCAACTTTGAGGGGGCCGGGTACGAGGGCGGCATCTCCCTCGTCAATTGGCCGCAAAATGACTACTGGTTGGGGAATATCCTGGAGGTGGACGAAGAGGAAAGAAAGCAGAATCTACACGAGGCACAGCAGTTGAGTCGGTCGCTGCTCTACTGGCTGCAGACAGAGGCCCCCCGTCCGGATGGGGGCGTGGGGTGGCCCGAGTTGCGTCTGCGTGGAGACGTCATGGGAGGGACCGACCATGGCCTGGCGAAGTACCCGTACGTTCGCGAGGCACGCCGAATCAAGGCCGAATTTACAGTGACAGAGCGGCACGTGGGGGCGGAGGCGAGGATGGACATCACTGGAGAGGGGACCGAGGACGTAACGGCCGCCGAGTTTGAGGACTCGGTTGGGGTGGGGGCATATCGAATCGACCTGCATCCGTCAACCGGCGGGCGAAATTACGTCGACTTCAGCTCTCTTCCGTTCCAGATTCCGCTGGGCTCCCTCATTCCGGTAAAGACGAAGAACCTGATCCCAGCCTGCAAAAACATTGGGGTCACCCACATCGCAAATGGCTGCTATCGCCTCCATCCGGTGGAGTGGAATATCGGAGAGTCTGCAGGGCTGCTTGCGTCGTTTTGCATCGAGGAGGAGAGACGGCTAAAAGAGGTGCGGGAGCGAGAAGCGGTATTGGATCAGTTTCAGCAGTTTCTAACAGGGCAAGGGGTGGAGATCGAATGGCCCCAGCCCATGCGGACGAGTCTCTGATGAGCGCGGTCGTTTGCTCGGTTCTGCAGTGGGGATGTACCCGCACCATTCTTTTGGAATCCCACAAAAAGAAAACGGCGCCGCTCCGATTACGGAACGGCGCCGTGAAAGAGAAGCAGAACAGAGCTTAGATATTAATCGGCTGGCCGTAAGCGGAGCGGGTGGCCTCCATCACCGCCTCCGAGAGCGTCGGGTGCGGGTGCATGGACTCCATAATCTCGTGGCCCGTCGTTTCCAGCTTGCGCGAGGCCACGACCTCCGCGATCAGCTCCGTGGCGTCGTTGCCAATGATGTGGCAGCCCAGGAATTCGCCGTACTTGTCGTCGTAGATGGTCTTGACGAAGCCGTCCTGGTGACCCAGCGCGGCGGCCTTGCCGTTGGCCTTGAACGGGAATTTGCCAACCTTCACGTCGTAGCCTTCCTCCTTCGCCTCCTCTTCGGTATAGCCCACGGACGCGATCTGCGGCTGGCAGTAGGTGCAGGCCGGGATGTCGTTCTTGTCGATCGGCCGCACGTCGTGACCCGCAATGTTCTCGATGCAGAGGATGCCTTCGTGGCTGGCCTTGTGCGCGAGCCAGGGGGCGCCCGTCACGTCGCCGATGGCGTACACGCCATCCACGTTGGTTCGGTAGTAGTCGTCCACCACGATGTCGTTGCCGTCTGTCTCGACACCCACCTCTTCGAGGCCGAGGTTTTCGACATTGCCCACGACGCCCACGGCAGAAAGGACCTGGTCGCATTCGAGGTGTTCGGTGCCGTCGCCCGTATCGACCTCCACTTCGAGCGGCGATCCGCTGTCGTCGACGCCCTGTACGCCGGCCCCCGTCATCACGTCAATGCCCATTCGCTTGTAGGCTTTCGTCAGCTCTTTGGACACGTCCTTGTCCTCGTTCGGCACGATGCGGTCCATCACCTCGATGATCGTCACGTCTGTGCCCATGTGGTGGTAGAAGTAGGCAAACTCGACGCCGATGGCGCCGGCACCGACGATCACCATCGAGTCGGGCTGCTCGGTTTGGAGCATCGCCTCCGTGGAGCTAATTACGTTCTCGCCGTCGATGGGGAGGAAGGGGAGCTCGTTCGGGCGTGCGCCGGTGGCCAGGATGATGTGGTCGGCCGTCACCGTTTGCTCCTCGCCGATCTCCTCCCCGTCCATGTTAACCGATGGTTCGATCTCGACGGTGCTGTCGTCGGCCAGCCGTCCGCGGCCGTACAGCACGTCGATGTCGTTTTTCTTCATCAGGAACTGCACGCCCTGATTCATCTGGTTGGCCGCGCCGCGGCTGCGCTCGATGACTTTCGGAAAGTTGGGAGAGACCGAGCCGTCCAGTTCCAGCCCGAAGTCGGACAGGTGGGAAGACTCCGCCATCACCTCGGCACTTTTGAGAAGGGCCTTCGTCGGAATGCAGCCGACGTTCAGGCACACACCCCCGAGCTTATCTTTCTCGACGATAGCAGTCTTCATGTCGAGCTGGGAGGCGCGCACTGCTGTTTCGTAGCCGCCGGGCCCGCTGCCGATGATGACACAGTCGTAATGGGTAGCCATGGGGGGAAGGGGTTGCGTACAGAGGAAGGGGTGAATCAACGCAAAATACGCTCCGTTCCCCGCCAATCCCAAATCCCCGGTCCCCACCGGCAGAAAGGTTTTTGTGAATCCGGATGAGTTGGGACCGCTACCGAGCGGTGAGCCAGGCCGTGGGGTCGACCGACGTACTCTGGCCCCGGTCGAAGACGGCGAAGAAGACGCCGGCCCCGCGCGGCTGCTCGTCGGTGCCGGCGAGCCCAATCACCTCGCCGGCCGCTACGTCGTCGCCCTGTTCGACGTATAGAGTGGAGAAGTTGCTGTAGACGGACAGGTACTCGCCATGCCGCACTACGAGATACGTCCCGTATCCCGGCACGAAGTCCACCCCGCTCACGGTGCCTTTGAATACGGAACGGACCTGCTCTTCCGGATTCGTGGCGATGAGAATGCCGGGATGATACGTTTCGGTGCCGTGTACCGGATCGACGCGGTTGCCGAAGCCCTCTGTGATTGCCCCCTTGGCAGGCCACGGCAGCTCCCCCTTGTTTTGCTTAAAGGAGGCGGATAAGTTGGCGGAGAGAGCGGCTTGTTCGGCTTGCTGCGCCTCCGGCTTCTGCTCCTGTCGCCGTTCTACCTTGGCGACGATCTGACGGATCTGCTCCTCTATCTGGCGGGCCTGGGCCTGCTTTTGCTGGATCTGTTCCTCCAGCTCCGAGCGGCGGGAGCGAAGTTGGGAAATCACCTGCTGCCGGTCGGCTTTGAGGGCCTCCAGGTTTTCGCGCTCCAGACGCGCGTTGGCGAGTAGCTCTTCCGTCTGGGCCTGCTTCTGTTTGAGCTTCTTGCGGGAGGCCCGCACCTGAGCCGCGGCTTGTTTTACGTCGGAGCGCTGGGCCTGCCGCTGCTGTGCAAAGCGCTGGAGGTAGCGGATGCGAACCAGCATTTGGTTGATGGAGCGGGAGGCAAGGATGAGGGCCAGGTCCGGAATGCGGTTGTACTTATAGGCGTGTACCACCCGTTTCCGGTACTCCTGCTGAAGGTCGTCGAGCCGGTCCTGCAGGTCCCGGAGCTTGTTGCGAAGGGTCGTTCGTTCTTGTTCGAGCTCGTCGAGCCGTTGCTGGTAGGTGGAGACCAGCTCTTCGCGGAGCGCAATCTCGCGCTGGAGGGATTCCAGCTTTTCCTGGGTGGCCTCTTCGGCTTTGGTCGTCTCTTGAAGGCGAGACTGGTCCTGCTGAATTTGCTGCTTCAGGTTTTGCAGGCGGTCTTCGGTGGAGGCACGACGGGCCTGCAGGTCTTCCTGGGCCTGAACGGGAAGTGTGAGGAGCATCCACGCCACGAACAGCAGGCCCCATCGGAGGCCCGAACGCGGGGCACTACTCCTATCGGAAGACCACGTCGGAGGCATCGGGAAAGCCGGTCGGTTGTACAGGCGTGCCGCTTAGCGGAGGGGGCGGCGGGGCACGTTTGGGGGAACGCCCAGGGTGAAGGACAAGCGCGACGGATTCAGTTGAATCTGCTTATAGTCGATTTGGGCCCTCAAGTTTTCCTGTGGGCGCTCGAAGATCACACGGCGGGGCAGCGTCAGCCCCTGCGTGGTGTGAAAGTTGGAAAATCGGCGCTTTTCGAGAATCGTGCCGTTTCCGTCCGTCCGCGTAAATCGGACGACGCGCCAGTGACGGGGATCCACCGTCCAGCGCCGGTGCTCCTCAGGGTCAGAGAGGTAGTAGCGCGTACTGTCGGCTGTTACGGTCCAGTCGGTGGGGCCGTCCGGAGACGCGAGGCCGAGCATGTTGTCGAACACCTCGTCGGAGGCAACGGGGGCCGGGAGAATCTGCTGCGCCTTTGCCACTGGCCCGACACGCAGGGTTTGCTTGCGGCTGTCGTAGAAGAAGACACTATCGGGGGTCAGCAGCATGCGGCCGCCTTCAAAGCCGAAGAGGCTGAACCGCATGAAGAGCGAGTCGGCCTTTTCTTGCCGGATCTGGGCGTTGAACGATCGGTTCTCCGAGGGGGTACGGACGGACACGCGGGCCTCGGCGGCGTACCGCTGGAGGGTATCGCTCGGTTGTTGCAGGCGCGTCCGAATCTGATCGGCGGAGTGATTGGGAAAGGCGGAGGGGAGAGCCGAAGGAGCCCGGGTAGAGGACGGACCGCTGCAGCCGAGCAGGCCCAGACTACATGCCAGTGCGAGAAGCAGGAGGGGGCGCGGCGGACGACGAGAGGGCACGAACAGGGGCAGTTCTAGCACGGAGGACAGGCGGGAGGATCGCGTTACGAACGTCAGCTCTGCGGACTCGAATCGAGTTTCCGTTTCACAGATTCACGGTCCGGGTCTCGTTCGAGCGCCTTGTGCCAATACGTACGAGCGTCCGACTCGTTGCCAAGGGCACGCTGGACATCGCCAAAATGCTCGTAAACGCGGGCGGAAGCCCCTCCTATTGAGAGGGCGCGCTCGAACGTGGATTCGGCCTGTGTGTAGTTTTTTCGCTTGAAATAAACCCACCCGAGCGTGTCAAGAACATCGGCCGTGGGCCCGGCGGTCTCCAGAGCGCGCTGAGCCAGCGCCAGCGCCCGGTCCAGTTGGGTGCCCTGTTGAGCGAGGCTATAGGCATAGTACCGAAGAGCCGTCGGGGAATTTGCATCCACGCGGAGGGCGGCATCGTAGGTTCGGTGGGCGTTCTGGATGTGCCCAAGGCGCTGCTGGGCGAGGCCGAGCCCGGAAAGGAGTTCGGCGCGTTCGGGGCCCGAGACGGAGGTCGTGTCCATTCGGTTTTGGGCTTCTCGAAAACGAGCCCGTGCGCTCTCGTACTCGCCAAGACGAAGGCGCGCAAACGCTTCGACTCGTGCAAGATCGTAGCGGCCGGGAAAGAGAAGTTGCCCCTCCTCGGCCAGGGCAGCAGCCTGACGGGCAGAGTCGGCCCGGAGGTGAGCCGTTGCTGCGCGGCGCCAGCGGGTCGGGTCGCGGGGGTTCTCGTCGATGGCCTTTTGGAAAAGAGGGGCCGCTGCTGCATATTTGCCTCGATCGAGATAGATGGTCCCGAGCAGGTCCAGCGCATCGACCTGAGTCGGAGCGGTGTCCAACGCTTGTTGCAGCAACTCGATTGCCGTCTGGGTCACGGTGCTGTCGGACGATTGGGCCTGGCTGTAGAGCGAGCGGGCCCGGGCCACGAGTTGGGACGGAGCGGTCGTTTCCGAGGCAACCGTTCCGACGGTCCGTGCCTTCTGCGGTTGGCCCGTTTCTGTGTACAGCATCTTCAGACGGCTAAGCAGACGCGGGTTGCTGGGGCGCTTTAGAAGCAGGGTCTCGAAGAGGGGGATTGCTTCCTCATATCGGTCCTGCCTGATGTAGAGTTGGCCCAGCATTTCGCGATAGCGGGGCGTGTTGTGGCGGAGGTCGACGAGAGCTTTCAGTGTTCGTTCCAGTCCGTCCTCATCGCCCACCTGTTGGTATAGCGACAGCATTTCGGCGTAGGCCTGCGGTTGTACGGAGGCCGAAGAGTCGACTAGTGTCTCATAGGTGCGCAAGGCCGCACGGGGAGCACCGGTGTTTGCCTGCAGACGAGCCAGGGACAGCCGGGCGGCCTGGTTGTTGGGAAAGCGGGAGAGAAGAGAGCGGTACGTTTCCTTGGCCTCCGCGGGGCGGTTGGCGTCTCGAAGGAGGTCGGCGAGCGCGTGGTAGTAGTAGGGCTCCTCTGGGGCGTACTCCTGCGCCTGCCGGGCGTAGTAGAGGGCGGACGTACGGTTATCGCGACCCGCTTCCGCCTCCGCTAGGGCGCTCAGGATGGCGGATTGGCGCGGGGACGCGTCCAAGGCTTTTTCGAAGAGCGAGATGGCCTGTTCGTAGTCCTGCAGGTACGACTGAGTAAGGCCACGCACGAACAGCGCCTTCGCGGTTCGATTTGAGATGGCTGACCGAGGCGGGCCCTCTTGAGCAGAAGCCGAAGAAGAGAGGAAAGGACCAAGGAGGAGAAGGAGTGTGAGGCATGCACAGAGGGAAAGAAGGGACTCCCACGGACGAACCTGATCGGAAATCATCCTGCAGCAAACCGGTCAAGAAACAGTTAAAGAACCAATCAATCTGAACGGTGGTGTCGATCGGGAGGTTTCTGTGCCGATCCTGCCGATCTGCTGGATTGGTTTACAGAAGTTTGATTATATTGCGTCCCGTTGTCCCCTTTTTTCGTGGGAGGTCCGTTGGCATGAAGGTCGCCAGCGTGCCATGACTGGGAACGGGAATCGATCTTCTTTCGACGAAGAGAGCCGGCAATCTTTATTCCGGGAAGAACGGAGGAAAGCGCTTCCTCCGCCTGGACTCCAACCGTTTTTTTGACTACAGCGCGATCGACTCTTATGGGTGAGCACAACGTACACCGAGATGCGGATCCGTCCGTTCTACGGGAGTTCACGAACCACTTGATTCAGGACGTGCGGGCCCTGGAATTGATGCTGCATGAGGACATGTTCGAGTCCGGCGTGCGGCGAATCGGGGCAGAACAAGAGCTCTTCATGGTGGACGAGCGGGGCGCCCCTGCACCCATCATCGAAGAGGTGCTGGAGCGCAACACCGACGAGCGAATCGTGACGGAGCTCACGAAGTTCAATATCGAGTTCAACATGGATCCCCTCCAGTACGGAGGCGACTGTTTCCAGGAAATGGAGCGGGCCACTGGGGAGCTCGTGGAGAAGGTTCGGGCGCTCACGCAGGAGGTGGGCGGCGACATTGCTATGACCGGCATCTTGCCCACGGCACACCTGTCGGATTTTGCGCTTGACTACATGACGCCGCGGCCCCGATACTACGCTCTGAATGATGCACTGGGCCGTTTGCGGGGCGGGCCCGGGCAGTACCAGATTCGAGGGATCGATGAGCTCTTCCTCAAGCATGATTCCATCATGCTGGAGGGGTGCAACACGAGTTTCCAGACCCACTTTCAGGTGTCGCCCGAGGAATTTCCCCGCTACTACAACATAGCGCAGGTCGTGGCGGCGCCGTGTCTGGCGGCGGGGACCAACTCGCCGCTTCTCTTCGGCAAGCGCCTCTGGCGAGAGACGCGCATTGCCCTCTTCCAGCAGGCTGTGGATACGCGGTCAAGCAACCTCTACCTCCGCGAGATGCGGCCCCGCGTGCACTTCGGGACCGACTGGGTGGACGAATCGGTGCTGGAAATCTTCAAGGAGGACATCTCACGGTTCCGTGTGCTGCTGACGACGGAGCTTAATGAGGAGCCCCTCAAAATGCTAGAGGAGGGGAAGGTCCCCAACCTCATGGCCCTTCAGCTCCACAATGGCACGGTGTACCGCTGGAATCGGGCGTGCTACGGCATTACCGACGGCAAGCCGCACCTGCGCATTGAAAACCGGGTGTTGCCGTCCGGCCCGACCGTCCTCGACGAAATTGCCAATGCCGTGTTCTGGTACGGCCTTGTGGCAGGCCTGGCCGACGAGTACAAGGACGTTTCCCGCGACATGGACTTCGATGATGCCCGTCACAACTTCATCGCGGCGGCCCGCAATGGCCTTGCCTCGCAATTTACGTGGCTCGACGGCTCGAAGCGGCCCGCCCACGAACTCATTCTCGATACGCTACTGCCCCGGGCGGAGTCGGGCCTGCGAAACTCCGACATCAGCGATGGCGACATCGATCGCTATCTGGGCATCATCCAGAAACGAGTAGAGACGCAGCAAACCGGCGCGCAGTGGCAGCTCGACTCGATGGCCCGGATGAAGAACGTCGGCTCGCGGGCCGAGCGGCTGGGGGCTCTGACTCGTGGTATGGTGGAGCGTCAGCGGGAGGGGGCTCCTGTGCACGAATGGTCCCTGGCGGCGCTGGAGGAAGGCTACACCCCGACGGGCATGAAAGACACGAACGTCGAAGACTACATGACGACGGAGCTCTTCACCGTTCATGAGGAGGAGTCGATCGAGTTTGTGGCGCGCCTCATGGATTGGCAACGCATCCGCCATGTGCTGGTGGAGGATGAGCGACATCGCCTCGTGGGGCTCATTAGCCACCGGACGCTCCTGCGTCATATGGCTGAGCGGACGGAGGTGCCGGAGGGGGGCGTTCCGGTGAAGGAGATTATGGTGGAGGATCCGATCTCGGTTTCGCCAGAGTTGCCCACTCGCGAGGCCGTCGAAATGATGCGCGAGCACCAAATTGGGGCACTTCCTGTGGTGCGAGAGGAGCGGCTCGTTGGAATTATCACCGAGCGCGACTTTATCCAGATTGCTGGCAACCTCCTCGATGATTCACTGGCACGGGAGGATCAGGAGCTTGAAGATCGTACGCTGGACCTGTCGGGGGAAGGGTGAAGGCGAGGCCGGTTCTGGTCGGGAGGGGCGGGGGCGACCGGCGGTTCCGGTTCGTAACGTCCGGGGGAAGGATGCACACGCCGGGAACGTGTTCGCCCTAGTGTCGTGGCAGATATCGATTTTCGCCGAATCACTCCTCAGTAAATCTTTCCTATACGCATGGACGACGAGTACCGAGAGCGCGAAATCAGTGGCATGACGGTGGGCATCGATCGGACCCTTTGCATTGGGTCGGGCAATTGCACCAACCTCGCCCCTGAGGTTTTCGTCATCGATCAGGAGAATATTGTCGACTTTCAGGACGAGACGCCGGACATTGACGCCGGTCGACTGGAGGAAGCGACGGCCATTTGCCCGGTGGATGCGTTAATCCTGACGGACGAGAACGGAGAGCAGATTGTCCCGTGAGTCACGCGTGGCACGTGAGGCGTGATTCGCGGGTCGTTCCGGGATCACGTTTCACGCGTCACTCTCCCCGTGACCGCCGGTACCAGGCAATGAGGGCTCCGGTAAGTAGTCCGGCGAGGAGGGCGAGCACCAGTTGGAGAGTCATGGCAATCTGTAGGCGCTTGTTATGACGGTTGCGACGGGGGGACGGCCAGCCGATTGGAGGGAGAGACGGACTCAGTCGGTGAGGGCCGTGGTCTTTTCCCAGTGACGGAAGCGGTCGAGTTCGTGTCGCACTCGCTGAACGACCGTCGAGATCACCGTCACGTCGTCCACAAAGCCGAGGGCCCCAAGGGCATCGGGGACCACGTCGACCGGGGTGACGAAGTAGATGAGTGCCCCAACGATCAGTAGCAGAGGCGTCCAGGAGATGCGTTGGTACGACTGGTCGACCCATCGAATGACAAGTCGCAGCATCGTCCTG
This sequence comes from Salinibacter sp. 10B, assembly GCF_002954405.1. Classification (NCBI taxonomy): domain Bacteria; kingdom Pseudomonadati; phylum Rhodothermota; class Rhodothermia; order Rhodothermales; family Salinibacteraceae; genus Salinibacter; species Salinibacter sp. 10B. Next base: position 720,860 of record NZ_MQWC01000004.1, on the reverse strand, counting down.
AGGTCCCGCCACACCGCCGACAGCACGTCCGAGTGTGATAGCATTCGCTCGTAGGCATTCCGGATGAGGAGCACGATCCGGAAGCGGCGTTGCAGGACCCGAGAGGCAGCTTCGGTCAACACCGGAATGGGGTCAGGCGCCTCGTCGGGAAGGAGGGCGTCGTCCGAACGTTGAAGAGCATCCTCATCGGGCAACTCAGAAGGAGGCATGCGTGCGAAGGGGGATTGAATGGGGAACAGTACCGATCGCCAGCCGCCGCGCCGTTTGGCAAATGTCCGAAGCCGATCTACACGGCGATCGGGGCCTTGAGTGCCGGATGGTGTTCGTACCCGGCGATGTTCACATCGTCCGTTGTGTAGGCGTCGAGCGAGTCCTGCGGGCGGAGGCGAAGTGTGGGGCGTTCGTAGGGGGCGCGTGAAAGTTGCTCTTGGACCTGCTCCAGGTGGTTCTGGTAGATGTGACAGTCGCCGCCGTGGAAAATCAGTTCATGGGGGACGAGGCCGGTCTGCTGGGCCAGCATGTGAGTGAGCAGGGCATAGCTGGCAATGTTGAACGGAAGCCCGAGGAAGCTGTCCACCGACCGCTGTTGCCACATTAGGGAGAGCCGGCCTGGAGAATCAGGATCGCCCCCCTCCACAAAGCACTGAAAGGCGTAGTGGCAGGGCGGAAGGGCGGCGTCCTCGATTTGGGCCGGGTGCCAGGCACTGACGACGTGGCGACGGGAGTGCGGACGCTCGCGCAGTCCGTCGACGAGCTGCCGGATTTGATCCACGCGACGATCAGGACCTTCGAAGTCGCGCCACTGCTTCCCGTAGATGGGACCGAGGTCGCCCCATTTCTCTGCAAAGGCATCGTCTGTGGCAATGCGCTCCTCGAACGCATCCTGAGAGATCTCGGCCCCGGTCTGCTCACGATATCGCTGAAGGGGCCAGTCCGTCCAGATGGATACGCCGGCCTGTACGAGCGGCTGAATGTTGGTCTCGCCCCGCAGGAACCAGAGCAGCTCCTCCGTCACGCCCCGCATCCACACTCGTTTCGTGGTGAGAAGGGGAAATCCGTCCGTTAAGTCAAATCGGAGCTGGCGCCCAAACACGCGGAGCGTACCGGTGCCGGTGCGATCGGCGTGCTCGGTGCCGTGGTCGAGAATGTCCTGGAGGTAGTCGAGATAGATCCGCATGACGAGAACGCATAGTGCAAGGGGGAGCCACAGTGGTCCGGACAAAAATCCCTCCGTTCAACGGGGACGAAGACCCGTGCGGTGCAGGCATTGTTCGTTGAGAGGGGGGGAACGGACCGGTACAAGGATACAAAGCGAGCGCCGTAATCGCAGAACTCGTTCGGCGATTCGCAGGGACGGCGCTGGTAAATTTTTGTATTCTTCTGCGGAGAACGGGATGTTGATCTGCAAATGCTGCTGATACCGCATGTGCCGTTGAGGTCGGTGGAGTGGAGCCCGTTCCGTTTCGGGGCGTAGTTACGGGGCGTTCAGCATTGAGCCTGATGGGCGCATATGAGCGTCGGGGCGGCGGACCGCTACGGCATGCAGGGGCGACTCTGTCCCGATCTTCCGTTTCCTGCATGTGCTCGCCAAACGGTCTTGGAGAGGAACGTGCCGCCGAGCCGCTTCGTAGAGCGCAGACGACTGGTTCTTCTGTACTGATGTTGTCTCATCCCCCTCGACATGGCTGAACTCGATCCCGACATTCCTGAGAACAAGCATCTAAAACAGGCGATCAATCACCTGGAACGAGTGCTCGACTACGCCCCGATGGTGGCGGAAGACGGGGCGGCGACGGTTCACCTGACCCCGGAGGACTGGAAGGTGGTGGCCGATGCGTTGTTCAACATGGACACGCCGGACGGGGCTTTTCCCGATGCGATTGAAGACTACGGCCTCGCAAACCAAAACCGTACCATTACACTGACGACGGCCGACTACGACATCGAAATCGAGATTGTCTCCAGCTAGCGTTTTTCAAAGTTCACGGAGCGCCGTAGCGTACGCACGCCCCTGAGGGAATAGGACTTTTTCTCAGGGCAGCGCCCGGCGAGTAGACAGTTGCCCCTGTAGCTCAACCTGGAAAGAGCAGTGGCCTCCTAAGCCGCAGGTCCTGGTTCGAGTCCAGGCAGGGGTGCAGACACTGTACGGGAAAAGTCAATCGATTCAGTCGTTTCGCCGGCGCCAGTAGCGGTGAGTAAGGCCGCGTTCAATGTAGCGACGGTCCTTGTCCGAAAGGTTGTCGGAGTGGATGCGAGGGGCGGGTTTTTCTTCAACGCATCCATCGTCGTCCACGATCATGAGGCCGGCGTAGTCCGGGATGTCGTCCAGGTCCAGCAGGTTCGGCGGCGTAGCGAACCAGAAATAGTTCGGCAACGACATGAGTCGGTTGTCGGCCCGGCCCAGGCGCTTGTGCTTCGTGTCCTTGTCCGTGAAATCACGCTCGAAGTCGGTTACGGTGCACTTGATTTCAAACTCGTGCACGAGGCGGGCCTTTGTTACGCTTAAGAGGTCCGCTTTGCCAATCGTACAGGCGCCGCAATTGTCGATCGTGACCGGATGGCGTTTGTCCGAGCACCAGTCGTACAACTGATTCTGAATGATCGTCTCCGTCATGGAGGCAGGGTCATGAGTTCAGAGGGAGAGGGGCAGGGCGTACAGGCAAGAGGCGCGCGACGAAATACACACAAGCCCCATCGAGTGAGACAGGCACTTCGCCCATCGGAAGCAGGGGGGCGGGGTCAGCCTAGGGCGTCGTCAATGTGGGGGCGAATCTCGTCGATCGTTCGGTACATCCAGTCGAAATAGTCGGCGTGGTCGGACTGGAGCTGGCGGAGTGTTTTGCCGCTGTGCTTGCCGAAGCAGACGACGACCTGGTTCCCATCCTGCTTAAGTTTTCGCCCATCGTCGAGGTAGTCGCCACGGGCCAGATTCGCCAGCTCGGCCGGCGTTGCGTCGAGGTCATGCTCGGCCATCTGGTGTTGTAGGACGGCCCCAGCGGCCTCGACGTCGGCGTGAGCGTCGTGGGCGTTCTCCAGCGACCGACCCGTATAGCGCTCGTACAGAGCGGTGAGGGTGCGGGGACGAAGCACCTGTTCCAGTCGGTACGGATCGAGGACCACGCGGTCGGAGGGGCCGGGCAGAGACTGCCCCGCTCGCTCAAATTCGGCTTGAAGCAGCGGGAGGTCGTACGCAAGCGCATTGTAGCCCGCCAGGTCGGCGTCCTCCAGAAGGGGGACGAGGGAGGACGTGAGTGCGTCGAAGGTCGGGTGGCCCTGCACGTCGGCCGTGGTGATCCCGGTCAGCGACGTCACGTCCGAGGGGACGTCCTGTTGCGGGTCCACGAGCCGGTCGAGGCTGGCGTCGAGGGTGGCCCCGTCGTCGGCCGGTACGAAGCGCTGCAGGGCGATCTGGATCACGCGTGCCTCCTGCGGATCGGTACCGGTCGCTTCAAGGTCCAGGAAGACGAGGGGACGTTCGAGGTGGAGCATAGGGGGAGGATCATACGGAACGCGGGCGACGAGGTGCGTGCGGGGGCACGTTATTCCGATTCCTGCGTCTCGCTTTCCGGCAACAACGACTTGCCGAAGCTTTTAAGGGTGAAGACGGGGCACGGCGCGCGGCGTACCACCTTCTCGGCCACGCTCCCGATCAGGAAGCGGTCGAGCCCGGTGCGACCGTGCGTGGCCATCACGATGAGGTCCACCTCGTGCTCTTGCGCAAACTCAACGATGTCCCGCGCCGCGTAGCCCGCCAGCACGTGCACGTTCACCGGGTCGGTGCGCAGGTCGAGCCGCCCGGCCAGCGTTTCCAGGGCCTCCCGGGCACGGTCCTGCACATTGGGTAGGGAGGGCGTGAGGGGATCGAGGCCGTAAGCACTGGGATAGGCCGCCTCCTCGACCACGTGCAGAAGGTCGAGCGGAGCCGCGTAGGCGTCCGACAGGGCCGCGGCGTGATGCACTACCATATCCGACTGCTCCGAGAGGTCCACAGGGGCAAGCACGCGGGAGATTGTAGGCACGCTGCCCTCGTCCGCGGAGGGAAGCACCGTGAAGACGGGGCAGGGAGCCCCACGCACAACCTCCTCCGAGACGCTTCCGCTCAGCAGCCGGTCCATGCCCTTGCGGCCATGTGTTCCCATCACCACGAGGTCCATGTCCTTCTCGTCGGCGTAGTTGATGATGGCCTCCGAGGGAGAAGTGCTATCGGTTTGGGTGTACACTACGGGGACGGTGCCGCGCTCCTGAGTGGCCGTTTGGACCTCCACGTGTTGGGCCGCAGGTTCGTCCGCGTCGGTGTCGGCGGCCGGCTCCACAGGGAGGAAGTCCATGGGGTTGGATGTATCTCCTCCGTCCGGAGCCACGACGTTGAAGACGTGAATCGTGGCGTGGTACCGAAGAGCGAGGTGCGCGGCATGGGCGAATGCGCCTTCCGCCACGTCCGAGAAGTCGGTGGGGAAGAGGATGGTGTCGATATTCAGCGTCATGGAAACAGCCGTATTGCGCGTCGTGACATGAGAAGGGGGGGGATCCTGCCGGGGGGACAGGAAGGGACCGCCGACAGGAGACGATACAGAATAACGGGTACGAGGCAGAAGACAAAGGTGTCGCGTGAGAGATTTTGGAGCAGTTATCCCTAAGCCACACCTGTGCGTCGACCGGGGCCGGAGGGAATCCCGCCGGAGTTCTGTTTACGCCGTCCCGCAGTCCCTACGCCGTATTTTAACGAAGAGTTGCCGTGGAGGATGGACGAGGTCGGTCGGCTTCCTTACGTTATCGTTGCGCGCTGTGCCCGCTTTTTACGATTGCTTGGACCTTATGGCTACTTCCACTTCTTCTCGCCCGGACGTACCGCCCTCGACCCTTCCGGCTCCCCACCCCACTCACCCCGTTGCTCAGCGGCCCGTGCCGGATGCGTCGTCGGAATTTCGATGGACCTCGATTCCGGAGGCGGAGGCCTACCGGCTCCAGCTGGCCGAAACGGAGGCCTTCGAGTCGTTCTTCTACGACGAGGTCGTGGAGGCGCCCACCGACATTGCTCTCGACGAGGTGCTGCCCGAGGATGCAGGGGCAGTCGTATGGCGGGTGCGAGTGGAGGCCCCGCAGGCGCCCTGGAGTACCGCAGCCCACTTCACGTGGGGCGAGCCGGACGCATCGCAGGAGGCACAGTTTCTCGTTGACGCCCCGCCGGTGTCCATCTATCCGATCGAAGACGATGTGGTGGATGCGGAGGCTCCGGCCTTCACGTGGGAGGCGGTCCCGGAGGCCAGTGGGTATCGGCTCCAGGTGGCCCACGACGAGGCGTTCGCAGATCCGATCGTGGACCTGACAGTGGAGGCGACCTCGCTTACGATCTTCAACGAACTGCCCGAGGAGCGTGCGACCCTGCACTGGCGCGTCGCGGCCCTTTTTCCCAACGATACGGAGGGGCCCTGGAGTGACCCCGTGCGCTTTGCCACCGATCCCGACGCCGGGGCCGATACCGACCTCGCCCCGGAGGGGGACGTGCCGGAATCGGCGTCGGATTCGTCTTCCGCGGCGCGGTCGCCCGTGGCGGCGGGGCCGGCCCAGCACTCGCAAACGAGCAGCACTATGGCTCTCGTGTTCATTGGGGTTCTGCTGGTGAGCTTCCTCGTGACGATTCTCTTGATTATGATGTCTGGGTAAGGGAAAAGAGAGGATGCGCTACTACGTTCGTCTCCCATTCGTCACCATCTGAGTTGTCGCCCCCATTATGATTCAGCGTCGAACCGTAGGCATTGTCGGCACGGGGAATGTGGGCACGGCAGCCGCCTATGCGCTTTTCAACCAGGGCCTCGCCAGTGAAATTCTTCTCCATGACGTTGACGAGCGTCGGGCCGAGGGTGAGGCGATGGATTTGATGCACGGCCAACTGCTGGTAGGCCGGGTCACGTGCCGCGCGGTCGGCTATGAGGCGATGAGCGATGCGCAAGTGATCGTTCTCGCGGCGGGCAGCAGTCAGAAGTCGCCGGACGAGTCTCGGCTCGACCTGCTGGAGCGCAACGCCCGCATTTTCCAGGAGATCATTTCGGCGCTCGACGAGCAGGCCCCCGACGCCATTCTCGTTGTCGCCACGAATCCAGTGGATGTACTCACGGACCTCTCGCAGGAGATGAGTGAGCGGCCCAATGAGCGCATCATTGGAACGGGAACGCTCCTTGACACGGCGCGCTTCCGCGCATTGCTGGGGCAGCACTACGGCGTCGATCCGCGCTCCGTGCATGCCTACATCCTGGGCGAGCACGGCGATACGGAGGTGCCCATCTGGAGCAATGCGACCATTGGAGGACAGCCGATTCGGGGCCGGGACGTCTTGGGGGAACCCTGGAATTCGGATACGATGCAGTCGCTCTTTGAGCAGGCCCGCGACGCCGCCTACGAAATTATCGACCGGAAGGGCTATACCGACTCCGCCATTGGCGTCGTCATTGCCCGGATTGTCCGAGCCATCCTGGAGGATCAGCGGAACGTGCTTCCCGTGAGTGTGCGGCAGGAGGGAGCGTACGGCATCGAAGGCGTGTGCCTGAGCACGCCCTGTGTCGTGGGCATTGAAGGGGTGGAGCGACACGTGACCCCGGATCTCTCGACAGACGAGGAGGAGGCCCTACGGGCGTCGGCCGACGCGCTGCGGGAGAGTCGGGCCGGGCTCGACCTTCCGCTGTAAGCGACTGTTTTGATTCCAAACGGGGGGCGAGCAGACTGTCGACTGTGGCCGTCCAGTGGGCCCTTTTCTGGACGGCGTGGAGGGCACGAGCGCGGACGGCAGACCTCCCAATCGCAAAACGGTCAACACTCAAAGAAGCCACAGCCCGTCGTCGGTTGCAATGTGGGGGAGGCTGCATCTTCCTCTTCGAGAAGGGCACCGATTGCTTTTCCCTATTCTGGGGCCTTCTCGGTCGCCACCTCCCAAACGATTTCGTAGTCCACCAATCCGGTGTCCTGCGATGCGCGGCTTTCCGCCACAGATATCAGGCGTCCGGACGATCCTAAGATCGAGAGACGGTGGCGCCTTAGACAATCGGTATTGTCTCAACCGAGACGAGCAGAAGCAGTGGTCCAGCGCGTCATAACGATTTAGCTGAGGTGCGGAGGGCAGGAAACCGCCAATGAGAACGTCGTCCGACAAAATAACAACGTCGGAAGGAGTATCCATTTTTAGTCGTTGCCATTCCAAATCAGCGAAGTCGAAACTGCCTGAGGGACCTCGTTCGATGATGGCATCAGCCCTCCGTCACCTCTAGCGCAGGGTTATACTGAGGTCCCGGTCAGTCCTTTTGAGTCCTGCGTATCCACTTTGCCCAATCTGCCATTACAAGCTGGCCGTCGACATGGAGAGAGGTCGCATCGGAGGCTTCTAACCTCGTCTGTTCAACGCCAGGAGTAAGTCTTGACGTCTCTCCTAGTGATGCGTCCTCTTTCAGCAATTCGCGGGCCTTCTGTCGAAATAGGTTCGAAGCCCCGACAAGAGCGACCACGATGAATGAGAAGCTGTCAATGCTGACCAAATAGGTCTCACCAAGTCTGTAGTCGAACTCCTCAAGTTCAATCAGGCCACAGGTCATGTGAGAGGGAGGAATTTCCCCATTCTCTCCTTCAAACGGCACTGTGAGTCGGGCGAGGAGAAGAACTTCGGGAGGGATGCTTTCTTCGCCAATAATGTACCCGGAGTACTCCTGCAACCTGTCAACGTGCTTCTTTGCAGCCTTTCCCGCCCGAGCATTGTTGTAAAGCATCTTCAGAAGCCATCGGAGCAGATCATCGTACTCATACCGAAACTGAACCTGCTCCCCTGATCGCACAGTTCGTCCGTCGATAAAGGAGTCATACAGGCCGCAGAAGTACTGATCTAGCTCTGAAAGGACCCCGTTGTTGCAGGTCTCACAGACATCTTTTATCTGCAACGCAGAACCCGGGACGAATTTATCTGAGATTGCATTCGAGGAGTAGACTCGATCACCATCACGACGACTCTGGAGACAGTCGGGATACAGATGCTCTTTGGAGAGCTGTCCTTTCTTTCCACAGTAGGCGCAAGTCCTCATCGGTTCAAGGGTCGAGTGTAAAGCGCCTCAGTATAACTTATTCTTATGCCGATGCGTTCGGTGATACATCACGGACGCGTTCGGCATACGCCGGGACGGACCAGTGAGTATCCTCCGTCATCCCAACCGGTTATGGAAAATTAGAAGAGCAATATACTGATCTAGTCTGGATACTCCCGAATATGACGCGTTATGTAAACCGGCCGGACTCGGGTCTGTAGGATACCAGGAGCTTGTCGGAAGGGCAACGAGCGGATCCGCCGTCAGAGGTCCAGGTCGGCGGTTAGTCCGCAGGGGGAGCCCCGGATCTCAGGAGGACGGTCGCAGATGGAGGCGAAAGACCCTGTGGGGTGGACGTCCGGAGACGGAACGCCCGGCTGGCGTGAAACGTCTTCCGCTATGCAGAATTGAGGCAGCACACGTGATGTACGACGCTTCCTACCCCTATGACTGAGATTCTCGACGACAAGCCGGAGGCCCTGCAGCAGAAGCTTGACGGGCTGCCCACCGATCCGGGAGTCTACAAGTTTTTGGATGATGACGGCTCGGTGCTCTACGTGGGCAAGGCCAAAAATCTGCGCAATCGGGTACGCACGTACTTTCAGCAAAGCCGGCAGCGGGACGGACGCATCGAGGTCATGGTGAAGAAGGCCGTGGACGTGGATGTCATTATCACGGACACGGAAGCGGAGGCGTTGATTTTGGAGAACAACCAGATCAAAGAGCTCCAGCCCCGCTACAACGTCAACCTGCGGGACGACAAGACCTATCCCTACATTTGCATCAAGAATGAGCGCTTCCCCCGGGTGTTCAAGACGCGCAACGTTAAGCAGGATGGGTCGAAGTACTTCGGTCCGTACGCGGACGTGTCGAAGATGAACACGATGATGGACGCGATCCGGTCGGTCTTTCAGCTGCGGACCTGCTCGCTCGATCTCAGCGAGGAGAAGGTCGAGGCGGGGAAGTACGACGTGTGTCTCCAGCATCACATCGACAACTGCAAGGCACCGTGCGTGGGGAAGCAGTCCGAGGACGACTACATGGAGACGATTGAGCAGGTGGAGAAGCTGCTCAATGGCCAGACGCAGGCGCTCATCGATCTCCTGAAGGACGAGATGCACGAGCAGTCCGACCGAAAAAACTTTGAGGAGGCGGCGCGGCTGCGCGATCAGGTGCAGGCCCTCAAGGAGTACTCACAGCAGCAGAAGGTCGTCAGTCAAGATTTTGCCGACCGCGACGTGTTTGCCCTGCACCTGGACCGAGAGGAGGGCATCGGGTGCGGTGTGCTGTTTCAGGTACGGGAGGGCAAGATGATCGGGAAGCGGCACAAGTACCTGAAGCGCATCACCGGGCGGACGGACGAGGAGCTGATGCTCTCGTTCGTAGAGAATTACTACGCCGATGCGAATTTCTACCCGGAGGAGGTGCTGCTCTCGCACGATCCGAACGATCATCCGGCGCAGGACACGCATGCGCTGGAGGAGTTGCTTCGGCAGGAGAAAGGGCGACAGGTGCCGATCAATGTGCCACAGCAGGGCGACAAGGCGAGTCTCACCCGAATGGCGAAATCCAACGCCAAGCTGCTGGTGGGCGAGTGGAAGACGCAACAGATGAAGCGGGAGCGGGATCGCATTCCGGAGTCCGTGAAGGCCCTGAAGGGCGAGTTGCGGATGGAGGACCTGCCCCGCCGCATCGATGGCATCGACGTGTCGCACCATGGCGGGAAGGAGACGGTGGCGTCCTGTGTGGTCTTTACCGATGGTACACCGCGCAAGAGTGACTACCGGACCTACAAGATTCGCACGACCGAGGAGGGACGGCCGGACGACTACCAGGCGATGCGGGAGGTGGTGGAGCGCCGCTACCGCCGCATGATCGACGAGGAGGGGCCGTGGCCCGATCTCGTCGTCATCGATGGGGGAAAGGGCCAGCTCAACGCCGCAACGGAAGTGCTGCAGGAGCTGGGCCTCATGGACCGGTTCCAGGTGATCGGGCTGGCCAAACGGCTGGAGGAGGTCTTCCGTCCCGGCGATTCAGATCCGGTGCTCATCGGGAAGGACAGCCCCGCGCTCCAGCTGTTGCAAAAGGTTCGCAACGAGGCGCACCGCTTTGCCGTCACGTATCAGCGCAAACGGCGCAAGAAGCAGACGCTCCAGTCCGAGCTCCTCGACATCCACGGCATTGGCGAGAAGACAGCCCAAAAGCTCCTTGGGACGTTTGGCTCCGTGGCAAAAGTGAAGGAGGCCGACGAGGACGCATTAGCGGAGGTGGTGGGGCCGGCGAAGGCGGAGACGGTCGTCGAATACTACGCATAATCCCAGCTCCGCTTGCACGCTCCGTTGGGGGATGTACGTCTGGATGTGTGGACGTACGGAAGTGGCAGCTCGCCTTGAAAGAGGAACGTGCGTGGCGGGCGGAGAGTAACTTTTGTCCGCATGCACTAGTGATCATTGATCGCGCGTTATGGGTTTGTTTTCTGCTGGGCGAGGGCCGCGTGGGTTCGAGTACACTCCTCGCTTCTACGATCCGGACGAGGATGAGAAGCAGGAGCTCAAACGCAAGATGCGTGCTCGGGGACGGGGCCGCAATCGAAAGAGTGGGCTCAGTCTCGTGGTGATGATTGGGCTCCTCCTCCTAACCCTCGTTCTCTATTACACGCTTTGAGGGGCGACCACGGATTAAAAGCTCGTCGAGGAAAAGAGCTCGTCCGCCTCTCGTCTTCGCGTTGAGTCCGGATTGAATCTGCGGATCGGAGGATGGGCGTGGGGGGGACTCGTCGCATCCGAGGAGCGATTCAATGCTGGAGAAGAAGGGCGTGCCGTGCCGCGGGACGCCCGCTCGCGTCGTTTTCCTGTGATTTGTCCACTGATCCCGTTGTCTCTTCGTGGCTGAATCTGCCGAGTCCTCTACGTCTGAGGGCATCATTCACGTGATGTCGGACCGCCTCGCCAATCAGATTGCGGCGGGGGAGGTGGTGCAGCGTCCGGCCTCGGTGGAAAAGGAACTCATCGAGAACGCAATTGATGCGGGGGCGTCGTCCGTGGAGGTCATTCTCAAAGATGCAGGCAGCACGCTCGTACAGGTGATCGACGACGGTTGCGGCATGAGTCCTGCCGATGCCGAGCGGTGCTTCGAGCGCCACGCCACGAGCAAGATTCAATCGGTCGATGACCTGGAGCGGATTCGGACCCTCGGCTTTCGCGGGGAAGCCCTTGCGTCGATCGCCGCCGTATCACAGGTCGAGCTCAAGACGAAGCGCGTGGAGGACGACGCAGGGACGCTCGTGCGAGTGAAGGGAGGCGAAATTATGGAGCAGCGGCCTTGTGCAATTCAACACGGCACGTCCGTGGCCGTCCAGAATCTTTTCTTCAATGTGCCGGCCCGACGCAACTTCTTGAAGACGCCGGCCACCGAACTGAAGCACCTCACCACCACGGCACAGTTTCTGTCCCTTGCCAATCCGACCGTCGCCTTTCGCCTTGAGCACGATGGCCACGAGCACTACGACCTGGCCGCCGCGCAGTCGGACGACTTCCTCGGCGCCATGAAGGAGCGGGTGCTGGGGCTCTTTGGGGATGAGCACGCCGACGAGCTCGTGCCGGTTCAGGATTCGTCGAGCGACCTCACGATCGAGGGCTTTGTGGGAGAGCCCTCATTCCACCGCAAAACGCGGGGAGAGCAGTTCCTGTTTGTAAACGAGCGCTACGTGAAGGATCGCTACCTCAGTCACGCCGTGAAGAAAGCCTACGGCGACCTGTTGCCGGACGGGGCCTTTCCGTTTTTTGCGCTCTTCTTGCGCATGGATCCTCGCCGGGTGGACGTGAACGTGCATCCCCAGAAATCGGAGGTGAAGTTCGACGACCAGAGCGGCATCTACGGCTTCCTGCGGAGTGCAGTGCGGCGGGCACTAGGGCGCGTGCACGCTACGCCCCAAATGGAGGGAGAGGAGGACTCGCCAGATGAAGGCCCCGAGACGACTGCCGGCGGGTCTTCCTCTGAAGGGTCGTGGTCGCGTTCCACACCCACCTCGTTTCAGCCCCGACGGTCGTCGAATTCAGACGCGGAATCAAGCTCATCGTCGCCGCAATCCCCATCCCCATCGTCGCCCCGCCGTCCTCGGAAGCAGGAGAACGGCAGCCCGAGCGTTCCGCCCGGCGACCAGTCCGATGCCTTGTACCGTCCGCCGGACGAAGAGAAGGCCTCCTCCGACGATGTGAACGCTCAGCCGGACTCGGAGAGGGAGGCCATGGCGGAGCAGGATCAACGTCCGGTTTGGGGGTTGCACGACACCTACATCGTGACGCCCACGGACACCGGCATGATGCTCGTGGACCAGCGGGCCGCCCACGTGCGCGTGCTTCATGAGCGAAATCTGGAGCGACTGCGGGAGGAGCAGGGCAATTCGCAGCAGCTTCTCTTTCCGCACACGGTCGAACTCTCGCCTGCCGATGTTGATCTGTTCGAGGACCTCCGACAGGATCTCCGGGCACTGGGTTTTGAGGTAGAACGGATGAGCGGGCGCACGGTGGCGGTGCGTGGGGTGCCGGCCGACGTGCCGGACGGAGACGAGAGCGCAGTACTGGAGGACATTCTGGAGCAGTACAAGTCTGCACAGGACACGGTGGAGGACGAGCGGCGCGAGCAGCTGGCGCGCGTGATGGCACAGAAGAGTGCCGTGCGGCGCGGGCAGCCGCTCTCTGAGTCCGAGCGCCGATCGCTCCTCCGTGACTTGTTCGAGTGTGAGATGCCGTACGCCGATCCATCGGGCACGCCCACCATCGCAAAGTGGTCGCTGGAAGAGATTGCAAAGCGGTTTGGGAGAGCGTAGCATTTTGGCGGGGCGTCCTGGTCGTGGGAGGGAGACGCCCGGGGAGGGCGTTGGATGGGCCGAGATGCGGTATTTGGGGGGATGGGCGTTTTTGGGTGTGTGAGTGGTCAAGTCGTCCTGGCCTTCTGAAGCACGAAATCATTTTTCTGCAGCGGATGCTGTCGAAGACACGCACCTACGCCCGAACGCACCAACGATAGCGATGCCGGAATTTGTCGACACGATTGCAGAGTACATCCGGCGGCACGAACTGCTGACGGACGGAGCACGGGTCCTCGTCGGCGTGAGCGGAGGGCCAGATTCGATGGTGTGTCTTGCAGTTCTGCATCAGCTGGGGTACGACGTGCATGCCCTCCACGTAAACTATGGACTGCGGCCTGGGGCCACCGCTGACGCGTCCCTCGTGCAGGACTGGTGCGGGGCACACTCTCCCCCCATTCCGCTGTGCGTAAAGTCTCTCGACGCTGAGGTGCGGGCAGAGCAGAAGGACGAGTCGCTCCAGGAGGCGGCGCGGACGCTCCGGTACGACGCGATGGGCCGGCGGGCCAACGAGATCGGAGCCAAGGTCGTAGCGGTCGGGCATCACCGCGACGATCAGGCCGAAACGTTGCTCCTCAACCTCGTCCGCGGCGCCGGGCCGGAGGGACTGGCGGGCATGCCGCCGTCCCGCCCGATGAACGCCAACGCGTCCGTTCGGCTCGTCCGCCCCCTGCTCGACGTGTCGCGGGACGAGATCGAGGCGTTTGCGGAAAGGGAAGATCTTCCGTGGCGCGACGATCCGAGCAATCAAGATTCCGATTATGATCGGGCGGTGATGCGCATGGAGATTCTTCCGTTATTGCAAAAGAACTTTCCCGGTGCCACCGACAGCATTGCGCAGGCCGCCGGTCTGATGCGCGAATACGTAGAAGAGACCATCACGCCGATCCTGCAGGCGCACTGGGAGGATTGCTATCAGGAGCGAGACATCGGCGGCACGCTCCAACTCGCCCCGCTTCGGGAGCGTGCACCGGTGTGGCAGCGGCGGCTTCTACTGAAGGCCCTCCATGAGATGTTGCCCGGGGCCCCGCAGTCCTCAGCTGTGGCTAAAGAGCTGGTGGCCCTCGTGGATGCACAGGTGGGCCGGCGTGTGGAGTTTGGAGGCGGGACCGTATGGCGCGAGCGTTCGGTGCTCTGGTTTGTGCCGGAGGAACGACAGCCCGAACCGGTGCACCCGCCGGTTCCGGTGCCGTGGGGAGAAGACGTGCCGCTTCCCGGCGGCGTACTCCGCATCGACCCGCTCGACGCTCCGCCGGAGACGTTGGATACCGGCGATCCCAATGTCGTGTACGCCGATGCGAACCGTCTCGTCGATCCCTTATCGGTCGGGACGTGGCAGGACGGCGATCGGCTTCAACCTCTTGGAATGGAGGGGACGAGGCTCGTGAGCGACTTGCTGACCGACGCCAAGATTCCCTCCCACCGCCGCGACAGCGTGTATCTGTTGACGACCGATGAACACCCTGCCTGGCTCGTAGGACACCGGCTCGACCACCGGGTGCGGGTCCGTTCTGATACGACGCACATCGCACGGCTCACCTGGCATCCGCATGAACGTCCTGTGCCGTGACGCCGTGTATGCCGACCGGGTCGGAGTGCTCAGTAGGGGACAGTCTTCGTTCTCGGCAGAATTTTCAGGCACATTTGCATGGATCGGGGTGCCGATCGATTGCATTTCGGCACAGGTCCCGCGTAGCTTTTTCTCTACCGTTTGCTCCGTTCTGTCCATCGCCACCCTCGACCATATGCCCGCCACGCGAGACCTTACCGATGCGCCCGTTGAACTCGACGACGCCACCGTGACCTACCGCGGAGATCGATTTCGTCGGTACCTCGATGCCGACACCATCCAGTCGCGGGTGGCGGAGATGGGGCAGCAAATATCAGCGGACTACGCCGACACGACGCCCATTCTGGTGAGCGTGCTCAACGGGGCGTTCATGTTTACCGCTGATCTCATGCGTGCCATCAACACGGATTGTGAGATCGACTTTATTAAGCTCTCGTCCTACGGTGCAGCCAAGGTGTCGAGCGGCGAGGTGCACGAGCTCAAAAGTGTGGATGCTGAACTGGAGGGCCGCGACGTACTGATCGTGGAGGACATCGTAGATACCGGTCTGTCGATGGACTTCATGAAGGGACGACTCCAGGAGTACAACCCGGCCTCTCTTCGGGTCGCGACGCTTCTTCATAAGCCGACGGCCACAGAGCCGGATCTTACGCTTGACTACGTCGGGTTTCAAATTCCGGACCTCTTTGTCATCGGCTACGGGCTGGATTACGGCCAGCTGGCCCGAAATCTCGCCGACATCTACATCTTGGATGAGGACTGAATTTCCGGTAATGATGGAGTCCTGTTGCGAGTGTCGTCTTCAATCGAAGCAGCCCTCTGTTGGTCTGGAGCGGCAAAAAGTGGAACGTTGAGAGGGGACGGCCCGGAGGTGCTCTTGGATGGGAGGGAGTCGGGGACGGCGCAATCGGGGACCGCGATTCTGGACGGTGACGCACTCTGTTCACACATCCAACTCTTGCACATTATGGCGGTGTCCGATCCTCGTATTCTCGTGGCCTATGCGGGTGGGACCATTGGAATGAAGGAGACTGCGGAGGGACACGTGCCGGTGTCCGGCTACCTCCAGAAGCAGATGCAGGAGCTGCCGCCGTTTCAGGCCGACGATGTGCCGACGTACGACATTCACGAGTTTGATCCGTTGCTTGATAGCTCCAACATGGCGCCGGAGGACTGGCTGCGGATTGCCGAAGTCATCCAGGAGCACTACTCCACCTACGACGGCTTTCTGGTGGTTCACGGGACGGACACGATGGCGTTTACGGCCTCCGCGCTCTCGTTTATGCTACACCCGCTCGATAAGCCTGTCGTGCTCACCGGGGCGCAGTTGCCGCTGGACGAAACGCGCACCGATGCGCAAGGCAATCTTCTTACGTCCCTTCTTCTGCTGGGGCAATATCCGGACCGCCTTGCGGGGGTTCACCTCTGCTTCGACGATCGACTGTACAGGGGCAATCGCACCACCAAAGTGAACGCCGATTCGTTTTCGGCCTTTGCCTCCCCGAACTACCCGGCGGTAGGGACGGCCGGCATCAATCTGGACGTCGACTGGTCGCTCGTGCCGGCGTCCGAGTCCCCGGCCCGCTCGCCGAACATTACGCCCCTAGGTGAGGCGACGGTGTCCACGTTTCGGCTCTTCCCAGGCATGGAGGCGCGCCACCTCGACAATCTTCTCTCTCCGCCCGTGCAGGGCGTGGTGCTGGAGTGCTTCGGGTCGGGCAATGCTCCGGAAGAGGAGGCGTTTTTAGACACGCTGCGCCGGGCGACCGACCGGGGCGTCGTACTGGTGGCCGTCACCCAACCGCTGCGGGGCACGGCCGATCTAAACCTGTACGCTACCGGACAGGCGCTCGCAGAGGCGGGAGTGGTAAGTGGTTACGACATGACTACGGAGGCCGCCCTGGCGAAGCTGTACTACCTGTTCGATCACGGCTACACGGCCGAGGCCGTGCGCGACCAGATGCAGACCAATCTGCGGGGCGAACTCACGCCGCCGGACGACGTGCCGCCCGCTCTGGGGCGGGCCCGGCGTCGCCTTGCCCGGTTTCGATGAGGGAAGAGGGAGGCATGATGCATGAAGCGGGAGACGGGGGCGTGACACGAAAATCGGTCTCACGGATCACGTGGCATACAACCTCCGCATGCTCCGTTCGGGTGTGGGCGGCTGGACGCATGGAAGTGGGGAGGGGGGCTTCCATACCTCCTCACACCCATCCCGAATTCGGCAAGCGGACTCGAGGTCACTTACGACGCACGCGCCACTTCTTCGGGCACGCTCGTCTCGCGATGGACGGCGTCCGGTTCCAGGGGCTGGAAGTGGGCCGTGAAGTGGCGGAGTTGCGGCGGTTCCTCGGTGATCTCAAAGCCGGTGAGCTCCTCGCGGCGGTCGTATACCTCCTCGAAGCACTCGATCACGTAATCGACGTGGCTCTGGGTGTAGACGCGTCGGGGAATGGCGAGCCGCACCAGTTCCATTCGCGCGGGCTCCTCGCTGCCGTCGGGCTGCTGGCCGAACATGACACTGCCAATCTCGACACCTCGAATGCCCCCGGTCGTGTAGAGGGCGACGGCCAGTGCCTGTCCCGGATACTCCAGCGGGGGAATGTGGGGAAGAAGGGCCTTCGCGTTTACATAGACCGCGTGCCCGCCCACCGGCGTCACGATCGGGACGCCCAGGTCGGTGAGGGCCTCGCCGAGGTAGCGGGTCGAGGCCATGCGGTATTCCAGGTAGTCCTCGTCCACGATCTCCTGCAGGCCCACGGCAATGGCCTCCAGGTCGCGTCCCGCCAGACCGCCGTACGTCGGGAAGCCCTCCGTGAGGATGAGTTGATTGCGTGCCTCCCGTGCCCAGTCGTCATCGTCGAGCGCCAGCCATCCGCCGATGTTTACCAGGGCATCCTTCTTCGCACTCATCGTCATGCCGTCCGCGTGCGAAAAGATCTCCCGGACGATTTCCTTGACTGAATGGTCGCCATATCCGTCCTCCCGCTGCTTGATGAAATAAGCATTCTCGGCAAATCGGCAGGCATCGAGGATGAACGGTACATCGTGCTCCTCACAGAGCGCTGCGGCGCCGCGGATGTTTTCTAGGGAGACCGGTTGCCCGCCGCCCGAATTGTTTGTGATCGTAAGCATCACGATCGGGACGTTTTCTCCCTCGTCCTCCAAGAGCGTTTCCAGCCGATCGAGGTCGATGTTGCCCTTGAACGGATGCTCCAGGTCCGGGTCGAGGCCTTCTTCAATCACGAGGTCCACGGCCTCGGCACCGGTGGACTCGATGTTGGCGCGCGTCGTATCGAAGTGCGTATTGCTTGGGATTTTCGCGTCGGGGTCCGCCACGATGCCCATCAGAATGCGCTCGGCGGCCCGGCCCTGGTGCGTTGGAATAATGTGCTCGAAGGGCATCAAGTCTTTGACCGCTTCCTCGAACCGGAAATAGGAGGGCGAGCCCGCGTAGCTCTCATCGCCCTGCATGAGCCCGGCCCACTGCGCGGCGCTCATGGCTGAGGTGCCCGAGTCCGTGAGCAGGTCGATGATGACGTCGTCCGCGTGCAGGTTGAAGAGGTTGTAGTTAGCCTCGCGGATAAGCCGTTCCCGTTCCGCCCGATCCGTCATCCGGATGGGCTCGACGGACTTAATGCGGAAGGGTTCGATGATCGTATCCCGGTCCATGGTGGCGGTTCAGTTTTGGAGTAGTACGTGAGCACAACCTACTGACTCGCCGGGCGAAGGACAACGGGGGACAGGGCAATCCACGTTGTACATTTCATCCGAGTGAGGAGAACTCGCATGCCCTTCATCTTCCGTTCGTACCCCAAAAGGTATGGGCGTCTGGGCGAGAGGGGCATAGGCAAAGGAGGCACCGTCGCTTCCAGTAGTATGACCCGGCTGTTCACCTGGTAATGAACCCTGTTGCCCCCCCACGCCCATACTCCCAGACGCCAACCTCGCGTCGGGGAGGCCCGGATCCCATGATGGATGAACGCCTACGCAGCCACTTTCTCCCCCCGCACAAAGTCCCGAAGCACGTAGTGCAGAATGCCGCCGTGGCGGTAGTACTCCACTTCGATCGGCGTATCGCACCGGTTGATCGTCGTGAACGTCGTCTCGGTGCCGTCCGCAGCCGTGGCCGTGACCTCAATTTCCTGACCGGGCGCCAGGTCCCCGTCGACCGGAATGTCGAACGTCTCGGTCCCGTCCAGCCCCAGCGAATCAGCATCTTCGCCGTCGGCGAACTGGAGCGGCAGCACGCCCATCCCGATGAGGTTGGAGCGGTGGATGCGCTCGTAACTCGCGGCAATGACGGCCTCCACGCCGAGCAGGTCGGTGCCCTTCGCTGCCCAATCGCGACTGGAGCCCATGCCGTAGTCCTCGCCCGCGAGCACCACGAGCGGCACTTCGTTCTCCTTGTAGTCCATCGCGGCCTCGTAGACGGAGGTCACCTCGCCGTCCTTCAGGAAGTTCTTCGTGATGCCGCCCTCCGTGCCGGGCACCAGTTCGTTCTTGATGCGGATGTTGGCGAACGTCCCGCGCATCATCACCTCGTGGTTGCCGCGGCGGGCGCCGTACGAGTTGAACTTGTGCGGCTCGACCCCCTTGTCGATCAGGTACTTCCCGGCGGGGCTGTCGGCCGGAATCGAGCCGGCCGGGCTGATGTGGTCCGTCGTGGTCGAGTCGCCGACCTTCACCAGCACGCGGGCGTCGTTGATGGATTCGATGTCCGGCACCTCCGGCGTCAGGTCCACGAAGAAGGGCGGCTCCTGGATGTAGGTGGAGTCGTCTTCCCACTCGTAGACCGAGCCCTCTGGAATTTTGATCTGGTTCCAGGTCTCGTTTGAGGTCTCGATGCCCTCGTACTCCTCGGCGAAGAACTCCGGCTTCACGACCGTCTCGATCATCTCTTTGATCTCGTCGCTCGACGGCCAGATGTCCTCCAGATAAATGTCGTCCCCGTCCGCATTCTGGCCGAGCGGCTCCTCGGTGAGGTCGATGTCCACTGTGCCGGCCAGCGCGTAGGCCACCACGAGCGGGGGAGAGGCGAGGTAGTTGGCCTGCACGAGCGAGTGGATGCGGCCTTCAAAGTTTCGATTGCCCGAGAGCACGCCGGAAACGATGAGGTCGCCGTCCGTGATGGCCTCCTCGACGGGGTCGGGGAGCGGGCCGCTGTTGCCGATGCAGGTGGTGCAGCCGTAGCCGACCGTCGCAAAGCCGAGCTCTTCGAGGTAGGGGAGGAGGTTGCCCTCCTTCAGATAATCGGTCACAACCTTCGAGCCAGGAGCAAGGCTGGTTTTGACCGCCGGATTAACGGTCAGTCCGGCCTCCACCGCATTCTTGGCGAGCAGACCCGCGCCCAGCATCACGGACGGGTTCGACGTGTTGGTGCAGCTCGTTATTGCCGCAATTACCACGTCCCCGTGCGTCATGTCGAATTCGTGTGTGCCGTCGTCGTAGTGTCCGGTGTCGTCCAGCCGATCGTCGTCGAGTCCGAAGCCGGTGGGACCGGAGGGAGCCGTGAGCGACTCGGTGAAGGCGTTTGGCAGCTCGGGCACACGGATACGGTCCTGCGGGCGTTTGGGGCCGGCCACGCTCGGGGTGACATCGCTAAGATCCAGTTCCAGGACGTCCAGGTACTCCGGCTCCGGCGTGTCAGGGGTGTGGAAGAGCCCCTGCTCCTTCATGTAGCGCTCGACAAGCTCCACCTGCTCCTCGCTCCGGTTCGTGCGGCGCATATAGTCGAGCGTCTCATTGTCAATCGGGAAGAAGCCCATTGTGGCGCCGTATTCGGGCGACATGTTCGCTATGGTCGCCCGGTCCGGCACCGTCATCGTCTGCAGTCCGGGGCCGAAGAACTCGACGAAGCGGCCGACGACGCCGTACTCGCGCAGCATCTGCGTGACGGTGAGGACAAGATCGGTGGCCGTCGCGCCCTCGGCCAGCTCACCGGTGAGGCGGAAGCCCACGACCTCCGGCATCAACATGTGGAGCGGCTGGCCCAGCATGGCGGCCTCCGCGTCGATGCCGCCTACGCCCCAACCCAGCACGCCGAGGCCGTTGATCATGGTGGTGTGGCTGTCGGTGCCGACGAGCGTGTCCGGGTAGGCGAGCGTCTGCCCGTTCTCCAGCTCTCGCGTCCACACGCCGCGGCCCACGTACTCTAAATTCACCTGGTGACAGATGCCGCTGGCGGGAGGGACAACGCTGAAGTTGTCGAACGCCTGCTGTCCCCAGCGCAGAAACTTGTAGCGCTCCTTGTTGCGCCGAAACTCGATCTCACTGTTGAGCTGCACCGCGTCCGGCAGGCCGTAGTGGTCCACCTGCACGGAGTGGTCGATGATGAGATGGACCGGCACCTCTGGGTTAATGCTCTGCGGATCGCCGCCGAGCCGCTCCATTGCGGAGCGCAGGGCCGCCAGGTCCACCACGGCGGGCACACCGGTGAAGTCCTGAAGCAAGACGCGGGAGGGTTGAAACGGAATATCCTCCTCGGCCGGATCGTTCGGGTCATACGACGCCAGACGTCGCACGTCCTCTTCGGTGACGGACGTGCCGTCGAAGCGGCGGAGGAGCCCTTCCAGTAGAATGCGAATGGAGAGGGGGAGACGATCCAAATCGTAGCCCTCCTCTTTCAGGGCCGATAGCCGGTAGAGCTGAGCCGGCCCGTGGCCCGTCTCAAATGTGTCGAGGGCACCGAAGGGATCCGTGGGGGCAGTGCTGGGGTCACTCATAACGGCAAATCAGGCATGTGGGGAATTCCGGACTTAAAGCGCATCTTTTCATACGCCCCGGATCGTGATTCGTCCCCGACGACGTCGTGGAAAAAATTCCGGATTTATATGTGGGGGGATCCCCCACGTAGGGTCAACATTTGTTGAGACACACAAACTCATCATCGCCTCATCCATAAGAGGGCCGATCAGTTGTTTTTCTCAAGCAGCATCGCTGCTCATGCTTGATCGGTTGCCCCGTGGATTCGTCAATCACATCGAGCTCTGGCTCAGTGCGGTCGCGCTCGTGCTTATTTTCGGCATTCCCGCCGTGGTGGGACCACAGGGTCTAGCGTTCTGGCGGCTGACGGCCATCATCGCGATTGCGGTGGGCACCATTCACGGCGTCATCTTCTGGGTGGTTCGGCGACGCCAGCGACAGATTCGTCGACAGTCCATCCAGCAGATTCAACAGATGCTTGCGGACGTGGTGAAGAACCGCCTGACGGCTATAGACATGTATTTGCCGGAAGAGGAAAATCCAGAGATGGTGCGGCGGGAGGTGGACGGCATTCGGACCTCCATTCGCGAGATTGCGACGCACGTGGACACCCTCTCCGAGGAGACGCTGGAGGACTGGGAGGAGAAGTACGACGCGGCGCTTCGGCAGACGGGGGAGCTGGAAGCAGTGGATAGCGGCTGAAAGGAGACCATCTGCCGTGGTTGAGAAGGGACTATCGCGTTTTGCGTATTTCGTATTCGGTAAGAAGCTTCGCTGGCGAGATACGCAATACGAGATCCGCAATAGTCAAAGTGCATCGAACCGCCATCCTCTTGTCGTCAGCGTGTCCAGAATTGTGTCGAGTGCCTGTGGCGTCACGTCCTGGCAGATGGGGTTGTCGTGCAGAACGATGACGGAGCCGGGGCGCACGTGGTTGATCACGAAGGACGAGACGCGGTCGGCAGTAGCGGTCTGGAGGTAGTCGCCCGGCATCACGTCCCACATCACCATTCGCTGGTTTTGGGCGGCGCACCACTCGCGCAGGAATCCGGTGGGGTGGCCGTAGGGGGGGCGAAGGGCACGCACCGGAGTGTGCACGAGGTCTTCCAAAATCTCGGTTGTGCGCTGCAGCTCGCGGGCCAACTTGTCCTGTGGCGTCGTCCAGGGATCGGAATGGCGGTAGGTGTGGTTGCCCACACGGTGCCCCTCGTCCACAATATCCTCTACGAGCTTGGGGTGCTGCTCGGCATGGTGGCCGAGGAGGAAGTGGGTCGCCTGGGCATTGTACTCTGACAGAGTATCGAGGAGGGCCCGTGTACACTCAGTCGTCGGGCCGTCGTCGAACGTGAGGTACGCTGTGGGCGCCTGAGCGTCTACGCGCCAGAGCATGTCGGGGAAGAAGCGATGGAACGGGCGCAGGCCATGGGTGGCAAGGTAGGGGACGAGGATTCTCATTTTATTGGGGAGAGGGATTCCATAACTGTTTGCGTGCGTCAACAGTGCCTGCTGGGATTACACGGTGTTCGACTGAGAGGGTGTGGGGCTGTGGAGGCTGTTTCACAAGGAAGGAGGTCGAGGGCAGGACGCCAATCGAGGGTTGGGGTTCTCAGTCGTCGAAAGGGAATAGCATCCAACCTTCAACTTTCGAACCTTCAACGACAAATTACTCCAACTCCCGACCCTTCCACTCCAGCGGCCCGAAGGTACCCACAATGCCCACGATCGGCACGGCGACCAGCAGCAGTAGCTCGGTGGGCACCGCGGAGCGGAGCAGGCCACGCTGTCCAAAATGCTTGGCTGGAGGCACGGCGAGCAGCGCATCGACCCCCATTTTTGCCAGAAAGACCGTGAGTACAGGTTCGCGCCAGGCCGGAAGGGCCAGTGCCGCCGCGCAGGCCAGGAAGAGAGCCACATGGGCTGCCCAGAGACCCACCACCATTAGTTTGGGCAACACAAAAGGATACCGGAGCCCCATGTGTGCCCATCGGGCCTGCTGGGCCAAGTATCCCGAAAATGAACTCGTCGGTGCCGTCGTGACCAGGGCGGCGGGATCGGGGTTGAAGGTGACGTCCCGCTCCGTGTCGTAGGCCACGTGTTGCAGCAGGAGCTCGTCCTGGGCAGCGCCGTTTGGGGCGGCGGCCAGAGCGTCAATGGCCTCGCGCCGGTACGCCACGTTGGCACTGTTGCAAAACGTGGGAAGGCCTATGCCCAGCGTGCCAGCCCCGTAGCCGATGAGTCCCATAAGTTCGAGGGCCTGAAGGCGGGGGAGGAAGCGATCGGCGTGCTCATAGGCCACCGGTCCGGCCACGAACGGCGTCTCCGGCGTGCAGCGTCGCACCATGGAGCGAATCCAGGTCGAGGGCACCGTGCAATCAGCGTCCGTCGTCAGAATGACGTCTCCGGTGGCGGCGTCTACGCCCGTCGCTACGGCTGCGGGTTTGTGGTTGCCATTTTCCGGTTGCTCGGCCGCCATTTTGACGAGCCGGACCGGATCGGCCGTGGCCGGCATGCCGGCCGGCTGTCGTTGGCGCACCCGCTCTGGGGTCCCATCCGTCGAGAAGTCGTCGACGACGATAATCTCGAGTTTGTCGTCGGGATAGTCGCAGGCCCGGAGGCTGTCGAGGCAGGTGTCGATGTCGTCGGCCTCGTTGCGGGCGGGGACAACGACGGACACCGACGGCCACTCATCCGGCGGAGCGGGGCCAGGGGCCCGCCTTACGCGCGCAAACCCCCACGCCGCCAGTCCGAGTTGCACCCCGTAAAGGGCAACCACGACAATCAACAAAGCGAGAATAGGCGTTGGCACAGAAGGCAAAAACGGGCCAGTGCGAGAGAAGGGTGACTTATCCGGATTCAGGGAGGACGGAGCAACGCCGGGTAATGGCGTCGTCCGAAGCGGAAGGCAGCGGAAGGCGGGCGACGAACGGGAGGCCAAGCAGGGCGGGCACGAGCACATTGATCGCAAAGAGCAAGAGAGCGGCGTTGAGGCCCGAAGCCGTACCCAAGCCAACCAGGGAGAAGAAAAAGACGGCGGCGCCTTCCCGGATCCCGAGGTCTAGCAGCGTAAGGGAGGGCAAGAGGTACTTGGCGTAGAACGTGAGACTCACAGCAATGGCGAGAGCTCCAACAGAAGCGGACGGCTGAAGGGCGAGACCCAGGCACACAAACTGGCCGGTAAACACGAGGTATCGCACCAACGACCCTAGTCCGACCGCGAGGCCTTGTCGTGGCGTCAGGCGCTCAAGCAGGATCGTGCGTTCCGTGAGCCGACTGTCGGGCAGGAGCCCCTGCGCCCAGCGGTGGCCCCAGGCCGGATTCAGAAGCACGGCGAGGAGTCCGCCCCCGGTGCCGAGGCCGATTCCCGCCGCTGCCAGCCACGAGAGAGACGAGGGCAGAAGGCCCAGCCCGATTGCGCCGATAACGGTCGCCAGCCCGACGATCACCCCTATCGCCATGTCCACCATGCGCTGGACAAATACAGTGAGTGAGATCGCCCATTGGTCGGCGTCCGGAAAGGCAAACGCCCGCCCTGCGTACTCCCCGAGCCGCGCCGGCGTCCAAAAGCCGAGTGCAAGGCCGCTCATAACTGCTTTTGCGATTGTGCGTGAGGGAAAGGAGCCATCCAGAGTCTTGAGAAGGCGGGTCCACACCCATCCGTCCAGGAAGAGGTTCAGCGGAAGCAAGAGCACCGCCGCTGCGATCCAGAAGCCACGGGCTTGATGGAGCGAGTCGAGCAGAACCGCTGGATCCACGGCCATCACGAGCGCCGTCATTCCTCCGAGAGTGAGGGACGATTTTAGCAGAATGCGCAGCCAGCGAGGCATGAGACGCGACGAGAATGAAAAAAGAACCGTGGAGGGAATGCTACAGAGCAGGCATCACCACAGATGACTGAGCGTGTGATGAGGCGGACGGAGGGCCTGTAACGACTGCAGGAACGAAAAGCGAACGCCGGAGACGCCGGAGGGGGTTACGCCAAGAGCAACCTCAAGGGTCACTCGTTCGCGAGCCGGGGCAAGGAATCGGAGGCCGGCGGAGGCGGCCGGCCGAAGCGGGCGGGCGTCTTCGTACGGGGGATCTTCTTCAAACGAGACGGACGGTGAAAACTGGGCGTCGAGATCGTCATACACGTTCGCAAGATGTACGCCCAGGTGTCCCTCGATTGCCGCAAAACCCAGGATGTGCTTCAGAGGAAACCGGTACAGGGCACTGCCCAGCAGCCGGTGCTTTCCGATGAATTGTCCCCGTGCGAGGCCAGGCACTTGCGAGCCTCCCAGTCGCGGCCGCATGTAGATCGGGACCGGATCGGAGCCTCTCGACTGCGTGATGATTCCGGAGCCCCGAATGGCCACCCGATGCAGGCCGCCGAGTGGAACGTATCCGTATGCGTCGAGCGCAAACTGATCGAAGCGGACCGATGCGGCACTGAGGGAAACGTACTGTGCCCAGGTGCCCTGAACCAACAGGCCGCGGGTAGTGTGGAGCGTTTGGTCACGAGTGTCGAACTGGAGGGCGAGGCCCGGGCGCATTCCGGTTTGCGGCGAGCGGAGGGAAGAGCGGAAGCTCGCGTGTCCGTCCGGGTGGGGGAGGGGGCTGGAGACGTTCTGGATGGTGTGATGCGAGACCGTAACGTGCGGCTGGATGAGGAGTTGGCGATCAAGAAACGCTTGACCCACGCGAATGCGGCCGTGGACAGAAGATCGTTCGATCGCAGGGCGTCTCTCGCCCCGGCCGGCTAGCCAGTCGCGGTTGGTATGAAGTCCGCGCACGTCGGTCAGTACGTACCGGTGGGCGCGGTTCGGATTGGCACTCGCAAACGAAAGGGTGGCCACCTGTTCGTGAAGGGCCGGAGCAGCCGTTACCAGCCACTGGTCGTCGTCTCGCGCAAGATTGTGCACGACCATTCCTACGCCAATGCCCGGGCCGGCACGAGGCCCCAGGAAATCAGCGAGGTACGCGCGAAAGTTGACGCTTGTTGTGTCGGGAGCTCCGGGGAAGTCGGCCTGACCGAGGGCAGGCGACGGCCAGAACAGCAGGCCGGTTACGAGCACCAGAAGGGCCAGCCGGACTGGGCGGCGATTGGGCCAGGCGAGAAAGGGGGACGAAAAGGGGGCCGAGGACGGCGTGTGCATCCGTGGACGTGGACGCCTATCTTGGGAACGAAATCCGCGGAGTGCTTTCACGCGGACGACTGCATTATAGTTGACACGTGCGCCACAATCATCCAAGATCTCCATGCGAATTCTCGTCATTGGAAGCGGCGGGCGCGAGCACGCCCTCGTTCAGGCACTTGCCCGGAGTCCCCACGCCGATGCGTTGTACGCTGCGCCCGGCAATCCGGGCACCGCTCAGCATGCCACCAACGTAGGAATTGCCTCCGACGATTTCGACGGACTGGTCGAGTTTGCTCGGACCGAAGATATTGATCTCACAATCGTGGGGCCTGAGCAGCCGCTCGTAGAGGGAATCGTAGACCGGTTTACGGAAGAAGGGCTCCGCATCATTGGTCCGAAAGCGGCGGCGGCTCGGCTCGAAGGCAGCAAGGCCTTTGCCGATCAGTTCATGGAGCGGCACGGCATTCCGACCGCCGACTTCCGCGTGTTTGACGCCGACGAGTACGACGAAGCGTCAAGCTATTTGGAGGAGGTCGGGGCCCCGATTGTCGTGAAGGCCGACGGACTGGCGGCCGGAAAGGGGGCGTTTGTTTGCAATACTCTGGAAGAGGCCCACCAGGCGCTCGACGAGATTGTGGACGACCGCGCCTTTGGAGCGGCGGGCGATCAAGTCGTGATTGAAGAGAAAATGGAAGGAGAGGAGGTCAGCATCTTTGCCCTCACGGATGGCTCACACTACGTCCTTCTTAGCCCGTCTCAGGACCACAAGCCGATTGGAGAGGGCGGGACGGGGCCGAATACGGGGGGCATGGGCGCCTTTAGTCCAGCCCCGATCGTGGACGGCCCGTTGCTCACGCGCATCTGTCGAGAGATTGTAGAGCCGACGCTGCAGGGGATGGAGGACGAAGGCACGCCCTACACCGGCGTGCTGTACTGCGGCCTCATGATTACGAAGGAGGGACCGAAAGTGGTCGAGTACAACTGCCGGTTGGGCGATCCAGAAGCACAGGTCGTGCTGCCGCTGGTGGAGAGTGATCTCGTGGAGGTCTTCGACCGTCTGGCCGACGGGGCACTGGAAACCGGCTCGCTTCGGGCCTCGTCCGGCGCAGCGGCCTGTGTGGTCCTCGCATCCGAAGGGTATCCCATCGACTACGACACTGGGGTTGAGATCACGGGCATTGACGACGCAGAGTCGCTGCCGGAGGTGTCCGTTCTCCATGCGGGCACGCGGCTTCGTCCCGATGGCGTCCTCGTCACGGACGGCGGGCGCGTACTCGGCGTTACGGCGCTTGGGACGGATCTACCGCAGGCCCTCGACCGCGCCTACGAGGGCGTGGAGGCCGTGCACTTCGACGGAAAGACGTTCCGGACCGACATAGGGGAGAAGGGAGTGCGGCACCTTTCGGAGGCGTAGATCATTCCCGTTTGGGCCCGGCATGCTCGAGGTGCACGCTGGTCCTGTTTGTCTTCACTAACGACCGATCGCCGACTGTACTTTGCAACCACACCTGCACCACGGATCCCGTATGACGCTAGTGCGATGGGGCATCCTTTTGCTTCTGCTCATGGGGCCGTGGACGGCGGTGTATGCACAAAATGAATCGAAGCCGACGGTTCTGGCTCGTTTTCAGGAGGCGGTCGCACTGGACGTAGACCCGAGGGGCCGTCTCTACGTGGCCGATGCTGGGCGCGACGTGGTGCAGATTCTTGACGCGGAAGGGACAGTCCACGCGACGCTCGGGCAGTCCGGGACCCGAGCAGGCGAGTTTGATGATCCAGTGGATCTGGATGCGACGAACGGGCAGACGCTTCTGGTGGCCGATGCCGGGAACGGGCGCATTCAGCGCTTCTCCTCCGAATGGCAGTATCTGGAGGCCCTGCCGGTCGGATCAACGTTTGGGGGCGAGTGGGGGCAGCGCGCCTTCGACGATGGGCGCGATGGATCCACCGTCCAGGGGCAGGGGCGGCCCCTCGCCGTGGCGAGCAGTGACGGCGACGAGACCTTCGTGATCGATGGGCGAGAGGGGGTGGTCGTGAAATTCGATGCTCAGCGCCGGGCCGAGCGAATTATTGGGAGTGGCATGGGCGGAGGTGGGCTGCAAGAGCCGGTGGCGCTCGCCCTCGACGGCGCTCGGCGGCTCTACGTTGCTGACGCCGAGCAGGAGGCCGTGCTCGCATACGATCTCTTCGGCACCTTCGTCGAACGGGTGGCTACGCCCTCTCTGCCGGGTATTCGGGCAGTATCGGTGCATCGAGAGCGGCTCTGGATCGTGTGTCCCGACCGGGTGATGATTTGGGATCCGGAGACCGAATCGACCACCGAGCATCCCATCTCTCTGGAGGCCCCGCTCGTGGATGTGGCCCGTCAGGGCGAGGATCTGTTTTTGCTCACGTCGAAGGAGATGTCTCGCCTTCCGCACCGGTGAGGCCGGGAGGGCGGAACGCCTGTGGGGGCGGTCGATGTTGATGTGGGGTCACAGAGGCTCTGCTTGCAGACCTCCCCCTTCGTCATTTCCGTTGCTCGCCCGTGCGCCTCGGTTTGCTTTTTGCCCGCATTGGAGCGTTGGGTCTCCTGGGAGGACTGCTGATTCACGGAGCCGTTATGGCGCAGGACTCGACGCTCGTGCTTGACGACGTGGGCGTACATCGGGACACGATCGATACCTTCCAGCCGCAGCCGTACACGCTTCGGCCCTTCATCGTCCCCGGCACCGAGACGATTTGGGTGGGGCCCACCCGCCTCGACACCACCGAATATCGTCTCGATGCCGACCAGGGGCGGCTCTGGATTCATCGGGACGACCTGATTGGGGCCCGCGATACGCTCTTCGCCGCCTACCGGACGCTTCCCTTTACGTTTGAGCCTGTCTATCGCCGCCGGGCTCCGGACTCTTCGGCGACGGAGGCGGGGACGGTGGCCGTCGTCGAAGAGGACTCCGTCGCTCATAGCGGATTTTCGCCGTTTGCGGGCGTGGACATTCAGCGGAGCGGTTCCATCTCGCGCGGCATCGTGAGTGGAACGAATCGGGACGCCAACATCGAATCGGGCATGCGGATGCAGTTAGAGGGGGAAGTGGCTGAGGGCGTACACATTCGGGCCCTATTGACCGACGAGAGTACGCCTATTCAGCCCGGGGGCAGCACCCAGCGCCTGCGCGATTTCGACCGCGTGTTTCTCGGCATTCAGACGCCACACGGCGACGCCCGTCTTGGGGACATCGACGTGGACCTTGGGGCCGGGACGTTCGGGCAGTTCAGCCAGAAGGTGCAGGGGGTGACCTTGGAGAGTGAAGGCCTTGGCGGCGACGTCGGCCTGACGAAGGGAACTGCAACGATGATGGGGGCAGTGAGCCGGGGCCAGTATCGCACGCAGGATATTGAACCGACCGATGGGGTTCAGGGGCCGTATCGTCTGCGAGGGCGCAACGGAGAAGACTACATTATCGTCATCGCTGGGTCGGAGCGCGTGTATCTCGACGGGGAACGGCTGGAGCGAGGGCGTTCGAACGATTATGTAATTGACTACACGCAGGGCGAGATCACGTTCACCTCGAACCGCCTGATCACCGACGATCGGCGCATTACGGTCGAGTTTCAGTACTCGACGACCCAGTTTACGCGGACGCTGCTCGGGGCTCAGGCCGAGGCAGGGGCCTGGCGAGACGAAAATGGCGAGTCCCGCATCTCTGTAGGCGCCAGCGTGCTTCGCAAGGCGGATGGACAGGACTTCCAGACGGCGTTTGACCTTTCCCGAGCGGATTCCCTTCGGCTCGTCCGGGCCGGAGACGAGCAGGCCGTCCGGAGTGGAGCGGAACGGGTTCCGTTCGACCCAGAGTCCCCTTTCGTACAGTACCGACGCGAGGAAGTCATGACGCCCGCCGGCGAGCAGGATACGGCGTTCGTGGCAATCGAAAAGCCTCCCCCCGAAGGCACGCCGGTCTTTCGGGTACGCTTCACGCGGGTTGGGGCCGGGGAAGGACGATACGAACGCGGCGGACGGGAGGTGAACGGCGTGGTTTACGAGTATCGAGGACCAGGACGGGGGGCGTATGAGCCGGTTCAGCCGCTTCCGGCCCCCACTCGGCAACGCCTCGTCGACCTGACGGGCTCGATTGAACCCGTTCCAGGACTTGAGATATTTGGGGAGTGGGCCCAGTCGCTCAACGACCAGAACCGCTTCTCGTCGCTTGATGCGAAGGACGATCGTGATCAATCGTATGTGACGGGCGCCCGGTTTGAGGAGGTGACACTTGATCTTGGATCGATTCCGGAGGCCCGCCTTTCGGGACAGGTGCGTCGGGAGGTCCGGGGGCGGTACTTTGAGACCTTCAACCAGACGCGGTCGGTGGAGTACGGGCGCCGATGGAATCTTTCGCGTCGTGGATCTGGATTGCCGGCGGGCCTCCGGGGCGTGGCTGATGAGACGCGGGACGAAGGGATGGTGCAACTGGCGGTGGGGGAATCCTCGATCGAAGCTGGTGGGGGGCGGCTTACCATCGGGTCGGCATTCGAGGCGTGGCGGCATCGAGAGGAGTTCGCCCTGCAGAGGCCGGGCTGGCCCCGGGTGGCTCTTCGTTCCGAGTACGTTCAAAGCACGAGTCGGGCCGGGGAGACGGAGGGAAGCTGGCTTCGGCAGCGGGCCACCATTCGGCAGCCGCTTTTCGATGACGCGTTCGAACCCCGCGTGAGCCTCGAACGTGAACAACGCCGACAGCGGACGCTCGGAACCGATAGTCTCACCCAAGACGCCTTTTCGATTCTAGAGGTGCGGCCCGGATTGTCGTACCGAGCCGGTGCCCTCACGACCACCGGCAGTGTGGAATACCAGACGGAGCGACGGGCGGGGGCAGGGCGGTTCCGCGATGCGTCGCAGGGGTGGACAGTGGAGTCGGAGACGACCTACGACCCTGAGGCGCCATACCGGGGGACGGTGCGCGGGGGATATCGGGTCCGACGGGTGACGGACTATTTTCGCCGGAACCGGCAGCGTGAGGACACCGAATCGTTGCTCCTCCGCCTTGAGGGGCAGGCGCGCCCCCTCGATCGGGCAATCCTGGTGAAAACCTTCTACGATGCCCTCACCAAGCGCACGCCCGTACTTCGGGAGACCTATATCCGCACCGGTCCCAATCTGGGCCAGTATGTGTGGCGCGATGCCAACGAGGATGGCGTGCAGCAGATTGATGAGTTTGTGCCGGAAACGACGCCGAATGAGGGGACCTACGTCCAGCGGTTTGTGCCGTCGGATTCACTAGAGTCGGTGATCGACTTGCAGGCGCGGACGCGTCTTTCACTACAGCCTGCCCGGATTTGGGACGACCCGGAGGTGTGGTGGAAACGGGCAGTCTCACAGGTGTCGACGCGCACCACCGTAGAGGTGCAGGAAAAAAGCCGGACGGAAGACGTGACGCAGATTTATGCGCTCAACCTTCGTCGTTTCCGACAGCCGGAGACCACCCTGAGTGGAGAGCTCCGGTTGGAGCAGGAGGTCGAGCTCTTTCGTCAGCGCCGCGCCTATGGATTGGAGGGGGCCTGGCGACAGGTTCGAGGTCTGAATGATCGGGCGGCTGGGGCAGAGAGTTCTTTTCTCAACCAGTGGGAGGCCGAGGGACGCCTGCGGCCGGCGGATCGATGGGCCGTGCGGCTGCGAGGTCGTCATGAAGTGGACCGCACACGCAGCGAGGCGTTCGCGGAGTCGCGAAGCTTCGACATCCGGACGCTTGAAGCTCGCCCGGGTCTTTCGTACCAGCCTGCCCGGGCGGTTACGCTCTCGCTGGCGGGGTCCTACGCCCAAAAGCGAGATCGGCGACAGGGCCGGCGGGCGCGTGTACTCAAGGTGCCGTTGGAGATCGAATGGAGTCGCGCTGGACGCCTGCGCCTCACGGGGACCTATGAGGTCGCCAGTGTGGAGTTGACTGGAGACGCCGTGGGGCTCGCACAATTCCAGCTCACGGATGGGCGGGGGGCAGGCACCTCGATGCTTTGGGGACTCCAGGGCCGGTACGTGATTACCGACAACCTCCGAGCATCGGTGAGCTACGATGGTCGCGCGCCCGCCAATGCCCCAACCATTCACACCGTCCGCGCCAAGCTGAGCGCCACCTTTTGATCTGAGGACGACGGAGCAGGAAACGAACAGTTGTCCTCAACCACTGGGGACTTCGTCCGTTACAGGCGTCGGATACGTGATTGCCTTCGACCCGTTTTCTCCATTGTCCTATGCCCGAACAGGACTTATCGGATGTCAAAGACCGGATTGCTACGGAGAGCGCCTTCGTAGACGACCTGCTGAATGAGATCGGCCGCGTGGTGGTGGGGCAGCAGTACATGATCGAGCGCCTGCTCATCGGGTTGCTGGCGGACGGCCATGTGCTACTGGAAGGCGTGCCGGGGCTGGCCAAGACGCTCACCGTCAGTGCCTTGTCGAAGGCCATCGGGACGGATTTTCAGCGCATCCAGTTTACGCCGGACCTGCTTCCCGCCGATCTGCTCGGGACGCTCGTTTACAACCAGAAGAAAGGGACATTTTCAATTAAGAAGGGGCCGATTTTCACCAACATCATCCTGGCCGACGAAATCAACCGTTCGCCGGCGAAGGTGCAGAGTGCCCTTCTGGAGAGCATGCAGGAACGGCAGGTGACGATCGGGGAGCGGACGTTTCCCCTCGATGATCCGTTTCTCGTGCTTGCGACCCAGAACCCGATCGAGCAGGAGGGCACCTATCCGTTGCCGGAGGCGCAGGTGGACCGGTTTATGCTTAAGATCGGGGTTGATTATCCGACACGGGACGAAGAGTTGGAGATCATGCGCCGGATGGCCCGAACGAGCGAGCGCCCAAGTGTCCGCTCTGTGGCGACCCCGGAACAAATCCTGCGGGCGCGGGACGTGATTAACGACCTCTACGTGGACGAGCGGGTCGAGCAGTACATTGTGGATCTCGTGCTGACGTCACGGGAGCCGGAGACGAAAGGACTGGATGACCTGGGGCCCCTCGTTGAGTACGGGGCGTCGCCGCGGGCGAGCATCAACCTCAACCTGGCCGCCCGTGCCCATGCCTTCCTGCAGCACCGCGCCTACGTAACCCCGGAGGACGTGCGGGCCGTAGCGATGGACGTGCTCCAGCACCGCATCGTAATTACCTACGAGGCGGAGGCGGAACAAGTGACCCCGGTAGATATAGTCGAGCGCATCTTGAATACGGTCGAAGTTCCGTAGACGCGTCGGGGGATCCTCCATCAGAGACGCCTGGGCCCGGGTGCCCCGGAGCGCTGTAAAATCTATTATCATTGTCCGGATTCCTTATGCGACGGCCTCAGAGCTTTCAGCAAGAGTCGATTTCCGTGGCGTTCATGATTCGCCAGATGCGGGAAACCGTAGGCGTAGAGATCGACCTGGTGAATTCGGAAGTGAACCCCGATCGGCGGGAAGTAACGGAGAGCAATCTCCATCGTCCGGGCCTCGCCCTCGCTGGGTACGTAGACCTCTTTACACACCAGCGCATCCAGATATTGGGCAATACCGAAAACCAGTATCTTGACCACCTCGATTCACCGGAGCGACGGGAGGCATTCAATAATCTTGTACAGTTTCCTGTGCCGTGCGTTATCGTAACGGATGGGAACGAACTCGACGAGGCGCTGGTGGCCATGGCCACGAACGAAGGAATTCCGGTGTACCGGTCGCCGGTTCCCACGGTCCGGTTCATGTCGCTCCTTCGCGGCTTCCTGTCCGATCAGTTTGCCCCACAGCGGGCCGTTCACGGATCCCTGGTGGATGTCTATGGGATTGGGCTCCTACTCATCGGCAAGTCTGGCATCGGCAAGAGCGAAGTAGCGCTTGATTTGGTAGAGCGGGGGCATCGCCTCGTTGCCGACGACGTGGTGATTGCCACAAAACGAGAAGAGTCGATTCTGATGGGGGCGGGGACTGAACTCGTACAGCACTTTATGGAGGTACGCGGCCTCGGCCTCGTAGACATACGGTCCATGTTTGGCATTCGGGCAATCCGGTTTCAGAAGCGCATTGAGGTCGTGGTCAACATGCAACTTTGGGACTCGGATGAGGAGTACACGCGGATCAACATGGTGGAGGATACCCACGACATTCTGGGGGTGGACTTGCCAATGGTGCAGGTGCCCATCACGCCGGGGAAGAACATTACCGTGATCTGCGAGGTGATTGCGATGAACTACCTTCTCCGCCACTACGGCTACGATCCAGCAGAGGTCTTTACCGAGCGGTTGCGACAGCGCATTCAACAGGAAGGGGCGCCCACGCCGCGTCGAGGGATTGAGTATTTTGAACAGGACTACGAGTAGTTGCTTCTGGTTGGGGCCAGTGGGTCCGTGGACCGTCAGCGGCAACTTCCCGTAGCAGGAGAGGAAAGAACGGACTGGAGGGACGTGGCTGTCATGAAGTTATCCTGACGGCACAGAGGATGGGCGAAATCGGCGCGAGAGGACCCATAATCTGGTATGACGATTGTGAAAGATTAGGCGCAAATGGGGTGAAATGAAGCAGAACAGACACGTTTTGTGGAAAATACGCCATCTACACCCCAGAGTCGCACGGAAACGGTTGAAATGCCTGCGACTCGGCACTATATTGCGCCGTGTCGTACACGAGCCTCAGAGGGCAAAAGCTCGGGCTTTTCCGTACGAGGATGTTGTAATGGAAGAAGGAAAAAAGAAGTAGTGTTGGCGCACCCTGGAGCCGGTTGCGTGGCGCCGCACTGGATACAAAGAGTGCCTCCTGTAATTAGTGTCCCACCAAATACGAAAGGCTCCTGACCGGAATGAATCAGGATCAGAAGTACTATTACGATCCAGAGAGTTGCTCCTTCGTAGAGGTCGAACGGTCGTGGAAAGATCACGTCGCCCACTACGGACGCATTTTTGGCCTGGCGCTCATCATGACGGGCTTGGCCGTGTGGGCGTTGGACGTGTACTGGGTGACTACCCCGGAAGAGCAGTCCTTGAAGATTGAGAATCAGGCGCTGGAACGCCAGTTGGATCAGGTGAGCGGGCGAATGAGCACTCTTTCGTCCCAGCTCGATACGCTGGCGGAGCGCGACGAGCGGCTCTACCGGCGGCTCTTTCAGATCGAGCCCATCTCGGAGGATATCCGGCAGGTCGGGGTCGGCGGATCGGATCCCTACAAAGAGTTTGATGAGATGGGGAAAGATGCGTCGGCGCTCCTGAAGAATACGGCTCAGAAGCTCGATAAGCTGGAACGCCAGATGAGTCTTCAGGGGGCCAGCTATCAGGAGCTCTCCGAGGTTGCGAAGAACCGGCGACAGCGAATGGTGCAACTGCCGGCCATTCGCCCTGCAAATGGACCCATCGTCTCCGGCTATGGCATGCGCCAGCATCCGGTGTTGAAGGTACGCAAGATGCATGCTGGCGTCGACTTTCTCCTGCGTCGCGGCACGCCGGTCATGGCGGCTGGAGATGGGGAGGTGCGACGGGCCACGCGGAGTCCTGCCTACGGGAACTTCGTCGAAATTAGTCACCCGGCGGCGGGATACTTTACCCGCTACGCGCATCTTTCCGAGATTCCCGATGACATCCGGCGTGGGGTCGAAGTGGAGCGTGGAGACACCATCGGATACAGCGGAAATACGGGACGATCGACCGGGCCCCACCTGCACTACGAAGTGCATAACCAGTCCGGGCAGACCCTGGACCCGATGCGATTTTTTGTACCGGACATGACGCCGGAGGAATATCACGAACTTGAGCAGCGGACCAAGGAGTATCAGTCCAAGATGGCATCGAGGGCGCAGGGAGAAGAGACGGTTCCGAATGGGCCTGGAACGTCGCGATAATGGCGTTCTGAGGCCGTAGGGGGCGGGATCTTCGGCACCAGTCGACTGTTAGTCCGGAAAGAATGCAGAGTCTTTCCTGATGTGAGTTGCCAACTTGGTTTATCTTCGATTGTGCATCCGCCGATTGTTGGGGAGTTCTGTACGATGAAGCAGTGGGGGGACGCACCTTGCGGTCTGTGTTGAGTTTTGTGGTTCGTATCGGTTGGGGGCCCGCAGTCGCGGGCATTGTCTGTTTTCTTCTCAGCCTCGGGGGAAATCTCGTGGCGATGGGAGACGTCCGGTCCGCGGGCCAGGGGAGCATCTCAAGCCTCGCGATCTCTCAGGATACCGTCCGCTCCGTCGTCCAGGACGTAAATATCCGAGGCAATCGCCACTTCTCCAAGAGCGTTCTGAAGCGTCATATCCGCACGCGTCGGAACCGTCGCATTCTTGGCATTCCAGGATTTACCTGGTGGCGGTGGGTGTACCAGTTGGGAGATGCCGACTGGATGTGGGGGCGTCTGGGGAACGCACTGCGGTCGGGAGGAGAACCGCCTGCCTATCTGGATTCGACGACCGTTGCGGGGGATGTGGAGCGACTGAGCCTCTTCTATGAGCAGCAGGGGTTTCGAGAGGCCACCGTCACGGCCGAGGTGCAGCCGAAAACGCCGGCAGATCGGGTTGCAGTTGTCTTTCACGTCAAGCCGGGTCCGCCCACGTATCTCCGTCGGGTGCAGTACGAGGGCCTGTCCGAGTTGTCACTTGCCCAGAAGCGCCAACTGGTTCGGGGAACGGTTCTCGACGCTGCGAAAGGCGATCCCGACACGCCGCTGTCGTTTCGCGTCGGCGATCTGCGGTTTCAGAAGCCCCTGCTTCTGGAGGAGCGCCGTCGGATGCTGTCCTTCCTCCAGGATGCGGGCTACGCGGCCGTCAGTCGGGACTCCATACGGGCCATCGTCTATTCTCACCGAACCTCGTCGGACTCCCTCGACGTGACGTTTCGCGTGAATACCGGTCCCCAGTACCGCTTCGGGGACGTCCGATTTCAAATTCAGGGTCCGGAGCAGGCCGATGCTCGTCGGGACACGATTGACGTGGGAAGCGCGTCCTTGAGTGAATATCAGCCGCTGGTGACGAGCATGATCGGGGATGAAACCCAACTCGGAACGGGACTGCTGCGACGCTCCCTCCAGTTTGTCCCTGGGGCCACCTACGATCGCTCCCAGGTGCTGGCGACGAAGCGACGACTTGAGGGGACGGGCATTTTTACGCTCACGAGCCTCTCTCCCCAGTTCGAAGATGCGGTTCTTGTCGATTCGACTCGCTACTTGCCGTTGCGCATTGAGGGGCAGACGCGTCAGCGACACCGCCTGCGAATGGAGACGTTCGGGTTGCAGCGGGGATCCGGGGGAGGGCTCGGGACCAGTGAGCTCGGCGTGGGGCTGAGCGGGGTGTACGAGAATGTGAATGCGTTTGGAGGGGGGGAAACGTTTCGCATACGCACCTCCGGATCGGTGGCGACGAATCGGAGCTTTTCGCTGATCACGTCTCGACAGCTTGAGGGGACGGTGTCGCTGACGCTTCCGTAT
Organism: Salinibacter sp. 10B; assembly: GCF_002954405.1. Taxonomy (NCBI): domain Bacteria; kingdom Pseudomonadati; phylum Rhodothermota; class Rhodothermia; order Rhodothermales; family Salinibacteraceae; genus Salinibacter; species Salinibacter sp. 10B. The sequence continues at coordinate 683,150 of NZ_MQWC01000004.1, read as the reverse complement.
CTCGTGTGGCCATTTGGGGGCTTCGAACGTGTGTTCGACCTGACGAATTCTCGGACTCAGCTCTCGGTGTCGGCACTTACGGCTCGGCGCAACGACCTTCGACTCCGCATTCGGAGTCGAAACAGTGCCCGGTTTCGGTTGGAGATGGACCATACGCCCACCCGGTCGTCCTTGGTAGACGTGTTCGACTTAAGCGTCAGCAATCCGGATACGCTCTCCGGATTCCAGAACCGGTTTCTCGACACCCTCTTCGTACGAATTCGAGATCCGGTGCAGCGGGCGCAGATTCTGGAGGATTATACGCAGCCCCAGATTAACACGGCGTTTCGCTACACATTTCGCTCGGCCACAGCCAATCCATTGCGGCGACGACGGGGGCACATTTACGAGTTGTCGGGTGAGGTCGGGAATACGCTTCCGTACCTCTTCGACCAGTTTGTGTTTTCTCCCGGGACCTTGGAGTATTCCGTCCCGGGGGTGACCGGCCGATCGGGAGGGGGACTCAGTGGTCGGTTGCGGTACCGGCCGTATGTTCGAGGCACAGTTGACCTTCGTCGGTACATCGCCCTCGGGGCGGGATCGACGCTTGCTATGAAGGTCTTTGGGGGGATTGCCCAACCCACCGGCGGACCAACGCTCGTCCCTTTTGATCGTCGGTTCTTTAGTGGAGGGGGGAACAGCGTGCGGGGATGGCGTCTCCGCCAATTGGGGCCGGGCGGGGCCGGGCAACGGATCGACTTCCTGGGGGGCGACCTGAAATTGGAGTCGAGTGTGGAGGTGCGGACCACCCTCATTCAAAAGCTCTTGGCTGCTAGCTGGGTGGGGGCTACCTTTCTCGACGTAGGAAATGTGTGGTTCGGGCCTCGGAATCAAGGGTTCGAGGAGACCACTATGCCCGAGAATGGGTTAGAGACATCGGCTTCGTCTCCGCCGTCGGTCCCGCCTCCGCAGAGCGGGCGGTTCGATGGAGTGGAAGATCTGGGAGAAGTGGGCGTGGGGGGAGGGCTCGGGATTCGAATTGAGTGGGAATATCTCATCGTTCGTTTTGACCTTGCCTATCGCCTGCACGATCCTTCTCCCGAAAACGACGACATTTTCTCCGACAACGTTCAGGAGCCGCTGCTCCACTTTGGCATTGGACAGGCCTTCTGAAGTCGCCCGCGTTGGGGGGCGCCTCGTCCCGACGCCTGATTCCGTTCTCAGTTGGCTCAGACTTTTCCCTATGTCTATCGTTCGCCGTTTCTTCCGGGCCATGGGGCGATTGTACCGCCGCGTGTTCAGGCGACAGCTTGATCCCCACACCCGCGAGATCGCAAATATTCTACGGGGCGTTCCGGTGCTCGGACACCTGTCGTCGGGGGCCCTACACGCCATGGCAGCGGCTACCCACCGCCGAACTTACCGCCGGGGAGAGTCGCTCTACTACGAGGGGGATCCCGGACTTGGCCTTTACATCGTCGAATCCGGGCGAATACGGCTCGTGAGCGACGCCGACCCCGAACGGCCCCAGACGCTTCGGGAACTGGAGGCCCACGAAATGTTTGGCGAGCTTTCGCTGCTTGGGGACGTTCGGCGGCTTGAAACGGCCGAAACGATCACCGAGGCCCGCGTGCTCGGCTTCTTTCGCCCCGACCTCAAGAACGTGGTGCGTCGAAATCCGCAGGCCGGTACCGAGATCGTAATGGCGATGGCGCGACGAGTCGCGACGCAGTACGTGGAGGCTGTTCGGGTGATGGAAGAGCGGGAGGGACGCGATGCGGCCCTCGACGTGTACGCGGAGGCCTCTGCACGCGTCGAAGAAGAGTCCGCGCCGCTGCCGTAAGGCCCCGCTCGTTCGTTCGACGCGTCGGGCCCGACGGAGCCGATGGATAATGGATGCGTTGCATTGCGCAAGGCCCGGTTCGGATCAGCCCTTCCATTGTCTCCGTTTCCTCTACGGTCACGGAAAAAGACAACTGTTAGCATCAGGGACTGGACGTCCACTGCTGAGGTCTGGTTCTGCGACCACATTCATTCTTCGATCTCGAACCGTTTCGTACCGCATGGGTCCCCTTGCTCGTCTCAATCACTTTTTCTGGCGGTACAAGTATCTCTTCATTCCGGGATTGCTGTTCACGATGATCTCGGCTGCCTTTCAGATCACCGTTCCGATGGTGGTCCGGCAGGCCGTCGACAGCATTCCGCGGTTTGTGCGGCTGTTTGCGCTGTACGACGGCACGCCTGCCCAGGCCGAGCTCTATGCCTTCTTCTTTATCGCCCTCCTGTTGTTTGCTGGGGGCATCATCGGGCTCTCGGCGACGAGTGGATTGTTTATGTTTCTGATGCGTCAGACCGTGGTCGTCGCCTCCCGGCACATCGAGTACGATCTCCGCAACGCGCTGTACGACCACCTGCAGCAGCTTTCGGCGACGTTCTACCACGAGTACTCGACAGGCGACGTCATCACCCGTGCCACCGACGACATCGAGAAGGTGCGACGCTACATCGGGCCCGCCATCATGTACGTCACCCGCTCGCTGGTGATGGTTCTGGTGGCCATGTCGGCGATGTTTTTCATCTCGCCCACACTGACGCTCTATGCACTGCTTCCAATGCCGCTGTTGGCCATATCGGTCTTCTTTATGGCCCAGATGGTGCATCACCGCAGCGAAAAGTTGCAGGAGCAGTACTCGAGGCTCACGAGCCGGGTGCAGGAGGCACTCTCCGGCATCCGGGTACTGAAAGCGTACACGCGGGAGGAGGCCGAAGCCGAGGCCTTTGAAGAGGAGAGTGAGCAGTACAAGTGGCGAAACCTCGACCTTGCCCTCGTGGAGTCGGCCTGGCGCCCCTCGTTCCTACTGCTCGTGGGCATCTCCACGATTATTGTCGTGTGGATGGGCGGACGGCTCGTGGCCGAGGGCGTTATCACGATCGGAAATATTGCCGAGTACATTATCTACATCAATATGATGACGTGGCCGGTCGCGTCGCTCGGGTTCGTCATTACCATGATTCAGCGCGCCTCCGCCTCCGTGATCCGGCTACAGAAGATCATGGACACGGAGCCGGACATTGACGATGGGCCGCAGACCGTTCCGGCCATTCAGTCGATCGAGGGGCGCATCACGTTTAAGGACGTGTGGTATCAGTACGAGGGCGAGGAAGAAGCGGCGCTCCGAGGCGTGAGTTTTGACTTGCCTGCCGACCAGACCCTCGCCATTGTGGGCCGGACGGGCTCCGGCAAGAGTACGCTGGTGCGCATGATTCCCCGTTTGCTGGATCCGGATCGGGGCCGGGTTCTGATCGACGGGCATGACGCCGCGACCGTCCCGCTCGACACGCTGCGCCAGCACATTGGCTATGTGCCGCAGGACGTCTTTCTCTTCAGCGACACGGTGGCCAACAACATTGCCTTTGGGGATCTAGAGGCCGAACGGGAGGCGGTACGGGCGGCGGCCGACGAGGCCGATTTGTTGGAGAACGTGGAGGACTTCCCGGACGGATTCGATACCTACGTGGGAGAGCGCGGCATCACCCTCTCCGGCGGGCAGAAGCAACGCACCTCCATCGCGCGCGCCCTCATCCGCGATCCGCGCATCTTGATTTTTGATGACGCCCTCTCGGCAGTGGACACGGCCACGGAGCGCAACATTCTCCGATCGCTCCGAGAGCGCCAGGGCAGCCACACGCTCGTCATCGTGACCCATCGTCTCAGCGCCGTGCAGGATGCCGACCTCATTCTGGTGATGGAGCATGGCGAGATTGTGCAACGGGGCACTCACGACGTGTTGGTGGACGAGGACGGGCTCTATGCGGATCTCTACGAGAAGCAGCTTCTCGAAGAGGAAATCCAGGCGATATAACTGACCGTCCGGTTCGGCTGATGTGGAGACGCCTTCTCAAATCGTTAGGACGGATCGGCAGGGACGTTCTGGGAAGGACGGACGACCGTCACGCCGGCGGGGCTGCTCTCGTCTATTTCCACCAGCGCCGTTCCAGCTTCTCTGAGGGGAATTGTGCGGCGGATGAGTTGGCCAGGAGTCAGCGTTCCCGCCTCGATCATGTCGAAGATCGCGGGGTAACGGCGGGCCTGAATGCCGTGCGTGCCCCGGATGTCTAGCTCGTCGGCGACGACTCGGTCCATTGGGAGGGCCGTATCGGCGTCTGTTCCCACGAGCAGGCCCACCTGCACGTGCCGACCGCGTGGACGGAGGCAGGAGACGGAGTTGTAGGCAGTCTCGGCACTGCCCAGCGCGTCGAGAGAGACGTGGGGGCCGCCACGGGTGTGCTCACGGAGAGCCGAAACCACGTCGGGTACGGCGTCTGCGTTGATGGTTTTGGCGGCACCCACTGTAGAGGCCAGGGCGAGCGCATCGTCGGAGATGTCGACGGCTATCACCTGTGCGCCCACCGCGCGGGCGATCATAACGGCCGATAGGCCAACGCCTCCGCAGCCGTGTACGGCTACCCAGTCGCCCCCGTTGACCTCCCCCTGATCGATGACGGCACGGAAGGCGGTAGCAAACCGGCAGCCCAAGCTCGCGGCAGTGACGGTGTCGAGGGCGTCGGGCAGCGGCACCAGGTTGGCGTCCGCGTAGTCGATGGCAACGTACTCCGCAAACGATCCCCAAGCCGAAAAGCCAGGCTGGAACTGGTTGGGGCACACCTGCGGATCGCCGGCACGACACTGAGCACACGTGCCACATCCCCCGACGAAGGGCACCGTCACCTGCGTTCCAACCGACCAGTGGGAGACGTCCGCGCCCACCTGGACAATGGTTCCCGCGACCTCGTGTCCCGGCACGTGAGGCGGGTCGATGATTGGATCATGCCCTTTCCATCCGTGCCAGTCGCTGCGGCACACGCCGGTGGCCTCCACCGACAAAACCACGCCGGTAGGGGATGGAACGGGATCCGGAACGGTGCGGAGCTCGGGGGGAGCCCCGAAATCGTCATAGACAATCGCCTGCATAAACAGGAGAGGAGGCGTCGGCCCGCTGCGGATTACTCCGACGCATTCAACTGATCTAAAAGATCGTCGATCGTTTGCCGGACCGCCTGTTCGTCTACCTCTGCGTCCGGCTGCGGCTCATGGAGCAACTGGCGGTTGAGGGTCAACGCCTCCAGAATTTGCTCCCGATCGCCTCCGGATACGTCAATGCCGGTAAGCGTGACGGGAGCGTCCTCCTCGTCCGTACTGGCATGATCGCCGTCTAGAGGTAGTAACGGCATGGTGCTCTGATTGGGTTGGGTCCGGAGTCTTGTCTTAGACGGGGCGTCGCCGATACAGACGAGAACCGGACCGGGCTACGTTCCGAGTGCCTCATCCGTAGGTTTGCCGGCGCTGTTCCATTGCCTGCTGGGCATTTTCCTGCAGCCATTGGCCCAGTTGCATGGCATGCTCCGGCGTCAAGACGAGGGACGCCTGCACCTCACGCGTCACCTCGCCCCGCGCGACCTCTTGGCTGGTTTCGCTGAGGTCCACCTCACCACGCTCGTCAATTTGATGACTCACGTGGTGGGGGATGCTGGCCCGTTCGACGTACAAATTGGCCACGACAGAGGCCCCGTCGGGCGTGGGACCGCCGTGTGCACCGGTGGCGGCGATGGTGCGCACCTCGTCGGTTTCTTCGTAGACGAAGGTGATTTCGTTGGGTTGCTCGTCGGGCATAGGGGGAAAAGGAAGGTCAGAGAAAAGGCGAGTAGCGCTCAATTTTTTTGTTCAGCGGCGCGGCGGCCGGCCTCTATCATCTCGGCGACCGTCATGCCGGAACTGGTTTCTCGTTCTTGAAGGTCCCGGTAGACCTGGCCGGCAATCGTATCCGGATTGCCAAAGATCTCGTAGACCAGCTTATAGAACGTCTCCTGTTGATCGGCGGCCACCTGAATGTGGATGCCGTCCTCCGTGCGGAGCGACAGCATCTCTTCGTCGGCGTAGGCCTCGTAGAACACCTCAACGTCGTCGTCCATCTGTGGGCAGAGGCTACTAGTGCAGTAGAGTCGCGAGCAGAAAGCAATGCAGAAACTCCAACCTAAGAAACAGGGGACTCAGGGTCACACTCCTCATCTATAAGGTCAGGGCGAGGGCCTGTTGGGCATTCATGGGGCGTGAAGGCGGCTCGTCTGTCGTAATGTCTTCCGATCGTGCGACGTACGTGCACGAGACGCCTTGTGGGCATGAATCCGCATTCCGAATTCGGAACCACGAGAGCCCGATTAGGCGCCGACGGTCGCGGAGCGATGGGTGCGGCTGATGCGCATCCAGGCTTTTGAGCGGAACCGGTAGTAAATGACGGCGGCCGGCACCCCGGTTTCGAGGACAAGGGAGGCATAGAGGCCCCAGAGGCCCAGTCCGGTCGTGGCGCCGAGATAGGCGGCCGGGAGGGCAAACCCGAAGAGCCCCGCGATTTGCCCGTAGAAGGGCCACCGTGTGTCGCCGCTGGCCCGAAGCGGTCCCATCCCGCCACTCATGAAGCCCCAGAGGAGGACGCTGATGCAGGCTGCACGTACCAGTGCGGTCGTGGTTGCAAGGGTGGCAGCGTCACTCACAAAAAGACGACTCACAGGAGCGGCGCCCGCGAAGACGACCAGGGCAACAGCAGCAAAGGCCGCAACAGTAAAGCGGAACGTGTCGTGGGCGTATGCATCTGCCTTTGGCTCGTCCTGCTCGCCGAGGGCCTGTCCCACAAGGCTGCTGGAGGCGAGTCCGAAGCCCCAGCCCGGGGTGTTCATGAGGGCACGGATCCGCAGGGCCACCACGTAGGCCGCCACCACCTCCGGTCCCATGAGGCCAACAATGGCGAGCATGGGGAACTGCCCGCCGTTCTGGGCAATTTTGCGGAGGGCCAATGGCGACGAGATACGGAGGAGGTGCCGGGCGTCGGCCGTACGCCAATGGGGCCCGGTTTTGTCAACGCGAATGGGAAGGGATCCGACCCCAGGAAAATGTCCCCTCAGCAATCCCCAGGCAAACAGGGCGGTACCGCCCACGCTGCCGATCACCGTGCCCACAGCGGCCCCTACCACGCCCATGTCGAAAAGGAAGATGAGCACGGCGTTAATTCCGATGTTGACCGCCGCGCCGCCTGCTCGGATCACCATCGGGGTTTGGGCGTCATTTGCCCCGATCAGAGCGCGGCTGCAGACGAGGTTGACGGCCGAAAATGGCATGGCCAGGCTGGCCACCCGAAGGTAGCGCGTGCCGTAGGCAATGGCGGCGTCTCCGGTTCCGATGAGGCGAATGAGCGGCTCCGGGATCGTCCAGAACAGCACCACGAGCGGGAGGGTGGCAGCAATCGCCAGTACCGCACTCACCTTCACCGCCACACTGATGTGTTCGTGTCGGTCGGCTCCAAAGCGCTGCGAGACGAGGCTGATGGTGCCTCCGGCAATGCCACCGCCGATCATGAACGTCATGGTCCAAAAGGGGACCCCGTACCCGACCCCTGCGATGGCCGACGCGCCGAGGGCCGTTCCCACCATTGCCACGTCGGCGGTGGCCTTTGACATGCGGGCCAGGCCCGTCACCATTCGCGGCCAGGCCAGCGTTGAGATCTGCCGGGCCCGAGCCCGAGAAAGAAGCCCGAGACGAGCGAGTCCCTGGCCGAGAGCCTCCACGAGAGCACGAATGGGATTCGGGATGGACCGCACAGAAACACAGGGGGCTGAGAGTAGAACACGACGCTAATGGTCAGTCAAGCTGAGGATGCCGGCTGCCGAATTGAGCATGCTGTGTTGAATACGGCATTCTGCGGCCTGAATACAGTCCACAAACCAGCGGTTGACCCGACATGCAACCATGACGTACCATTAGCTGGGGGCGTCCAATGAGAACAACCACCAGATAGGAAGAGATACAGCGAACCCTGAGCCGGATGGGTTCCGCCTGCGTCGGGAGTTTTTCGTTTTCAGAACATGCGGCAGTCTTCTTGCTGATGGTCGCATGTCAAGGACAATTCGATTCCTGTACGGGATTCTTTCAAAAGGGGAGGCCGACGCCATGACAATCCCCGACTGTGGTGGCCCCCGCCATTCCGGGGCGCAAACGTGTTAGGAGGGAATCCCATCCGTGTCCAGATGTCCTCCATTACGAGGTCCCGAGCCCGGCTACGTCTGCATCCTTACTTCCGAACGAAACGGCCCCCTCTCCTCGTATGTCGGGGGCAGGAGGATCGTCGAGAACGCAAGACGGACAGCTATATTGCCCGACATGACGTGGAGCGCCTCGTCGACTGCGAACAGCACCGTGACATCCGCGACGCCATTAAGCGCGAGAAGCAGCTCGGGTGGGGGAAGTGACAGGGAAGCCGGAGCTCGTTGAGGGGAGACCTGCACTGGCGCGATCTCAATGCTGACAGTGCGCCCACATTGAATGAGGTGTGAGGACGGTCATTGATGGAGGAGGCCAGTGGCAGGGGGGATCCCCATGGTTTCTCAGAAATGGAGCAGAGAACGCGCCGCGGCTCGCCAATGCTCGGTGAACATTGCGGGTCTCCCGTTGCATCCAGTAGAAGCGCTTGGTAGATTTTGAACCTCTGCCCGGTACGGGCACCCTGATTTCGAGTCCATTTCCCACGATTGACCCGAGTTCGTTATGAGCGACGACCTCTTCGACACGATTGTCTCCCTCTCCAAACAACGCGGCTTCATTGTGCAGTCGTCGGAGATTTACGGCGGCCTGAGTGCCACGTACGATTACGGCCCGCTGGGGGTAGAACTCAAGCGCAACGTGAAGGAGGAGTGGTGGCAGTCGATGGTGTACCAGAACGACGACATCGTGGGGCTGGACGCCGCCATCATGATGCACCCGAAGACGTGGGATGCGTCGGGCCATACGGAGGCGTTTAACGATCCGCTCATCGACGATAAGGCGTCCGGCAATCGCTACCGGGCCGACGAGCTCATCGAGGATTATATTCGTGAGTTGCAGGCAAATGGAGAGGAAAAGTACGCGGAGGATGTGCACGACCGGCTCGTCGAGGCGCTGAATGCGGGCGACGAGATGACGGATAAGCTGCACGACATCATCATGGACGAGGAGATTCCCGCTCCGGAGTCCGGCGCGTTCGACTGGACGGACGTGCGGCAATTCAATCTCATGTTTGAGACGCAGATGGGGCCGGTAGATGGGCAGAAGGTATTTCTCCGGCCCGAGACGGCACAGGGCATTTTCGTGAACTTCCACAATGCCCGCGAGCCGGCACGCCAGCACGTGCCGTTCGGCATCGCCCAGATTGGCAAGGCCTTCCGGAATGAGATTGTGGCCCGGCAGTTCGTCTTCCGCATGCGGGAGTTCGAGCAGATGGAGATGCAGTACTTCGTGAAGCCGGGCAATGAGCTCGAGTGGTTCGAGAAGTGGAAGGAACGCCGGATGGAGTGGCACCAGAATCTCGGCATCGATCCGTCGAACCTCCGCTTCCACGAGCACGAGCAGCTTTCACACTACGCCAACGCGGCGGTCGACATTCAGTACGACTTTCCCATCGGGTGGAAGGAGCTGGAGGGCATCCACTCGCGGACCGACTACGATCTGAGCCGACACGAGGAGTACTCGGGCAAGAAGATGTCGTATTACGACCCGTGGGAGGAGGAGCGCTACACGCCGTACGTGGTGGAGACGTCGACGGGCCTCGACCGCACGCTCTTTATGCTTCTCTGCGACGCCTACTACGAGGAGGAGGTAAAGGGCGACACGCGTTCGGTGCTTCAGTTCCACCCGAAGGTGGCCCCCGTCCGCGCGGCCATTTTCCCACTCATGGACAAGGAGGGCCTGCCCGACATTGCGCGCGACATCGAGGACGACCTCAATCAGCACTTCAACGTTCTCTACGACGACAGGGGCTCGATGGGCAAGCGCTATCGGCGGCAGGACGAGGCGGGCACGCCGTTCTGCATCACGGTCGACTTCGACACGCTCGACGACCAGCAGGTCACCGTCCGCGACCGCGACACGATGGAGCAGGACCGCGTGGCCATCGACCAACTCGCAACCTATATCTTTGATCGCACGAAGAACTGGGAGCGGGACGAGTAGCCGGTCCGGGGCGGGCAGGGCCGAGGGCGTTGTTCGCTACGTTCCGGGGATCACACCGTCGGTATGCAGTGATCGGATCTGCTCGGGTGAGTACCCTAGATGGTCCCGAAGAATTTGGGTCGTGTGTTCGGCGTAGTGTGGGGGTGGGGAGAGAGCAGGAAACGCACCGTCTGGGTGCGGAAAAGCGGTTTGGCGCAGGCCTGCGGGACTGTCCTCTGGACGAAGCACCATCGTTTTCGCCGTCGATTGTTCGAAGACGGTGGGCACGTCGCGGACAATCCCGGCCGGGACGTTGCGGGCGTGGAGGGCCCCGAGAAGCTCATCGGTGTCGAAGTGGGAGAACCGATCTTCCAGCTCGCGGTCGAGGACGTCGCGGTGCTCCACACGCTGAGCATTTGAGGCAAATCGGGGGTCGTCGGCGAGGTCGGGGCGGTCGATGACCTCGCACAGGGCTTTGAACTGGCGATCGGTGCCCACGGCCAGGACGAGTGATGGGCCGTCGCCGGTGGGATATGGGGTGCCGTAGGGGGCGATGTTGGGGTGGGCCGAGCCCATGCGATCTGGGCTGTGGCCGGCCACGAGCCAGTTGGTGGCCTGGTGGACGAGTCCGCTCACTGCGGACTGGAAGAGCGACACCGGCACATAGGCCCCGTCGTCGCCTCGTTCGCGTTTCAGCAGGGCCACCAGCAGTCCTTCCTTCAGCTGATGGGCCGCCAGCACGTCCATCAGCGCTACCGGAAGCTTTGTCGGTGGGCCGTCGGACGGCCCGTTCATGTGCATGAATCCGCTCTCGGCCTGGATAACGGCGTCGTATCCTGCTCGCGCCCGATCCGGCCCGTAGCCTGTGATGTGACCGTAGATGAGATCGGGGTTTGCCTCCGAGAGCGTGGGGTAGTCGGCCCCGAGTGTGTGAGCCGTGCCGGGACGGTAGCTGGCGAGGACAATATCTGCCTCCTTTGCAAGCTCAAATAGGAGATTCTGCCCTGCATCAGTCGATAGGTTCAGAGCAAGGGACTGTTTGCCGTGATTGCAGCAGCAGAAGTAGGCGGACCGATCGTCGGTCTCGCCGGTGCTCGCTCCGTTTGGGGCGCTCCACTGGCGCGTCACGTCGCCCTTCGTTCGTGGATTTTCGACCTTGAGGACGGTGGCGCCGAGCTCAGCGAAGAACTGTCCCACGCTGGGGCCGGCGAGGACGGAGGCGAGCTCTAGGACGACGAGGTCGTGTAGCATTTCTGCGTTTGGTGTGTGGCGGCTGTGAGTATGGGCGGTTAAGGATTCCCTCCAGGCTGGATGAGGAGAGTGCGGGGACTCTTCTTCTGTACGCGGCGTCAGGTGTGGGCATCGACATCCGACCAGACGCGCAGGAGGTTTTCGCCGAGAATCTTCCGGAGGGTCGCCTCTGAGTAGTCGCGACGGAGGAGTTCGGCGATGAGATTGGGGTAGTGAGACACATCCTGGAGGTTCTTCGGCAACGCAAAGACGCCGTCGAAGTCGGAGCCCAGCCCCACGTGATCTTCCCCGGCAAGCGCCACGGCGTGATCGATGTGGTCGGCCACGCCCGAGACGGTGCCAATTGGATGCAATCGCCTCATCTTCTGTTCGTATTCGACGGCGTCCTTGGAATCGTCTGCCCATCCCCTCGTGTCGAGATACGATGCTACCGCATCTTCAATCGGGTCGTCTTGCTCTCGGTAGGGGGCGCGCAGGAAGGGGGATCCGAACGTGATCATGATGATGCCCCCGGTTTCGGCAATGGCTTCAATCAGAGCATCACTCAGGTTGCGTTCCCATCCGGGCGTAAAGTGACGGCAGCCGGAATGGGAGGCGATAATGGGGGCAGCAGTGTGGTCCAGGACGTCCCATGCCGTCCGGTCGGTCACGTGCGAGACGTCGATCATCATGCCGAGACGATTCATCTCGTCGATGACGTCGTGTCCAAAGGGGCTCAGGCCGCCCCAGCGCGGGTCCCCATCGCCGTACGACGAGTCGCCGATCTGGTTGTGGGCGTCGTGCGTGAGGGTGATGTAGCGCACGCCGCGGTCGTAGAAATGGTGGAGGGCGTCGAGATCGTTTCCGATGCCCGCTCCATTTTCCATTCCAACTGGAAGGGCAATAGTGTCAGTTGAGGCAAGTTCGCGGACCTTGGTGGGAGAGACGGAAAGGGAAAACGCGTCGGGATGCATCCGGGTCATCCGTTGAACGCGGTCGAGAAGCGCATCGGCTCGCTTTGGAGCGGCGCCGGGCGTCGTTTGCAGAGCGGAGGGGAGGTAGAGCGCCATAAAGGCAGCGTCGAGGCCGCCCTGCTGGGCGCGCGGATAATCGAAGTCTCCGCCGATGGTGGCGTCGGCAGGATCCTCATCGAAGTGGTGGAGGCGGTCGGGGAGGTCGATATGGCCATCCACCAGGATGGAGCGATGCGCCAGGCGTCGTGCATCCGGCGAGACGTTGGATGAGGGCATGAGACACAAAGGCGTGCATGGCAGGAGTATCGAGTCCGGTCCGGCTATGCCTGCTGAGGAGTTGGCAGCGTCTGGCGGAGGTCGTGCAGGTAGGCTGGGGTATCGAGCAGACGGGGACCGTACCACGAGAAAGGTTGTCCGTCCACGAGCTCGACCGTCACATTCGGCAGCGCGTCGCGAAGGTCCGCAGTGAACCGGTCTTTCTGGTGGAAGGGAAACGGCTCGCTTGAGCAAAGGAGCACGTCCAGGTCGCGTTCGGCCAGCGAGTCGAGGGAGACCTCGGGGTATCGGGGCTGTTCGCCGTAGACGTTCTCGAATCCGCCCCACGACATCACGTCGTGGATGAATGTGTCGCCGCCGACGGTCATGTAGGGGTCCCGCCAGATGAGATAAGCGGAGCGAAGCGGAGCAAAGTCCGGCAGGCTGCTGAAGCGAGAAATAATGCGTCCGGCAAGGGTCGACGTCTGGTCGGTTGTGGCGGTGAGGGTGCCGACCGCTCGGATCATGTCGAGGGCACCGGTAACCGTCCGCACTTCCGTCACGAATACGGGGGCGATGTCCTCAAGGGCCGCGACATCCTCTCGGGTATTCTCCTCGTGGTTGGCGAGCACGAGATCGGGCTCTAGGTCGCGGACCTGATCCAGATCGACCTCCTTTGTGCCGCCCACGATTGGTTTTTCCGACTGCCAGTGGGAGGGGCGCTCGCAGAACCGGGTAATGCCGACGACCGTCTCGTCAAGGCCAAGGTGGGAGAGCAATTCCGTCTGGCTCGGCACGAGCGAGACGATGCGACGCGGGGGGGCAGGCAGGCGGATCGTGGTTCCACGAGCGTCGGTAACCTGGGGCATAGGGACGAGCAAGAAGCAGAAGTGGAACGTGAGGAGAACATGTACTCATCTCTCGACTCCAGTTTCCGGACATGGGACGGAGCACCGGCGTCGTTGCAAGCGCAGGACTCATGCGAATTCTGTATGCTCCATCTGGGAGCAGGCGGCGGGCGAGAGGGGAGAGGCCGTTCCATTCCTCCAGACATTCTTATACCAGATGCCGAGGATGGGTATGCACTTTGCTGGAAGAGTGTCGGAACGAAAGGGGTACGAGGCGCGCCTCGTGGCGGGCTTTCGTTTTGATTGGCGCTTTAGGGGGCATGATCCTTCGGAGATGGGATTACATCGCCTCACAAGAGACCGACGGCGGACTGATGCAGTTCATCCTGGAAACAGATGCGGGATCAGCCCACAGGAATCCATCATTCCCTTCTTGTGTTAGGTAGTCGGGCTGGGAAGAGCACGTTACGCCTGCTTTCTTATAGATCCTTTCGTGACATGACGACCGCGTTTCGCCGTGCCGTTTCCATTGTCGGAGCGTTCCTGCTCCTGGTTGCTGCGATGCCGCTCGGGACTGCTGCGCAGCAACCGGACACGACCGTGCAGTCGGTGCCGCCGGCAGAGAGTGCTACCAGTGACAATGGGGAAAAAGATGTCCCGTACGTGCCAACCGTCAAGTCGGTCGTGCGAAAGATGTTGGAGACGGCAGATGTGACGGCCGACGACGTCGTCTACGACCTAGGCAGTGGAGACGGTCGTATTCCGATTATGGCCGCCAAGGAGTTCGGGGCCCGAGGCGTGGGAATCGAAATTGATTCTGCTCTGGTGGCGAAGGCACGGCAAAAGGCAAAGGCAGCCGGCGTGGCCGACAAGGTCGAGTTTCGGCAGAAGGATTTCTTTAACGTCGATCTTAGCGACGCGACCGTCGTCACGCTCTACCTCTGGCCAGAAATCAACATCAAGCTCCGCCCGAAGCTCCTGAGGGAGCTCGATCCGGGAGATCGTATCGTCTCCCACGATTTTCGGATGGGAGAGTGGGACCCGGAACGGACCGTGGATGCTGGGAAGGGCAATACGGGCTGGGAAACCGTCTACCGATGGACGGTGCCCGAGACCGTGCCCGAGGACCTGATGGACATCTCGGACGAGCCGGTCAATTAAGGCACACTGGAACGACTACACCGTGCGGGCGACCCTGGGGCGCCGATGGACCACCAACGGCGCCGTTCAGGCAGACCGCGGAAGCAATGTCCGTTGTTGGTTAGCGTTGCTGGGCAGAATCGGCGTAGTGCTGATGGAAGCGGACGATGGACTGAATCCCTTTCTGAAAGCGATCGACGCCGAAGTGTTCGTTCGGGGAGTGGATGGCATCGGAGTCGAGGCCAAAGCCCATGAGCACACTGTCCAGGCCCAGGGTGTCCTGAAAGTCGGCCACCACGGGAATTGTGCCGCCGTTGCGCACGAAGACCGGCTCAGTGCCCAGCACCTCGCCCATCGCCGCTTTGGCGGACTGCATGGGCGGGGCCGTTGGGTCGACGAGTACCGGATCGCCTCCGTGCAGGCGCCGGAAGGTGAGGCTCATCGTGTCCGGGACCACGTCCTCTAGGTGGGCCTCCAGCTTGTCGTAGATGTCCTCGACCTCCTGGTCGGGCACGAGGCGCATCGAAATTTTTGCGTGAGCTTCGGAGGGGAGCACAGTCTTGGCCCCCTCGCCCGTATAGCCGCCCCAAATGCCGTTCACGTCGAGAGTCGGGCGCGCCGAAAGGCATTCGAGCGTTGTGTAACCGCCCTCAGTGCGAACGGCGTCGACGCCAATGGTATCCATCCACGCCTCTTCGTCGAACGGAAGGTCGGCGTAGGTGGCGCGTTCCTCTTCGGTTAGGTCACGTACGTCGTCGTAGAAACCAGGGATGTCGATGCGGTGGTCCTCGTCGTGAAGACCGGCAATCAGGCGGCTGAGGGCATTGGCGGGATTGTCCACGGCTCCGCCGTAGTTGCCAGAGTGGAGGTCGCGGTTCGGACCTTGAAGGGTGATCTCCGTATAGGCCAGTCCCCGCAGTCCGTACACGATCGAGGGCGTATCCTCCGAGAGCATGGCGGTGTCGGAGATAAGCACTACGTCCGCCTCCAGTCGCTCAGCGTTCTCCTCAATGAATGGGCCGACCGCCATCGAGCCGGTTTCCTCTTCGCCCTCGACCACGAATTTGAGGTTCACCGGCGGGTCGCTCTCGCCCTGCAGGTACGCCTCGGCTGCCTTTACGTGCATGAACATCTGCCCCTTATCGTCGCAAGCGCCTCGGGCATAGATCGATCCGTTGCGGCGAGTCGGCTCAAACGGCTCCGAGTCCCATTCGTCGAGGGGATCGGGCGGCTGTACGTCGTAGTGTCCGTACACAATCACGGTCGGTTTATCGTCGCCCGTGAGGTGTTCGGCATAGACGATTGGATGACCATCCGTGTCCACCACTTCGCTGTGCTGCATTCCAATCGTATCGAAGTGTTCGGCCAGCCACTCGGCGGCGCGCTGCACGTCGTCGGCGTAGGCCGAGTCGGTACTGACGGAGGGGATGCGGAGAAGGTCTTCAAGTTCGCCGACGAACGTATCGAAGTGATCGTCGGCGTAGGAGAGGGCGGCGTCCATGGACAATTGCGAGTTTCGAGTGGCGAATGTCGAATGCGGGTTATCGGGTCGGGGGAGGGAGGCTTGGGTGGATCAGCCTGCTCCGAGGTGAGTCGTCATGAGTTGTTCAGTTATGAGTGGGGACGGCAGTGAATACGCAATGCGAAATACACGATCCCCTAGAATTGGTCAAGTGCACAAGATCGTCGCCGTCGTTGTTTGCCGGAGGCGGGCTGCTGTTCAGTCGGACGGTTTCCGGGCGTAGAGGAGGAGGCGAGGGCTTTTCGGGGTGTGGGGCGCGCCGTCATAGTTTCCGTACGTGTCCACGAGGGTAAGGCCGACCGATGCGTACATGTCTTGCAGATCGTCGAGCGTGTAGAGGCGCACGCTTTCGTGGTAGGTCTTCGTGCTTCCGTTGTGGTGGAGCGTGATTTCCTTTTTGATGCGGTCATCTTCAATCCACCGGTGCTGCTCAATGTCAACGCCCTTCACGGTGCGCGTCGTGGTGGGAACGATATTTTCGGCCACGTGCGGGGCGTTCAGGAAGTCCTGCAGGAACCAGCCGTCGGGGCGCACGGCCTGCGTCATTGCCGCCAGTGCCCGCTGATTCTCAGCGTCGGTGGCAAAGTAGCCGAAGGTGGTAAAGAGATTCACGACGCCATCCATGCAGCCGTCGCAGTACGGATCGCGCATGTCGCCCCGTTCAAACATCACATCGAGGTTCTCCGCTTGGGCTCGTGCACGAGCCTCCGTGATGGCCTCTTCAGAGAGATCGATGCCCGTGACCGTATAGCCGCGTCGGGCCAAGATTCGGGAATGGCGTCCGCGGCCGCACCCAACGTCAAGGATGTGGGCGGCCGGGGCCGGGGCAATGTCGCGTTCAATGAGGTCGATCAGCTGCTCGGCTTCGGTCTCGTCTCTGTGGTCGTAGACGAGGTCGTACGCGGCGCTGTCAAACCAGCCTTCGTACCAGGTCATAGTCGAGGGAAGGAAAGGCGAGGGGCGAGAAGAGGGCCGTTCGTTACTCATCCTCTTCAGCCATGTCCTCGAACGGGGCGAGCGCCTCCTCCACGGGTTTTGCCTCCGGGTACCAGCTCACGATTTTTCGAATGACCTCGTCGAGCAGGGCATCGGGACAGGAGGCGCCTGACGTCAACAACACGTCGACCGGTGTATCGTCGGCCGGGAACCAATTGTCGGTGACCACCTCCTCTTGGGTGTGCACGTCGAAATGATGGATTTCCGACGGGGCCTCGAACTCCTCGGCATCTCGGATAAAGTAAGTCGGCATCTCCTGCTCACAGAGCTCCACTAGGTGACTCGTATTCGATGAATTGTATCCGCCGACGATAATGCCGAGGTCAGCTCCGTCTTGGATGAGGGCCTGCGTGGCATTCTGATTTTCATTGGTCGCGTAGCAGAGCGTGTCGCTCGTATCTGCGAAGTGCTCCTTTACGTTGGATTCTCCGTAGCGATCGAGCATGGCCTCTCGCATCAAGTCGGCAATCGCGGCCGTCTCCTCGGCCAGCATCGTCGTCTGGTTCACTACGCCCAGCTTTTTCAGATCGGTGGCAGGATCGAATCCGTCAGAATACTTGTCGTCGAAATACTCGTAGAAGAAGTCGGCGTCCTTCTCGCCCCGGATGACAGCAGCCAACTGTTCGGCTTCTTCCATATTGCGCACGACCACGACCGGACCCTCCTCCTTCGCATGCGAGAACGTGGCGCGCGTCTCCTCGTGGTACCGCTTGCCGTGCACGACGATCGAGTAGTCGTCGTCTCCAATCTGCGAGCTTTTGCGCCACACCTTCTCAACGAAGGGGCAGGTGGTGTCGTAGGTTTCGGTGTCCACGCCCCGCGCCTCCAGTTCCTGCTCCACCTCCAGGGTCGTACCAAAGGCCGGAATAATGACCACGTCGTCGGGGGTCAGTTCGTCGAAAGGAATCAGCTGTTCGCCCTTCGTGGTGCGGAGGAATCGGATGCCCCGCTCCCGCAGGTCGTCGTTCACGTGTGGGTTGTGGATCATCTCGGAAAGCAGGAAGATCCGCTTGTCCGGGTTTTCGTCCAGCGCCTCGTACGCAATCTCGATGGCTTGCTCCACGCCAAAACAAAAGCCAAAGTGGCGCGCGATCTTAAAGCGCACCGGGCCGAAGTCGATCACCGATGGCGACAGGTCCTTTTTGCGCGGATCGGTGGTTTCGCGCGCGTCCTTCACCGTCGAGATGATGGGGCTTTGGTAGAAGGTCGGGACGTCGAACTGGCGCATAGAGCGGGGCGGCTGCCGAGAAATCTATCGTATCAAAAATACCAACGCGAGGGGGGATCGGAGGTTCAGCCCGAGGGCGGTCGGCAGACGGGGATTTCAAGATCGGGGACGTGCTTGCGTATGTGCGTTTGGGGGTGTGTGATACTGGCGAGTTATGGGGATAGGACGGGAGGGGCGATCCCGCGGGAACGGGACGTGCCGTCAGTGCGAGAATCACGTGCCGGGATTGGGGGTTCTGGACAGTGGATCCTGAACGGACAGGAGAAACGAAGAAGGGAGACGGGAGCCGCAGGTGAAAAGGGACGATCACGCAATACGCAACACGCAATACAGTCATGATCGACGCTTTCAAATCGACCGCCGACGACGTGTTTTCAGACGTCGTTGACCTTCGCCGGACGTTGCACCGACATCCCGAGCTGTCGGGAGAGGAGCACGAGACGGCGCGCCGCGTGGCGGAGCGGCTTCAAGGATTGGGGTTGACGGTTCGCACGGGCATTCACGGAACCGGTGTACTGGGCTTGTTAGATGGAGGCAAGCCCGGCCCGACCCTGCTCCTGCGGGGGGACATGGATGCCCTCCCCATTCGGGAGGAAACCGGTCTTGACTTTGCCTCTGAGAACGAGGGGGTCATGCATGCGTGTGGGCACGACGTACACACCTCTTCGCTGCTGGGGGCGGCCATGGTCCTGGCGGAACATCAGGAAGACGTGCACGGGCAGGTGCGCTTTTGCTTTCAGCCGCACGAGGAGCGGCTGCCGGGCGGGGCCAAGTTTATGATCGAGGAGGGGGTGCTGGACGACATTGATGGCGTGGCGGGGCCGGCGGCGGTGTTCGGACAGCACGTGAAGCCGGGGCTACCCGCAGGCACGATCGGCGTGCGCTCGGGATGGTCGATGGCGTCGAGCGACGAGGTGTATGTTACTGTGAATGGGGAGGGCGGGCACGCGGCCAGTCCGCATGAGTTGGCCACCGACGCCACGGTCGTTGCCAGCGAGATCGTCGTGGCGCTCCAGTCCATCATTAGTCGCCGGTGCCCGCCGGACGTGCCGTCGGTACTCACCATTGGGCGCCTGATCGCGGATGGGGCAACGAACGTGATTCCGGAGACCGCGCGGCTGGAAGGAACGTTCCGCGCGATGGACGAGGACTGGCGCTTTCGGGCGCACGACCTCATCCGACGCGTGGCCACCCACACGGCCGAGGCCCACGGCGCCACCGCCGACGTAGAGGTGAAGGTCGGCTACCCGGCACTCTACAACCACGAGGAGCCCACCGCTCTCGTAAAAGCGGCCGCGATCGACTTTCTCGGCGAAGAGCACACCGTTGACGTCGATCCGTGGTTTGCGGGCGAAGACTTTGCCTACTTTTTGCGGGAGTGTCCGGGCTCGTTCTACCAGCTGGGGGCTGGCACGGAACACGGACTGCACACCTCAAAATTCGCGACGGACGAGGAGGCATTGCGCACCGGCACGGGCTTCATGGCGTATCTGGCGTGGCGGTACGGGGCGGAGGCATAGATCCCCTGAACGCCCTTTCGAGCGCGGATTGTTGGCCCGGCTGGCGGGTAGGCCGAGGGAGCAGAACCAGAGACGGGAGGCAGGGACGCGTGGAGGAACAAAAAGAATCCAGCTTCCGGGCCTCCACGCATCCCTCCGTCTTATACCAACTTCGGGCGCTCTATTCCGGTGGGACGCAAGCTTCCGTAGCGCCGTTGGAGTGTGCCTGTGCGGGATTAACCGCAGGAGCGACACACCCCGGCACTGGATTTTACGTCTTCTGCAGAGGTCAATATTCTCTGTGTAGCGTCGTTGGACTCCAACGACGCTACACAGGGGCATCCATCACATCCGGTGGATAATCTCGCAATCCTACAGTCCTACGGCGCTTCTAGTGCCATCCTTGACGGCGCCGACGATCCGAGAGGCTTTTGCGTATTGCATCGCCGCACCTCCTACCTGAAGTCGGCAGCAGGATTTGGTATTACGCGTCCAGGGCCGCCTCCAGTTCGTCCTCTTCGTCGGCGTCATACGCGTCCACCGGCGGGCAGGCACAGAACAGGTTTCGGTCGCCGAAGGCATCGTTTACGCGCCGCACCGTGGGCCAGAACTTATTCTCGCGGACCCACTCGGCCGGATACGCTGCCGTCTCGCGGCTGTAGGACTGTGTCCACTCGGTCGCCGTCACCATTTCGGCGGTGTGAGGGGCCTGCTTGAGCACGCTTTCCTCCACGCTCACGGCGCCGGACTCCACCTCTGCAATCTCGTCACGGATCGACTTGAACGCCCGGCAGAGGCGGTCCAACTCGGCCTTCGACTCGCTCTCCGTCGGCTCAATCATGAGCGTGCCCACGACCGGCCACGACATCGTGGGGGCGTGGAAGCCGTAGTCCATGAGCCGCTTGGCGACGTCCTGCTCGGTCACGTCGAGCTCCTGCCGGAACGGGCGCAGGTCGAGGATGAATTCGTGGGCCACGCGGTCGTTCGGGCCGCGGTACACGATGTCGTAGTGCGAAGACAGCTGCTCGGCCACGTAGTTGGCATTGAGGATGGCGGTCTTGGACGCCTTCGTGAGTCCATCCGGCCCTAGCAGCTTGATGTAGGCCCATGAAATGAGCAGGATGAGGGCACTGCCGTACGGGGCCGCGGCGATGGGCGGAATGCCGTTTTCCCCGCCCGTGTCGACGACCGGATGGCCGGGGAGGAAGGGGGTGAGGTGCTCGGCAGTGCAGACGGGACCGACGCCCGGGCCGCCCCCGCCGTGCGGGATGCTGAACGTTTTGTGCAGGTTGAGGTGGCAGACGTCGATTCCGTACTCGCGCGGCCGGCAGAGGCCCACCTGCGCGTTCAGGTTGGCGCCATCGAGGTACACCTGCCCGCCGTGCTCGTGCACCGTGTCGCAGATCTCTTCGATGTGCTCCTCGAAGACGCCGTGTGTGGACGGATACGTCACCATCAGGGCGGCGAGGCGATCGCTGTTGGCCTCCGCCTTCTCGCGGAGGTCGTCGAGGTCCACGTCGCCGTTGTCGTCGCAGTCGACGGTCACAACGTCCATCCCGGCCATGTTGGCGCTGGCGGGGTTGGTGCCGTGTGCTGACTCCGGTACTAGGCAGACGTCGCGCTGTCCTTCCCCCTGCGCCTCATGATACGCTTGAATTACGAGCAGGCCAGTGTACTCGCCGGAGGCGCCGGAGTTGGGCTGGAAGGATACATCGTCGAAGCCTGTGATCTCGGTGAGCTGGTCCGACAGCTCCTCGATGACCTGCTGATACCCCTGCGCCTGCTCCTTCGGCGCAAAGGGATGAAGCTTCGCAAACTGCGGGTCGGAGATCGGCATGAGGGCCGCCGTGGGGTTCAGCTTCATCGTGCAGGACCCCAGCGGAATCATGCTGTGGGTGAGGGAGAGGTCCTTCCCCGCGAGGGATTTCATGTACCGAGTGAGCTCGCCCTCCGAATGGTACTTGTTGAAGACCGGGTGGTCCAGGTAGCTCGTCCGGCGGGCCACCGGTCCCTCGTATCCACTGTCGAGGTCGGCGGCCACCTCGTCGGCGTAGAGGCGCTGTCCGTTCGTGGCGCCGAAGACGGTAAAGAGGGCGTCCAGGTCCTCGGCATTGACCGTCTCGTCGAGGGCCACGCCCACCGAACCGTCATCGTAGTAGCGGAGGTTCATCTGGTGCGCCTCGGCCCGTTCCCGGATGCGCTCCTGTTTCGTTTCGGCCAGGTCAACGCGGAGGGTGTCGAAGAAGTGGTCGTGGCGGACGGAGTGGCCGGTGCGCCGGAGGCCCTCTGCCAGCGTCTTGGTGAGGTCGTGCACGCGGGTCGCAATGCGCTTCAGTCCTTCGGGGCCGTGGTACACGGCATACATCGACGCCATCACCGCCAGCAGCACCTGGGCCGTACAGATATTAGAGGTGGCGCGGCCCCGTCGGATGTGCTGCTCGCGGGTCTGGAGGGCCATGCGGAGGGCCATCTCCCCGTCGGCGTCCTTTGTAACCCCGATCATGCGGCCCGGCACCTGACGCTGAAAGCGTTCGCGGGTGGCAAAGTAGGCGGCGTGCGGCCCACCGTATCCCATCGGCACGCCGAAGCGCTGGGTAGAGCCGAGCACGGCGTCCGCGCCCCATTCGCCCGGTGCCTCCAGCAGCGTAAGGCTCAGCAGATCGGCTGCGACCGCCACGTAAGCGTCGTTCTCGTGGGCACGCTCAGCAATAGTACTGTAGTCACGAACGGCGCCGTCGGTGGTGGGGTACTGAAGAAGGCAGCCGAAGGTGTCCTCCCCGAAGACAAAGTTTTCGGGGTCCTCCACAATCACATCGATCCCCACCGGTTCGGCCCGTCCCTTCACAATCTCGATGGTCTGCGGATGGCAATCCTCTGCCACGAGAAATGTCGAGGCGTCGCTGCGCCGGTCCACCCGGTTGAGCATGAGCATCGCCTCGGCCGCTGCCGTGCCTTCGTCCAGGAGGGAGGCATTGGCAATCTCCATGCCCGTAAGGTCGATCGTCATGTCCTGGAAGTTGAGCAGCGCTTCCAGGCGGCCCTGTGCAATTTCCGCCTGATAGGGAGTGTACTGCGTGTACCAGGCCGGGTCTTCCAAGATGTTGCGCTGGATCACCGGAGGGGTGAGCGTGCCGTGGTACCCCATGCCGATGAAGGAGCGCCAGTTGTCATTCTTTTCCCCCCTCGACTGCGCATCGTCGAGCACCTGCTCTTCCGTTTGGGCAGGGGGCAGGGTGAGCGGACGCTCCGTCCGGATGGTGTCGGGGATGGTGGCGTCCACGAGCGCGTCGAGCGACTCGTAGCCGAGCGTGTCGAGCATTGTGTCCACTTCGGTGTCGGAGGGGCCGATGTGGCGCTGCGCGAACGTGTCGGAGAAGGAAAGGTCGATGGCCATGTGTGTCCAGGCAGATCAGTGTGTGGAGGAGAAACGCTGGGCGAACGTCCACTGCGCCGCGGGTCGAGAGGGCCAGTTGAACAGACGCCCTGCATCACGAAAAGACCCCGGCTCGGAGTGGAGATAGATGCATCGGGAGGAGGGGTTTCCAGGAAGGCCCCCCGGGGCCGTCTTTGTGCCCGATTCTTAACAGATCGATCGGTCGAGAGCGGGGGGACGGATCCGTTCGCGAGGAAATTCCCTGAGGCGGTTCCCGAAGGCCCTCCTTGGGTTGCATCCTCCGTCGTGCGAATGGGTTTGGGCTACTGCGTGTGCATGCCCGCGAGGTTCATGATGAGCCGGCGCGCGCCAGTAGACATTTCCGATTCCATGATGAGGTGCTGGGAGGAGAGGCCGATTTCTTCGATCCGCTGCGTGAGATCGTGGTTCTCACTCGTTCCGGTCGTAACGGCCGTTAGATGATCGGCGGGCACGTGTCCGTTCGCGACCATCTCCTCCAAGAGATGCAGCATCCGACCGGGGGCCTCGGCGTTGAGGTGCACGACGACGTCTTCGGCGGTTTGCAGGAGGGCGTCGGCCTCTCCATTTCGGACGTCGGCCGCGCTGCAGGAGCGCACGTCGAAGTGGGCCACGACTTTCTCGTCGTACTCCAGGTACCGGGCCAGTCCCGACGGCTGCCGGGACCGGGGCGTTTCCTCAATCACGAGCACCGATCGACGGTCCGTGTCGGGGGTCGGGATGGGCGGAAGCACCTGTTCCAGGTACTCGTCCACTGCCACGTCGTAGAGGAAGTCGGCCACACGTTCGGGGAAGGGGGCCTCGTCACGGGCGCTCCAGTCTGCCTGGAACGGGTTCATGAGGCAGGTGCGCAGCAGGGTCAGGGAGGCATCCGACTCGACGGCGTCGCGAAGGACCTCGGGGGCAAGTAGGTCGTCCAAAATATGTTCGTACGCTACCACGTCCACCTCGGTGCGAGAGAGGAGGAAGGAGTACTGGCTGATGTCCTCGCGCCCGTCCACGGTCATGCGCTGCCAGATGCGATTGGTCAACTCATTGAGGCCCTCGATGCTTTCGAAGTCGCTGTCGGGCGAGATGACGAAGCAGAACGCCACGGTTTCGGGCGGGTGAAAGGGACGAATGGAGAGCTCCGCCGTGGTCTCTTCGCCAAAGCGGGTGCGCAGGGCCGAGACGAGTTTCTGGTTGGCGTCGATGCAGTTGCGCATGAAATGGCCATGTCCCTCGGGCGTAAGGGGCACGAGTTCCTGCGAGAGATAGCAACTCACCGCCGCCGCGCCGGGCCGCGATCCCTCTAGGGTCCACTGTCCTAGAAAGCCGCCAAAGCCCGAAGCATCCTCGTCCGCCAGGTACGGCGCCTTGTAGGCAATGGCATCACGGACGTGGTAGTCTCGAAAGAGAACGGCCCCCGCGGGATAGGGAACGTACCCGAACTTGTGGGGGTCGACCGTGATCGAGTCGGTGGCCGGCAGGGCCGCGAGCGCCTCTGCGTTGTCGGGGCGGAGGAGTCCCTGTCCGCCCACGAGGTCGTCGTCCAGGTCCGACACGGAGGCGAACGAGCGGTCGTCCGTTTTGGGCATCATGGAGGCAAAAAATCCCCCGAAGGCCGCGTCACAGTGATGCCAGAGGGTGAGGCCCTCTTGTTCGACCTCTTCCCGTACGGATTCGATCTCGTGCAGCGGGTCGATGGCGCCTTCTTCGGTCGTGCCTACGATGGAGACGACGCCCAGCACGGGCTGGCGATCCTCGATGCACTCGTGGAGGCGTTCCTGGAGGGCGTCGGTGTCGAGCCGAATCCGGTCGTCCACCGGAAGTTTCTCCAGCCCGTTTGCGCCCAGGCCCACCAAGTCCATATTCTTTTGCCAGCAGTAGTGCGTGGCCTGAGAAATGAGCACCTTGGGCAGGCGGGCGCGGTCGTTCGGGAAGGCCTCATTGTACTGGAGGAGGAACGAGGCCAGACCCGCGTTTCGCACGCTCGGCAGTGCTTCCTGGAACGCCTCGGCGCGGGCTGGGTCGCCCTCGCCCAGCATGGCCTTGATGCGCAGGTGGAGGTCGGTAATCTCGTTGATGGGGAGGTTGGAGAGACGAAAGGTCGGCAGGGTGCGAAGAGGGGCCTGCTCGCCTTGGGCCGTGGTCACCTCCAGGTTGGCAAACGCACTGAACTGATCGTGTTGGTCGGCCACCAGACGAATCGCCAGGGGATAGAGCCGCACATTTCGGGCGATCCAGAGGGCCTCGAGATTGGCGACGGTTCCCCCGCTGCAGAGGTGGCCCCAACTGTACGCCGAGCGTCGCGTGCGAGCATCGGGGGGGAGCGTCTCGGGCAGGAAGGGGGGATATCCCACCATCTGGGCCAGGCCCTTGAAGTACTCGCGCTCCTCGCGTACGGTCTCCGGCGAGACTTCTGCTACCACGTTGTTTTGATTGTAGAGGAGTCCGGCGAAATACCCCACGAGGGCGGGCAGTGACGGATCGCTCACGATGTGTGCCACCTGACGGGGCGAGTACAGCGGGGCGGCCCGCTTCAACTTGGCCAGGATTTGGGAGAGCTCGTCCCGCAGCCGGGCCGACATTTCGTCAAACGCCTCCGTTCGCTTGTCGCGCTCGTCAATGAGGCGCGGGTCGCTCGGGTGGAAATTGCGGCGCCAGAAGACGTGGTCGCGGAGCACCTCCAGGAGCAGGTGCTCCAACTCATCGGCGTTTTCGCCCTTCGGCCCGAGGAAGGCAGCTTTGTGGATAGAGTCGTCGGCGGATCCGGACATGGAAAGAGGCGCTCGTTCACGAAAATAGTGCGGACCGTTCTTACGGGGGAGGTCGGAAGCCCTTCCAGCTTGAGTGAGAATGATCCATGCCTGAACGTGATTTTCGAATCCGATCGGGAAATGGCGTCTCTCTTCAATTGGGGCGAGGGGAGAGGGCAAGATCGGCATTAGACCCTGCTTTAGTGTACGGCCGTCTCCACACCCGATGCCGATATATTCGTAGCCCAGAAGCAGATCGCAGCGTGTGAAATGAAAACCGTCTCTTAGAGTCCTCCTCGGGGCAAGAGAATGGCAAACCAGAGAATGCCGAGCGACAGAAGAAGTGTCAGGCGGCCGAGCCAACTGGACCACCACCGCATGCGCTCCGCTTCCGGACTCTCGGGAGCATTTTGCATGAGACGGATGGCCTTTGG
Source organism: Salinibacter sp. 10B (assembly GCF_002954405.1). Classification (NCBI taxonomy): domain Bacteria; kingdom Pseudomonadati; phylum Rhodothermota; class Rhodothermia; order Rhodothermales; family Salinibacteraceae; genus Salinibacter; species Salinibacter sp. 10B. The sequence goes on along the minus strand of NZ_MQWC01000004.1, from coordinate 656,883 downwards.
TCCGAAATGAAAGTCGTGAACAGCACTGATTCCTAGTGTGAGAGCGACGAGCAGGAGCTTCCCGCCGAGGGCCGCGCCCCATGCCGTCGTCCAGAAGTCCAACGCAAGCCAAGAGGCCCAGGACACCCCTTGCGCCCGCACATTCACCAGTCCGGTGATGACGAGCACAGCCAGTGCGCCCCACCCAATCCAGCGAAAGCGGAGGGCGGAGGCATAGAGGAGGGGCCGCGCGACGTCTTGAAACCGCTCTTGGCGCAGGAGGGGGACCAGCAAAAGCCCCAGGGCCGCCATGCCGCCGATCCAGACCGTAGCGGCGAGAATGTGGAGCCAGATGGAGAAGAGGTGGAGCGTTTCGGACATGGCGAGGCCAGTTTTCGAAGCCGGGACATGTTTGGAAAAGAATTCGGACTCTTTTGTATGGAATAGGTCTTCCCCCTGGTTTCCTGTGTGGTACACGGGCCGATGGTACAGCTCTGACCACGAAAAAAGCCCCTTGAATTGGCTCCAAGGGGCTTTTTCTGTTTTGTTGGGGCGTCCTCGGTCACTCCGTCACGCGCATCGTGCCCTGCATCATGGCATAGTGGCCGGGAAACGTGCAGATGTAGGCGTACTCGCCGGGCTCGCTCGGAGCTGTAAACGTCAGGGTGACGGTTTCGCCCGGCTTGGCGAGGTCCGTGGCTGCGAGGACGGCGTCATCCTCAGGGACGTACGCGTTGGAGGCGGCGCCCATTGCGGCCTGCCCGACACGGTTGATCGTGGCCTCCTCGTTGTCGGTGAGAAAAAGCACGTTGTGTTCCATCGCCGGGCTCGTGGCGGTGTTGTTGAACGTGAGCGTGATTTCAGAGCCGGCCGTGACGGTGAACTCGGTCTGCTCAAATTCCATCTGATTGCCGACGGGCGTGATCGTTATCGATGAGACCGCAGCGCCATCGGGCTCTGCTTCAGCACCGCCGCAGCCCGTGAGGCCGATGAGGAGGAGGGAGAGAGACAGAAGGAGGGGAAGGAGGCGAAAGGTCATGGTAGAGAGTCGATTGCGTTGGTTTGTGGGTGGGTATTTTTCTGAGCGGTCTGCTCGTATCTCAGTTCTTTTGGGTAAAAAGTTGAGGGTTGGAAAGTAGGAGAGTGTCCTGTGTAGTCGTATTCAGAAGCGGGATCACAAGAGAGTGCTCACTTCGCATTGTGGAGTGCCATGCTAATCTCGGAAGGGTTCCTCTCAAGGCCTTCCTGTTGGTGGACAATTTCGCCTTCGGCATCCAGGAGCGTAATGAGGTTGGTGTGGGCAAACTGCCCGTCGCCGTCCGGCTTGTAGCGGACGCCGAGCAGGGCTGCGAGCGTACGTACATCGTTCGGGGCGCCACGCAAGAGCGTCCACCGGTCTAGTGACAGACTGTGGGCGGTTGCGAAGCGCGTGAGGGCCTCGGGCGTATCGCGGGCCGGGTCGATGGACACGAGCACCCGCTGCACGATATCGTCCACCTCAGCGGGAAGAGACGACGTGATGCGCTTCATGTCCCGCACAATGACGGGGCAGGCGTAGCTGCAGTGGGTGAAGACCATTGCCATCAGCACGGGCCGGCCGTGAAACGCAGCGAGATCAATCCGCCGACTGTCCTGCATCGTCCAGGTCGATTCGAGCTGATAAAGGGACGCCGCGGTCGGCGTGATGCGCGTCGGGACGTCTGCCTTGGATGGGTGCTTGGGAAGCGCCGTATCCACAAGACGCTCAACGTCTTCGATCCACATGTCGTCATCCCCTACAACATACTGAAATCGGATCGCATCTCCTACGCTCACACCGTCAATTTCCCGGGGAGATTTGGCCGTAAACTCCATCGTCATTGCCGCCATGTATCCGGGGATGGCCTCGTGCTCAACGAGGAGCGTACGGTCGTCGTCCTGACGTTGCACGACCCGTCCACTCACGTGGTACGCGGTGATTGAAGGATCGGAGGCGGACGGCGCATCGGTCGAGGTGCATCCGAGCGGGAGCACGCTGAGGCTGAAAAGCAGAATAGGAAAGAGCAGGCGTGTCAAGGCGACGGGCGGAGGGGTTAACGAGGAGAGAGGTCGGCGGCGGTGCGGAAGCCGAGATTCGGCACCGTGTATGCGCCGTCCAGGCCGCTGCGGAACGCGTAGCGCAGGAAGGCGGCGTAGTCCTCGAAGTCTGCGGCGCCCACCGAGCCGCTGCCGCAGAAGAGTTGCCGGTCGAGGTCACTGTCGTTGCGCGACTCCCCTGTCACGAGGGCCGTGTTGAAGTCCTCCGTCCACTCCCACACCAGTCCGTGCAGATCCCACACGCCCCACACGTTTTCTCTGGTGGAGCCGACGGGCGGGAGGGGATTCGGCGTCGGACGGCTGTACCACGCCACGATTCGGTCGCGGAGGCCAGGATCGTTCATTCCATCCTCGCGGGTGGCACTTGCCGCGGCGGCCCGTTCCCATTCGGCCGTCGTAGGGAGACGCGTGCCGCGCCACTCGGCGTACGCCCGTGCGGCAAACCAAGACACGTTGACCACCGGGCGATGGGCCAGCGAGTCCGGTCCAAAATCCAGGTCCCCGCGCCAGTCGTTCAAATACCCGCCGTCGGCAAACAGCGTCGACACCCGCGAGCGACGCCACGACGGGTTGGCCTCGACGAAGGCCTGGTACTCGGCCTTTGTCACCGGATGGCGGTCGAGCCAGAATCCCTCTACCTGGGTTGCCGCCGTGTCCGTCGGGGCCGCGTAGAGCGGCTGATAGGTGCCACTCGGAATGCGGACCATCGTATCCTGCGTGGCCGAGACGCCGGAAGCCCACGGGTCACTCATTGCACTCGTGAGGACCAAGCCCAGTCCGGCGACGGCCAATCCCAGGGTAATCCAGATGAGCGAGGAGCGAGACATGGCAGAAAACGGTTAGGGGAGGAAAACTAGGTGGAACGGTAAGGGGCTCTTCTGACTGGCGTTTTTCTGGTTGAGCCGGAATGCGTACGTGGATATGGGCGTTTTTGGGTCTGCTGTGCGTACGGCCCGAATCGACTTCTTAGTGAGAAGTCCTTCTATATGTCCAGGAGCGAAGAGTGTAGAGTCATAATGTTGGAATGAGGAACTGATGATTGATGAGGGTGCCCTAGCTGGAGCAAGGGGGAATCAGAGCGGGGACCGCCCGAGATGCGGACGATCCCCGATCATTAGCACAGTTACTCGCCGGCGGGCGTCTTCGTGGCCTCCGCGTCTGCGCCGCGGTAGTCCGTGAGGCTCTTCTGCTCAGAAAAAAGGTCCTCGTTTTCCGGGCCCACGGCCTTCAGGATGCCGATCGCGCCCTTGTTGAAGGCGCGGAAGATGGCGTGGTCGACGAGCGTGTAGGTACCGGGCACGTCGAGTTGGAAGTCGACAATCGTAGAGCCGCCCGCGGGAATCGAGGTCGTTTGCACGTTTTCCTGCGCGAGGGCCGTGCCGCCTTCGCCGTACACCTTGTCGAACATCTCGCCGATCACATGGAAGCTGGACGTGAGGTTCGGACCGGCGTTGCCCACGAAAAGGCGGACGTTTTCCCCGACGGCGGCCTGCAGGGCATTCTCGTTGGTGAGCGCGCCGACACCACCGTTAAAGACCACGTACTCCGGCGTCTCGGACAGGGCTTTGTCCATGCTGAACGGCTGCATGCCTTTCTCTTTGAACGCACCCTGCGTGTAGAATTCGCTCTGCATTACGTAGTACTCACGGTCGACGGTAGGCAGGCCTTCTTTTGGTTCCACAAGGATGAGACCGTACATGCCGTTCGCGATGTGGAGGCCAACCGGGGCCGTGGCACAGTGGTAGACGTAGAGGCCGGGCTTGATGGCGCGGAACTCAAACGTAGCCGACTTGCCGGGGACCACGAAGGAGGCTTCAGCACCGCCGCCCGTACCGGTCACGGCGTGCAGGTCGATGTTGTGAGGCACTTTGTTGTCGGGGTGGTTGTGGAGATTAAACTCCACGAGGTCGCCCTCTTGGACGCGCACCATGGGCCCAGGGGCTTCACCGCCGAACGTCCAGAAAGTGTACTGTACGCCGTCGGCCAACTCCTTGACGACTTCAATCACCTCCATGTCGACGACCACGCGAGAGGCATGCGAGCGGGTAATGGGAGCCGGGACTTCCGGGGCGAAGGTCAGCGGTGCAGTTTCGGTGCCGCGCAGGGGCGGAAGCGTAACGTCAGGCAGCCGGGCGTCGTCGGCAGTAGCGGGTTTGACGGTGCCCCGAACGCGCGGCTCAACCGGCTCTTTCGACGCCTCAGCGGCGGCGACCGCTTCGTCTGGGACCGGATCGGCGGTCCCCTGCGTGCAGGCAGTCCAGGTCAGGGTGCTAAGAATGAGGGTGGCGGCGAGAAGCAAAAAAGGGAGGGGACGAAAAGTCATAACAACAATCGGTAGATGTGAGGGCGGTAGACGTACACGAGAGCAACCGGGGAGAAGACAGGCTTCGTCGGCCGCCATTCTATATTTCGGACTTTTTTGTCCGATAAACAAGCGATGTCCGGGGAGAACACGCGAAGAAATGAGGGAGGACGTGCGAATCCCGCTCACGGGGCGAGATAGGAGACCCAAGGATCTCCAGAAAGAGCGTTTAGATCGAGAGGGACGGAGGAGTGTGTATATTTTGAAAAGAAGACTATTTGGTCCGAAATGGGAAGGGTGCGCCCGTATATTGCTTCCGAATTCCGTTCGATCAGTTGTCCGAAGCTCATGCCGTCGTCCGTTTCCACCTTGCCTCAGCGCAGCCAAACGCCGGTTGGCCCATCGCCGAAAGGAGCGTGGGTATGGTGGGGAGCACTGCTGTTATTTGTGTTGGCAGGAGCCACCGGTGCCGTCTTCCGTTTCGGAATGGTGTATGGGGGCACTGGGCCGCTGGAGTTGGAAAACGTTCGTCATGCCCATTCTCATCTCATGTACTTTGGGTGGGGCACGCCAGCCCTCATGGTGCTTATTTGGCGGTGCTTGCCGGCCTCCTTGACCGCTGGGTGGGGGCGGGCATTTCGATGGATTGCAGGAAGCACGCTTGCGGCGGCAGTGCTGGCCTATCCGCCGTTTCTCCTCTTTGGGTACTCAGTGGTACAGATTGGATCCGTACAGATGCCCATTGCCGTGGTGGGGGCTGGGCTCAACATTATCGGATGGTATGGCTTTGTGGGGTTGTATATTGTCGTCACATACCCACATCCCCGACGCGGAGCACTCCGGCTCTGGGACGTGGCAGTCGGGGCTCTCGTTCTTTCCACTTTAGGGGCGTGGAGTCTCTCCTTGCTACCTTTGCTTGGCGTCCATAGCCCACTGATTGCTCAAGGACTGACTCACGTGTTTCTGGACCTGTTTTCGGAAGGGTGGTTTGTGCTCGGGGGACTGGGGGTTGCCTTCGCCATATTGGAGCCGTCGCCGTCGGCGCCGAGCGCGAGCAGTGTGGGGCTGGTGGTGGCTGGACTTCCCTTAACGTTTCTGCTCAGTCTCCCGGCGTCGGGCCTATCGCTCGAGCTGGAGGTGGCCGGGCGAATCGGGGGGACGCTGGTTGCCCTTGGCCTGTTTGCGATGGGCATCCGACTCGTGAATTGTCTTTCCGCCAAGGGACGGCGCTGGCTCTGGGGAGTACCGCTCGCGTGCGTACTGCTGAAGGCCGGTGCTCAGCTGGTGGGAAGTCTCGTGCCGGGGCTTTGGTTGGGGGAAATCCACGGATTACGGATTTTGTACCTGCACTTGATGCTGCTCGGATTTCTCACGCTCACGCTCGTCGTAGCGGCGCATGAGGTGTGGGGAGGGCGGAACACGACGGACCTTGCGGTTCTGTATGGGGCAGTCGGAGGAGTGCTGTGCACGCTTATTCCATTGACACCCTGGGGGCCTGGGGGGACGATGGCGTTTACGGTGGCGGCGTGGGCGTCCCTTGGGCTGGTGATGGTCGCAGGCTGGATGCTTTTCCGACGGCATCCCTTCGCCGGCTCCGCACGGCTCCGGGAGTCGGAATTTATTGGCGAGCGTCATGCACTCGGAGGGTCGTTTGCATCAAACGAGTCCTGTCCTCATGATTCAGGATCGGTGCGAGAATGAGGGTCGAGATTGTGGGAGAGAGCGCGCCGAGAGGACAGCCGGACACGACGGGTTCCTGGTAGAAAGAGCAGTATTCTTCGTTCATCCCTTTTCGTTTTTGACCTGATGCTTCTCTCAAATAGCTGCGAGTATGGACTTCGCGCGCTCCTGTACCTTTCTGCCGAAGAGGGAGAAGGGTACGTTTCGCTCCGCGAGATCAGCAAGCGACTCGATATCTCGTTCGCCTTTCTCGGCAAGATTTTTCAATCCCTAAATGAGTCAGAGTTGACGACGTCCCGGCGTGGGCCGAGCGGCGGAGTAGCCCTGGCGCGCGATCCCACGACCATAACGCTTTATGAAGTGGTGGTTGCGCTGGATGGGGAGGAGTTGTTTACGGAGTGCGTACTGGGCTTGCCAGGATGCGGGGAGCAAGAGCCCTGTCCACTTCATCAGTCCTGGGCCCAGCAACGGGATCAGTTGGAACTCCTTTTTCGACGGGCCACTCTGGCCGAGACTGCACAGGAGACGAAAGAGCAAAACTACCGGCTCACCAGCACAATTGCGGGTGACGAGTTGACGTAGAAGCGAGTTTCGTCCCTTCACGATGTGCTCACCTCTTACACTATCTCGCGGTTTGCATGACGGGCAACGAGTTCATCGACGCAGGTACCCGTCAGCCTCTGTGTACGACAGCGAGCAGCACGTTCTGCTTTAGCGCTGTGCCCTGTGACGTACCGCCGCCGATCCCGTCTCTGTAGTGCGGCTGTATGCGTTGGAGTCGAGGCACTGTAGATGTAGAGGCAGTGCGATGCCCGAAGCGTGAAGGTTTGGTGTATACCAGAAGTGTCCCGAAACCCTAGACCATACTCTAGGGCGTAGGGGAGGGTGCATTGATGATGATCAAGACACGAGATTGCCAGCCATGTCGACCCTGACGACGGGGGAAATTGCTGAACGTACGGATGTGAATATACACACCGTCCGATACTACGAGGAGAAGGAGCTCCTGCCTCCCGTTCCGCGGAGTGCGGCCGGGCATCGTCAGTTTGGTGACGAGCACGTGTCCCACATTCGGTTCATCAAGCGGGCGAAGCAACTTGGCTTCACGCTCAGCGAAATTCGAGAGCTGCTTTCCCTTCGGGCCGCGCCCGATGCCGGGACGGACATTCGGGAGAAGACCCAGGCAAAGATTGAGGAGGTAGAGTCCAAGATTCAGGACCTCCGTCGGATTCGGGAGAAGCTTGTGGAACTGGATGAAGCCTGTGACGCCCATAGTGATCCCAGTGAATGCCGCGTGCTCCATGCCCTCGAAGGACCGGAGGGAACGGGAGGCGAGTCTTCTGTCGATCTAGATGCACCCTCCACCGATTCGGATCCAACCACTTGAGTCTTATGCAGACCACGCTTCGCAGTCAAGACTTGTCGTGTCCGTCGTGTGTGGAAACTGTCGAGACGTCGCTTACCGGTACGGAAGGAGTGAACGACGCCACGGTACACTTCAACACCGGCCGGATTGAGGTGGAATACGACGCCGATCATTTAACGGAGGCCGACCTCGTAGCGGTGGTCGAGCGGGCCGGGTATGAGGCGGAAGTATCGGCATTCTGAATGGCAGTTCTGAGGTCCGATTGTCGCTTTTTTCCCTCATATCCTTCCGCGATGTCCTCTTTCCTTGGGGTTTTCTCATTCGTGCACTGGTTGAGTCATCCCCGTCGACGCCGGGAGGGACTCACCGTGGTCAGCGGGATGTTGATTGGGGGAGCCCTTGTGGCAGAGTACGGAGCCGGGTGGATGTCTCTTCGGTCGGGGCTTATGGTGGGGGCAGCACTTACGGCTGGGGGGAATATTGCCTGGCGGGCGGTCCAGAGCCTGTGGAATCGGCACGTGAGCATTGAGCTGCTCGTCACCGTGGCGGCGGCGGGGGCGGTCGTGATTGGGGCGTACTGGGAGGCGGCCGCAGTCACGTTTCTTTTTTTGCTGGGCGCGACCCTGGAGGCCCGCACGATGCGTCGCACTCGCCGGGCCCTCAAGGACCTCATTGACCAGGCGCCGTCCACGGCCCTCGTGGTGCGGGAGGGACAGCAGCGTTCTGTTCCGGCCCGTGAGGTGCATCCCGGTGAGACAGTGATCGTAAGGCCGGGGGCCACTGTTCCGGTTGATGGAACCGTGCTGCAGGGAGCCTCGGCGGTTGATGAAAGCCCGATTACGGGAGAGTCGATGCCTGCTGAAAAAGGAGAGGGCGATGAGGTATACGCAGGAAGCATCAATCAGGCAGACCTGTTGCGGATTCGGGCGGACAGTACAGGTCGCGACACGACACTGGCGGGCATTATCCAGCGAGTGGAAGAGGCGCAGGAGGCCCAGGCCCCTACACAACGCATCATCGACCGGTTTGCACAATGGTACACCCCTGCGATCATCGCGCTGAGCGGCGGTGTTGGGCTTTTGGTGGGGGATACTCATCTGGCACTCACCCTGCTTGTGATTGGGTGTCCTGGAGCACTCGTCATCGCGACGCCGGTGTCAGTCGTGTCTGGCCTCGGTCGAGCGGCGCGCGACGGCATTCTGATCAAGGGAGGCGTGCACCTCGAACGGGCAGGGAGGATTTCGGCGCTGGCGCTGGACAAGACGGGGACGCTCACGGAAGGACGTCCCCGCGTCACGGACGTAATTCCGGTGCCGGAGGAGAGAGACGGGGCTCCTGAGGATCAGGAGGGATGGTCCCACCGGCAGCAATCGATATTGGAGTGGGCGGCACGGGCCGAGGCCGGATCCGATCATCCTCTGGCGTTGGCCATTCGGGCGGCGGTGCCGGGAGCGAACGGGTGGGACGCCCCGGCCCAGTTTGAGAGTGCAACGGGACGAGGCGTGCGGGCCGTCGTCGCGGGACAGCCCGTGGTGGTGGGGCGGGCCGAGTGGATGGAGACACAGGGAATCGCGGTGGGAGAGGTCACTCGAGATCATCTTCAAGACTGCAGAGAGGCCGGAGATACGGCGGTCCTGGTTGCCGTGGAGGGACAGGTAACGGGCATCGTACGCTTTGCCGATACCCTCCGGACAACCGCTACGACCGCCGTCCGACGACTCAAAGCCACCGGACTCGATCCCATCGTCATACTCACGGGGGACCATCGCCGCACTGCCGAGGCGCTCGCGACAGAAGTGGGGATCGAGGACGTGCGAGCCGAGCAGATGCCCGACGACAAGCTTGCCGTTGTTGAACAGTTGCAGCAGGACGGGACGGTCGTCGCTATGGCGGGGGATGGGATCAACGACGCTCCGGCGCTTGCCAGCGCTGATGTGGGCATTGCCATGGGAGTGGCAGGGACGGATGTAGCACTCGAAACGGCCGACATTGCGCTCATGTCCGATGATCTCTTAAAAATACCGGAGGCCATCTCTCTTTCTCGACGTACGCTCACAGCCATTCGACAAAACGTCGTGATTGCTCTCGCCACCGTTGCAGGACTTCTTGGGGCCGTTTTCTATGGGGCCGTTGGCATGGCTGGGGGAATGCTCATCCATGAGGCCTCCGTTCTCGTGGTGACGGTCAACGGAATGCGTCTTCTGGCCCCGACGGACCGGCCCACCGGCTGACGACAGCATCTGCGTTTGGCTGTCGGCTCCTCCGCTGTCCTTTTGTGTGTCGTTTCACAACCTCTTCGACTCCATAAACTCTAGTATTTCAATCTCATGCGTATTGATTCTCGATTCTGGCTGCCGCTTTTCTTTCCCGTTGCACTTCTGTTGATTGGAGGGACGTTATTTTCCGCCACACAACCTATAAAACCGAGGGAACCGGTCACCTCGTCCGATACCGTTGACACGAAGCCGTTGCGCCTCTTGATGGTGGGGCTTGCCCAGGACATGGCCCGAATCAATACCGGCATTTGGCACGAGGAGTACGATCTGATTCAGCAGGGGGCAGCGTCTATTGCCAATCACCCGAAGATTCCGCCCGCTCAGATTGCCAAAATCAAGAAGACCCTTGGGGCCGAATTTCAGAACTTCGTCCGATTTGACAAAACCGTTCACACAACGGCCACTGAACTGGTCAGTGCGGCGGAAGCGCGCAACTGGTCGGGCGTGCTAAAGAAATACACACGGATCCGGGACGGATGTGTGGGCTGTCATACGGCCTACCGCGATCAACTCCAGCCGGTACTGGCGAAATAATACCGTCGATCGAAGATGATTGTCCATTTCCGAACTCCGTCCCGCACAGAAATCGCCGTCTTTGCGAACGGCGTTCTGCGGGGTAGGGCATCCACCCAAGTCGGGTGCATGAGGCCAGGCATGAAATGATCTGCAGCGTCGTTGGCGTTCAGCGGTGCTAAGACCCTCGCACCTTCAGGCCGCCCTCTGCGAACGAAGGACGCCTGTCCGTACCTGACGCCTGCATCCAGATTTGGTATCACACTTCATTCCGAAACGACTGATATTCACGACGGCACGATGATTGAGACCAACGTACTAACGGTCGTTCTAGCCGCCGGCGTAACGGCCATTACGACCGGCCTCGGCGCACTGCCATTTCTTTTTGTCCAGCAGTTTAGCGATTGGTGGCTCGGGGTCTTTAATGCCGCGGCTGGAGGGTTAATGTTGGCCGCAAGCCATAGCCTGGTGGTTGAAGGCTCGTCCCTGGGGGAGGCGCGAACCCTCATCGGCATTCTCGTGGGGCTTGCGGCCATCGTTCTCGCCAATACGCTGATTCAGTCGCAGGACGGCCACGACGTTGCTGAGTTGGCGGGGGCCGATGCGCGAAAGGCCTTACTTATTCTAGGAGTCATGACGGCGCATTCGTTCGCGGAGGGGGTCGGCGTGGGGGTGTCCTTTGGAGGGGGCGATGAGCTTGGAATGTTTATCACCGCCGCGATTGCCGTTCACAATATTCCCGAAGGGTTAGCGATCAGTCTCGTGCTCATTCCACGAGGGACGCCGTTGTGGAAGGCTGCAGGATGGAGCATTTTTACCAGTTTGCCACAACCCTTGATGGCACTTCCTGCATTCCTGTTTGTGCTCTTCTTTGAGCCATTTTTGCCCGTCGGGTTGGGGCTCGCAGCGGGGGCTATGATCTGGATGGTGTTTGCTGAACTGATTCCGGATGCGCTTGAGACCACGTCCGGGCCGACCGTTGGGACGGCTGTCACCCTTGCGTTTGCTTTTCTGTTTGCCTTTCAGAACTTCGTCCTCCATGTCTAGATTCTGCCCCGTCTGAAGGGGGGCTCAAGAACATCGAATGCCCAGCTTCTCTGTGCATCTGGGCTTCGGAATGGTTGGAACGAGCACGTTGCAAAGCGTGTCTCATACCAAGTCCTGCTGCAGACTTCAGACAGGAGGTCCGGCGGTGCAATACGCAAACCCCTCTCGTATCGTCGGCGCGGTCAAGGATGGCCTTAGAAGCACCTTGGACTGTGTCGTTACGAGATTCATCGCAGGACCGACAGGCCGTGACACTGGATTGGTCGTTTTCTACAAAGGTCAATGTCCTCTGTGCGTCGTTGGACTCCAACGACGCTACAACGGGGACATCTCTCTCGTCCGGCGGATAATTTTGCAATCCTACACTCCAACGGCGCTACGGAATCCTGCTTCCTACCGGAATAGAGCTCCCGGCGTTGGTATCCTCACGGCCGTACCGAAGGGCAATTCCTCAATTGCAAAACGATCAACTCGCAATAGTCGCTAACGCGATTCTCACGCCGACTGATTGCCTTCGGAGCAGAATTACGCGGGGGTAGTGGGAGGCCCGGTCGCGGTCGGCGTATCCGGATGGTGGGCCCATTCGTACCAGCCGCCGTCGTAGACAGAGATCCGTGGCCAGCCCATGAGATACGCATTCATGAAGGCCTCGCTGCCCCGCCAGCCCGTGCCACAGTAGAAGGCAATGTGCTTGTCGGGCGTGATGCCGCCCTCTATCCATTTCTCGGCAATCTCCGGAAACTCCCGCGTCGTGTAGTCGAAGTTGCGGTAATTCTCCATGTGGTACGCATCGCTGCCACAATTGCCGAAGATCGCGCCGGGAATACGACCGGTTTCATCGATGTAGTGGTAGCCACTCCACTCCCCGATGAACTCCGTCCAACTGCGAACGCTTACGAGTTCGCCGTCCTCGGCATCGAGAAGCGATTGTGCCTTCGGCAGATCCACCATGTATTCAGGATGAGCAGGCACCTCCACACCGAAGTCGTCCACCGGGGTGGGGGAGGTTAAGTCAGTCGACACGGCATAGTCGGTCGATTCCCATCGATTCATGCCGCCATTGAGGATTTTAACGTCCTCAACACCTGTGTGGAGCATGATGGCGGCGCAGCGCATTGCCCCCAGGTGGCCGGCGCTCTGGGCGGGATGCTCTTGCTCGTAGGTCGGGTGTGAGAATCGACCATAGAGGACCACGGTGGTGTCGTGACGAATGCCCAACTCTTCGAGCGCAGTTTTAAGCTCTGCCGGTGAGCGCCGGTTCCAGGTCTCCGGCGATTCGAGCCGGTTCGTGTTGAGGGGGATTGCCCCGGGAATGTGACCGTTGTCGTAATCCGATCGGTCGTTGAAGTGCGCATGACAGAGCACGTATTCTTCTCCATCGTACCCGTCGGGCGCGTTGCCGTGAATGAGATCTCGCACCCAGGCAGGGGGCACAAGCTGCCGGTAGCGGTCGAGGCGGCGGAGGGGGCGATTGGGGTCAGCCGTCCATTCTTCCACGAAGTCGGGGTAGAGGCTGATGTTCTCGTATCCCAGACGGGCCAAGTTGTCAGCCATCGCTTCGGGGGCCTCAACGGTGTGCCCGTACACGGTGATCGGAGTGGCTTCGTCCAACTCCTTCTCGTCGGGAACCTCCACCCAGTCCATATACTGGGTCCAGTGTTGCGGAATACTTTTGGCCCCGGGCACGTGCCCCCCGCGAGGCTCCCCATTCAGCTGCCATCCATTGTAGGCAGCCATTGGGCGCACGTCAAGAATATTGTGGTTGGGAGCCTCTACGCGGCGGGCGAACTCCGCAGTCGAAAGGGTCGTGATCGAATCAGCCATGAGAACCGGAGAAATTGACGTCCATTGCGGTACTCCCCAAAACATCGGGGGGCAGTTGCGGAGACGCAATAGGGACGGCAGAATGTTTCCCCGTGGTCACGACACCTTCGCCGAGGCCGTTCCAACGGTGTCGTATAGAGTCGGCCGATTGCCGTACAGGTAATCGAGCACGTCGTCGGCGTCGTACTGCGGTGTTTCTACTGAGCCCAGCGGGAGATTGAGAAGGGCATCGCCGCCGGTGTAAAGGGGGAGCTCGGTGTAATCGTTGCGGTACTGAGGAAGTCCGATGTTCGCCATAAGGGCATTGCAGAGACAACTCCGGCCGTCTGTGTCGGCTTCATCGCCCCCTTTTCGCAGGTAGTCGTCCACCGGTTCGGCCGGGCAACGGCCCAGGAGGCGCCCTTTTTCGTCAACGTAGGGGGTCCTTAGGTACCCGAGATCGCAGATGCGCGACCGCTGCTGGGCCCGATCCTCCTCGGCGAGTGTGCCCGAGAGGGTGAGCACCTTGAAGGGAAAGCCCGTGGGGGACACCCGTCCGTCCGTGCGTACGGTGACATTTCCGGAATGGAGGCCGCGAATGAGCTTCCGCGTCATATCGTCGGGATAGCCCGATTCGTCGGTAAGGGAAAAAAGAGATCCGACCTGGATTCCGGTAGCACCCACGTCGTGGGCAAACTGGAGGCCCTCCGGGGAGCCGTATCCGCCTGCCAGGTAGAAAGGCTTGCCCAGGCCGCGGATGCGATCGAGGTCCGCCACATCTTTCTCGTCGTAGATGGGGGTGTCGTCGTCCTCGTATTGCTTGTTGCGAGGGGGAGCGTTGTGTCCCCCGGCGACCGGCCCCTCTACCACCCAGCCGTCGATGTGCTCGTCCGGCAGCTTGGCATCCATGATCCGGGCCAAGGCATCCGACGAGATGATAGGGAAAAAGGAGGGACGATCCAGAGAAGGCGGAGCGTCTAAGAGGTCGGCAGGATCAAGATCGTAGGTATACGGCCCGTCGGGATCGTCGAGCTGAGTGGTATCCACATCCAGTCGTAGCTGTGCCGGCTCTCCCGCCGCCAGCTTCGGAATTTGCTTCGCTTCGTCGAGAGGAATGCCCGCCCCAATGAAGGCAAGGTCCACGCCTGCGAGCATGGCGCCGTAGAGGCAGGGAAGCGAGTACCGCTTAAGCTCAGCCATCAAGTTCAGGCCCACGAGGCCGTCGTGCCCCTCGCATGCCATGCGTACCTCGGTGTACGTGGCTGCGGCCAGGATACGCTGCGACTTCACCTTAGGGTTGAACTGGTGGATGGGGAGGAGGTCGTACGGCTCTTGCTCGTCCCGCCCCTGGGGCCGGTAGAAGCGGTCGAGCAGATGATCAACAATGTCCTCATCCGGATACGTGCGAAGCACATGGCGCCGGTCATTTGGATCGCCGTCCTGCAGCTCACGGATGATCACCGAATCGATGGCGGTGCCGGACACGACGCCGATCTCGCCGCGCTGGGCCACGTGCCGGGCCAGGCGCCAGGAGGAGACGCCGATGCCCATGCCGCCCTGGATGATGGAAGGAAGAGAAGAGGGATCGAGAGTGTCGCGGGACATATGGATTGGGGCTTGAACTGAACAGTAAATGGGTCCGCTGGGGCGTCCTGGCGGGACGCCTGTACGGAAGAGCTTTTCGAGGGGACGTCATGACCGAGACCCCATCGCGCTGGGTCAGGCGGTTGGGGCCGCGCCGGCGAAGCGGGTGGGGAGGAAAGGCTCCAGCCAGTCGGAGACGGTTCCGGACTCGACGTACGTCGTGATTTCCTGAGCGGTAACGGGGGTAAGCAAGATGCCGTGTCGATAATGGCCCGTGGCATAGACCACGCCGGGGGCACCAGAGGGGCCGAGGAGGGGAGCATTGTCGCGGGTGCCAGGGCGAAGGCCGACGTCGAGATTCTGGACCGTGAGTTCTCGAATTCCGGGCACGAGCTCCAAAGCTCCTTCCAAAAGGTGGTAGAGTCCACCGCCCGTCACGGATTTCTCGAAGCCCTTCTCCTCACTTGTCGCTCCTACGAGGAGACGGTCGTCTGCCTTCGGGACCAGGTAGGCGTCCGGCCCGCGAACGACGTGCTGGAGGTCGAAGGTCGGACGGCTCACCAGCTCGATGATTTGGCCTTTGACGGGACGAACGGGGGGACGAACCGCATCGTCCAGTCCGTCGATTTGACGCGACCATGCTCCGGCCGCGATGATGACCTGTCGTCCCTCGATTCTTTCTCCCGCGGCCGTCCGGAGGGCAGGGGAGTGAGCATCCGGCTCTACTGCCTCAATGCGCGTGGGGGAGTGGAGGGCCCCGCCCTGCTGCTCGATGCCCGTGACCAGTGCGCGCACGAGGGCCCGATTGTCGACCTGCGCATCGTCGGTATACACGGCTCCGGCCACGTGAGGAGCGAGAAAGGGCTCCCGGTCGCGTGCCTCAGCGCCTGTCAGGCGGTCCACGTCGGCGCCAATGTTCTGTTGGTAGCGGTAGACGCGCTCCATTGCGGCGGCACTATCCTCATCGGGGGCCACAGTGAGCGTGCCCTCCGTACGAAAGCCCAGGTCGATTCCGGTTGCATCCTCCAGCGTCTCCACAAACGACGGCCAGCGCCGCAGGCTTTCGTGATTCAACCGGTACAGCTCCGGTTCCTCAAACTGCAGTTCGGCGTCGGGCGTGAGCATGCCGCCCGCCTTCCACGTAGCCCCGCGGCCCGGCTCCCCACGATCGAAGATCTCCACCGGCGTTCCGGCGCGTGCTAATTCCCAGCCAATGGAGAGGCCGATGGTGCCGGCGCCGACGATAAGAACCGGATTTTCAGCGTCTGAGGAGGGGGGCATTGAGGAAAAAAGTGCTATGGACGAGAGTAGATCGTACGTATTTCGAATTCCGTATTTCGTGCTCCGACACGGTTTAGCCTGCGCTCCACGAAATACGCAATCGTCAAACGGTTTGCGCGTGGACGGGCTGCTCCTCGTCGGTTCTCCAGTAGGCATCGAAGGCCATCGCAATGTTGCGGATGAGAAGTCGGCCTTCTGGGCGCACGTGAATGGCCTCGGGGGTAAGCGTCACGAGCCCGTCTCCCTCCATTGGTTTCAGCCATTCAAGAGCCGAGGCGAATCGACGATCGAAGTCAACCGCAAAGCGTTCTTCAATGTCGGCCTTTTGCAGGTGGAAGTGACACATAAGCTGCATGATTACGTGTCGGCGCAGTCGGTCCTCGGAAGTGAGCCGGTATCCCCGGTAGGTTCCGAGGCGGTCGCTCTCGATCCGATCGTAGTACGCC
Organism: Salinibacter sp. 10B; assembly: GCF_002954405.1. Lineage (NCBI taxonomy): Bacteria > Pseudomonadati > Rhodothermota > Rhodothermia > Rhodothermales > Salinibacteraceae > Salinibacter > Salinibacter sp. 10B. The sequence continues at coordinate 640,530 of NZ_MQWC01000004.1, read as the reverse complement.
GGAAAGGCCTTCACATTTTGTGCGTAGGCTCCGCTCAGTTGACTGATGCCGGAGATGCCCAGCGCCAGAATTTCGGCGCCGGCACGCGTGGAGTAGCCCTGAAAGTTGCGGTGGAGGGTGCCCTCGTCCTGCGCCACCGACAGCGGATCATCGGGGCGCGCGAAGTGGTCCATGCCGATAAATCGGTAGGCGCGCCCATTTTGGCTTCCGGTGAGGCGCTCCAGAGCCCGTTCGAAGAGACGCAACTTTTCGTCGGGCGACGGCAGCGCCTCCTGATCGATGACTCGCTGGTGGTTTTTGATGGACGGGACGTGAGCATAGCTGTAGACGGCGATGCGGTCCGGCGCCAGACGCTGCGTCACGTCGAGCGTGCGGTCGAAACGGTCGAGCGTCTGATGAGGGAGTCCGTAGATGAGATCGACATTTACTCCGTTATAGTCGTACTCCCGTGCCCACCCCACGGCCTCTTCAACCATCGCGATCGGTTGTACCCGGTTGATGGCCTCTTGCACCTCTCGGTTCACGTCCTGCACCCCGAAGCTGACTCGGTTGAAGCCCACCGAGGCGGCCGCTGCCATGCGCTCCGCCGTTACTGTTCGTGGGTCCGCTTCCAGACTGATCTCCGCGTCTGACGCAAACGAAAATCGATGCCGGAGATGTGCGCCGAGGTCCCGGATTTGGTCGGGGGACAGATACGTGGGGGTGCCGCCTCCCCAGTGCATTTGCACGACGGGACGAGACGTGTCCACCGCGGCCGCCAATTGGTCAATCTCTTGCTTGAGGGCCGTAAGGTACGTTTCGATCGTCTCCGGATTCTGTGTCACCTTCATGTGACAGCCGCAGTAGTAGCACAGCGACTGACAAAAGGGAAGGTGCAGGTACAGGGAGAGTGGCGTGTTCGAGGAGGCCTCTGAGAGGTCCCGGCGGAAGGCCTCCGTGCCGTACTCGTCGGTGAAGTGCGGGGCTGTCGGGTAGCTCGTGTACCGCGGGCCCGGTTGGTTGTAGCGGCGGATGAGGTCGAGATCAATTGAAAGGTCCGTCTGCATGGAACCGGCGGTTGATGAGTGCGGCGATGGACATCCAGGCTCAAGAACAAGAGCCCGCGGCGGCCCTTCAGTGGGGCGAGGTCGGGGCGCGGTGTGGAGGAGATCCCGACGTGGGGGCGCATTCGATCACGCCAGAGCGCGGGCGCGAGGGAAGAGGATGTTGTTTTCCTTGTGGACGTGTTGGTGCATATCCGTTTCCAGTTCGTCGAGCCCGTCCAGTGCGGCCCGGAATTTTGGGCACGCCCCCGCGGGAGGGGTAAACCCGTTCGTGAGGTCGCGAAGACGCTCCAGAGCCGTTCCGGCATCATCGTGTTCACGAATCATCTTGTCGATCCCATTCTCATCCAGGCCGGTTTCGGGAGCATCCCCATCTGTCGTCAGGGCGCGGATGGAGGGAAAGACCCGTTCCTCCTCGCTCATCATGTGCGTCTCGAGATCCAGCTTGAGCGTCTGAAAAACCTCCAGCGTTGGGTCCAGCCAGGGCACCTCGGTCCCATGTGCCTGCACCACCCGAGAGAGCAACTGCTCCAGTCGGGGCAACTCGCTCCGTAGATAGTCGTGGTGCGTCTCGACGATATGGTCCATCAGGGAGCCAAGAGATGCTTTGGTCCAGTCCTTTGAGGGGGAGGTCCCAGACTGCACGGTGGCATTCAACATGCGGACCACAGTCTCAGGGTCGAGGTCATTTTTCCGACAGGCCTCGGCCAGAGAGTGGTCGCCCCCGCAACAGTAATCGATGCCTAATTCTTCGAAAATGCGGGCACGACCCGGCTGGTCGGTCACGAGTTCGGCAACAGGGGTGTCAGCGGAAAGGGACATAATGGCGTTCAGGGGTCTACGTGCAGTGTCGAGCGGTTTGGGGAGGCGTCCTCTGATGCAAGGAGGATCGTGGAGCCGAATTACGTTTAGAAGAGTGTTTTATATTCTTTTATTCCAAAAAAGAAAAATGCCCTGTTAATCGAAGGCCGCAAGTCGGACCTCAGGCAGTTCAGCGAGGGTCGTGTTCTGAAACATGTTTTCCACGCGATCCCGCTCGTCCGCCCACTGCTCGTGGAGAGGGCAGGGTTCTGCCTCGCCACATCCGGGAAGGCCCAGCACACATTCTTCGAACAGATCATCGCCGTCAATCGCGACGACAATCTCGTAGAGGGTGATCTCCTCAGCGGGGAGAGTGAGGGCAACGCCCCCGTTCGGCCCTCGACGAGAGTCAAGGAGACCGGCGTCGTTGAGCTTCTGGAAGATCTTTGTGAGGAACGGGAACGAAATGTCCAACTCCTCACTGATCGTGCCAATTGACACGTATCCCTCCTGCTCCAGAGAAGCAAGGTAAAGCGACGCCCGGAGTCCGTATTCGCAGCTTTTGGAGAGCATATGGTGGAATCGCCATTTATTTCGTACCTCTCTGTCCTAATTACTATTGGAGCAGGAGTTCCCGGCTCATGAATGGAGTCTCATCCCGCGAAGGTTGCGATAAGCGAGTGCACGACGCCAGCCACGGACAGTACGAACAGAAAGCCAATCAGCAGCATGGCAGGGAGGAAGCCTGGGTCTTCAGAGGCATCTGGTTTTTTCATTGGAAAGAGGCTCCGGATTTATGAAGGGAATGCCTTGTCGAGCTTGAAGCCGTGAATGGAGACCCGGGATTCGTGAGACGCGAACTGCGAAGAGAGATTCCGACCGTTTCCGCTTCACGAATCCCGCAGAACTACAATCCGAATTCCCACAGGTGGGCGAGCCACATCCAGTCGAGCCCATACAGGGCCCCGAGGACCAGGAGGAAGAAGCCCGTGAGGGCCGCGGTGCCCCGCATCGAAATGGCATGCGTGGGCTGGTCGGTTTCCGGGAGGGTCGAATAATTCGGCAGCATGTCGGCGGGGGAGAGTTCTTCGCCGAAGAGGAGAGACCCAACGGCCACGATTACAAAAGCAGCGCCGGCCAGGATGGCGAGAATTGCCATAATTCCCATTGCTGCGAGGAGGGGAGAGGCCGCGGCGAAGCTAAAGTCCGTGCCGGGGATGCTGGTCGTAGAGGGGTGTCGGCGGGGAAGACCGTAGACGATGCCAACCGACATCATGGCCATCACCGCTATGCTCATGGCGCCAGCATAGAAAAACGGTTGCGCGCGGGCCAGTCCCTTCGCGATCCAGTCGCGGCGGAACAGCAGCTTGATGCCGTAGAACAGGAAGCCCATGAAGGCAAGTGTGGTGCCAACCGCCACAGTGCCGTGAAAGTGGCCGGGCACAGCCAACGTATTGTGGCGCAGCGTATTGAGCTGCATTTGTCCCATAAGGACGCCGGTGGTACCGCCCAGAAATCCGAACAGAATGATGCTGAACGCAGTGGCGGAAAAACCGGGGTCGGACCACGGAGCGCTTTTCAGCCAGCCGAACCAGCCATCGCCCAGCCCCTTCTTCCGGCGGCCGACCTCCAGCCCGGCGGGCAGGGCAAAGGCATGAATTAAACTTGCCAGGACCGCGCCGTAGGTGGCGTACGAGCAGTTCCACATGCGCCACTGCGACGAGACGGCGGGATCGGAGAGCAGGTGATGCGCCGCCCCCATGTTGATGAAGAAGACGTAGAGGATGAACGCCGTGCGCGACACCTTCTCACTTACGACTTCGGCTCCCCCCGCCACGTACGTCATGAAGTACCAGATCGTGATCATCGCCACGAGGTTGATCTGCTGCGTGCCGTGGCCGATGGTCCAGTACATCTGTCGGTACCAGGCGGCGTCAATGTGCTCTACCCAGCCGATGCGCCAAAAGAAGGTGGGCACGTAGGTAATGAGACCCCCAATCAGCGACTCCAGCGCGATGATGGAGGTCATGAATGCACCAAAGGTGACCAACGGCAGGGTTTTGTGGGGATGCGTGCTTTTTTCCTGCCAGATGGCGACGAAGAAGGGAAGGGCTGCGACAATGGTCCCGAGGATGAAGAGAATGGCCCCGACGTAGAAGAGAGGGTGCGACTTCAGGGGGGCATAGGAGGTGAGCAGCGGCTGATAGTTGGGGGGCGTACTGATCCAGATGGAGTAGAGAATGAGGCCGGCGGATCCGACCATGAGCCCCCAGCCCGCTTTGGCGAGGTGGGGAACCGGTAGGCGACGGCCCAGCACCATCGGCCCGCCCACGTACAGGATCCCGATTTCCATGAACACCATCCAGAAGATGAGCAGGCTCCACGCGTGGATACTGAGCCACTTATAGAACGCCGGGGCGGAAAGCACGCCCACGGCCTCCCAGCGCGTCAGGGCGACAAAAAGCGCCGCAATCCCGCCGAGGACCATCGACAGGACGGCAGAAAGGACGAACAGCTTCGTGGGCCGCTCCGCCGACCGGTGGACATTGAGGCCTGTAACGGAGCACGTCCGGAAGCCCTGTTCGTCGTACGGGTTACTGAGCAGTGCGAGGTTCATGACGAATCACCCTCCACCACGATGATTTTGTTTTGCATGACGCGGTGTCCAAGCCCGCAGAATTCGTTACAGATGAGGCGGTAGGTGCCCGGCTCGTCGAAGGTCATCGGAATGACCCACTCGTACCCGGGGAGAATCTGTAGGTTGAACTGTCGGATGAGGTCCTCCTGATCGCGCACCGAGAAGCCGTGCTGCACGTCGTAGCTTCCGAGGTGGACCTGGTACTCTTTCCCGGCTTCCAGCACGACGGGAAGGCCGTCCCATCCCCACTGATAGGCTGCCACGTAGACATCCGTACCCGCAGGACGGAGTCCCTGCTCTGTGTCGACGGCCTGGTCGGTAAAGCTGGACACTTTCTGGCGATACGCTTCGGCGCTCACGCGGTAGGTATGGCCCGTCGGATTCTGCTCTCCAAGATGGGACCATCCCACCATCCAGCCGAAGAGGATGAGGGCCGTCAAGAGACAGATCCAGAGCCACGTCTTTTCGGTGTCCGCAACCGGATGATTCCACCAGTGTCCCGTGGGCGGTTCGATTGGTGAAGCCATGTCAACCACCTCCAGGGAGTGTGAGAAGGTCGATGACGCCCCAAATCACGTAGGATAATACCCAAAACACGATCGCAGTCCCCGCGATCAGCCAAATACTATCGTACAGCCGTTGGGGCCAGGGAGGAGGATCGGAATCCTGATCGGACGAGGAGTCGGGCACGTCGGATCACCTCCGATGAAGATGAGCCACGAGTCTATCGAAGTGAGGAGCACCGTGTAAATACAAATGCGAGAGGATATACAGGGGACAGAATAAAAGTTTTCGGAGTATTTTGTATTTAATTTTTTCTTCAATATTGTTGGGGGTAGGTAGGACTGGTTCCATTCCGGATCGGAGCGTCAGGCCAGTCGGCGAGAGGCTCGGGCCCCGTTTTCGAGGTGGCGGGTGTCGTTCCGGGTGCGGAGGGTCCATCCGTCCTCCTGGCGGACGACCTGGGTAAGGCTCGCGAGCGGACAGCCCGGATTGGGGAGGTCTGAACGTACTAGGCCGTGCAAGATGCCCTGGACGGTAATGCCGTGGCCGACGAGTAGGAGCGTTTCTTCAGGGAACGTTTCTGTCAGGCACTGTCCCGTAGCGCCGAGGCGGCCCAGTGCTTCATGTTTCGATTCTGGATAGCTCGGGGTGCGACACGGTGTGTGATGAGGGGACAGGCGATCGAAGCGGCGAGCCAAGGCCGGAAACGGGAGTGTGCTCGGCGGGGCGTCGAACCAGTCATCGTTATGCCATTCCCCGAGGCCAGGCTCAATAAAGACCGGCTCGTCGACGGCTTCAGCGGCATAGTGGGCCGTTTCGACCGTTCGGAGGAAGGGGGAGGCGACGATGCGGTCCACGTCGAGATCGTTGATCCGACGGGCCAACTGCTGGGCCTGCTCAACCCCGTCCGTCGAAAGGCCGGGATCGTGCGGGCGGTCGGCGGTGTCAGCCCAGTTGGGATCGGCAAAGTCTTGTCGGTTGGCGTGGCGGGCAATCCAGACGGTTTGCATGCGAGAGGCGGCTCGTTATTGAAACGTCAAGTCGGGACGAAAGGACCGCTGGGGGTGAACAAGGATCCGTCAATTGAATTTATCGACCCGGTTCTCGTTGCATGTTTGGCTTTTACCCCCCGTCCCTTATGGTATCACGTGTCGCACCGGTCCTTTGCATCTTTATATTTGCGCTAGCCCTGGGGTGTAGCGGCATGGGCGAGACGAGTGACCCGCCCAACTCCACGGACGACTCGGCGGCTGTCGAGTCGGGAACGGTTGATGGGTACGTAGCGCAGCCGGCTCGCATCTACATTGATGGGAGCGGGACCGACTGGAAGACGCTGTCGGTACGGCACGAGGAGGTGGGGGATGGGGAGGGACTGGACGTTGAGCGCCTGTGGACGGCCCACACCGAGCAGCATCTTTTCCTGCGTGTCGAACTTGGGCAGGCCATCAACCTGCAGGAGGGCAACAGTCTGACTCTCTTTGTGGATGCTGACAACGACCCCTCTACGGGCACCGGGACGTTCGGGGCGGAACTGGAGTGGGCCTTTGGGGAACGGGAGGGCACCGTGCGGGGGCAAACCGTGGGGCACGCCGAAATTGGGCTCCATTCACTGCCAACGGTTACATCCGACATTTTTGAGGTTGCGATTGACCGGTCGGCAGTACAGGCCGACGACAGTCTCCGGATTGCGTTGTCCAGCGACGGCGATCGCCTGCCGGATGGAAGTGGAGGGCTTGGCTACGTGCTTACGGAGGCGTCGACGGAGTTGGAGGCACCGGGCATTGACGCGCCTACGACGGCAGATCTGCGCATCTTTTCCCAAAACTCCGTAAACAACTTTGACGAAGAGCGGAGCGCCATTTTTGCCGAGGAGCGCCAACCGAGCTACCGGCGGATGATTCAAGCAGTCGCGCCGGATGTGATCGCCTTCCAGGAAATCTATTCTCAGACGGCAGCCGAAACGGAAGAGGTCGTGGAAGGGACGTTCGGCCGGGCTGAGAAGTGGGAGTGGGCGAAGGAGGGACAGGACCTTGTGCTTGGCAGCCGCTATCCGATTGTCGATACGCACACGATTCCGGGTTATGAGGAGTACGAGAGTGGGGCGTTTTTGCTCGACGCAACGGAGGCGCTGGGACGCCGACTGATTGTCGTAAACATGCACCCGCCCTGCTGCAACTACGACGCCAACGACGAGCATCCGGCCCGCAACGTGCAACGGCAGCGGGTCGTGGATGGCGTCGTGGCCTTTATCCGAAAGGTGAAGAGTGGAAAAGGGCCTTTCGATGTAGCGGCCAAGACCCCAATCGCCGTGGTGGGAGACATGAACTTCGTGGGCGACGCGCAACAGCCCAAAACCCTGCAGACGGGCGACATCGTGCACAATGAGGACTTCGGCTCGTCGGAGGCGCCGGATTGGGACGGCACCGCCCTTCTCGATACTAGGCCTCGGCAAACCGGTGCGCCGATGCATACCACCTGGGAATCAACCGGCAGCTCGTTTCCGCCAGGCCGTCTCGACTATGCGTTCGTTACCGACAGCGTCCTCGACGTGGTGCACGAGTTTGTTCTGAACACCGCTACTCTCTCTGACGAGCAGCTGAACCGACACGACCTCCGCTCGGGGGATACCGCCACGGCCTCTGATCATTTTCCGGTCGTTGTTGATGTGGCTGCGAAGTAGAGCGGAACGTGGGGAGGTTCGGTTCGTGGGAGTGCGCAGTTGTTCGAAGAAGTGCCATTATTTCGGGATCTACAGTCGCGATGAATGTCCGACTCTTCCTCGTCTTTGCGATTCCTATCCTTCTTTTGGGGGGCGCTGTGGGCGGCTGCACACATGGAGAAACGGACGCCGTCGCGGAGACCGTAGACGCGTCGGAGCACGCGGAGTTGGCGCTGCACATGTCTCGTCTCCAGCGCTGGACGCACAAGACGACTCTTGCGATGGACGCCCAAAATGCCACGCTGGCGGGATTCTATCTTCACGAGATGGAGGAGTCCATCGAGACTATTCAGGACGAGGCGCCGACCTACGAAGGCCATGCCGTCGCAGAGCTGACGGAGAAAATGTTGGTGCCGAGTGTGGAGGCGCTGGAAAGGGCGCTGGAAAACCGAGATTGGACGGCTGTGGACGGAGCCCTGAGTGACCTGGAGCGTGCCTGCAATCAGTGCCACACGGCCACGGAGCACGGGTTCGTGAAGGTGGACCTCGAAGACGTGCCGAATCCCTACGCTCAGGACTTCTCACCGGACAACCCATAGCCGGATTTCTTTTCCTCAATCGACTGGATACCAGCATGGGACTCCGCGTTGCGTTTCAGGGGGAGCCGGGTGCGTTTAGCGAAGAGGCCGTCGAACGTGTCTTTGAGGATCCGGAGACGGTTCCGTCCACGGCGTTCGAAGATGTGTTTGAAGCAGTGGAGCGAGGAGACGTGGATCGAGGGGTAGTACCGATTGAGAATGCTGTTTTCGGCAGCGTGCGCGTAAACTATGACCATCTTCGGACCCATGCGGTCACGATCGTGGGAGAGCTCCAGCTCCGCATCCGGCATCATCTGATGGGAGTGGAGGGCGCGGCCATCGAGACGCTGGACACTATTCGGTCCCACGCACAGGCCCTTGGGCAGTGTCGCACGTGGCTTCGCTCGTACGTGCCGCACGCCACGACGGAGGCCACGCCGGACACAGCGGGGGCTGCCCGCGCCGTCGCGGCGGCCGGGGACCCGTCCGTTGCCGCGATTGCCTCCCGGCGTGCCGCGAATCAGTACGGGCTCACCGTCCTGGCCGACGGACTGGAGGATGACGTGCAGAACTTTACCCGCTTCCTCATCCTTGCCCCGGAGAACGGCGACGTCTCTCCGATCGGCTCCGGCCCTCAGAAAACCTCCGTTGCGTTCGTCCTACAGGACAATGTGCCGGGGGCGCTCTTCAAAAGTCTCGCTGTTTTCGCCCTTCGTGAGCTCGATCTTCTCAAGATTGAAAGTCGTCCGCTGGTCGGGCGGCCCGGCCGGTATCGGTTTTACGTAGATGTGGATGGGGCGGCCTACGACGAAGCGGTGTCCCGCGCGTTCGACCACCTACGCGAGATTACAATGGAGCTACAGGTGTTGGGCTCCTATCCACACGGGGCTACGTACGGGGGGACGTTGGAGACCGGCGAGGAGTAGGGCGAGTCGGGCGCAGGGGGGCACATGGACCGTGACCGGGGCAATTTCCCATTCTGGGACTGCCTTCCTATCTTGCGCAGAGTCCTCTCCTGCACCGTTTTCTGAGCGCTAGTCTCTTCATGTTCCCGTACTTCATACGCGAGGGATTTGCCAACTTCGGGCGCGCCAAGTTTGCGGCGTTTGCGTCCACGAGCGCCATTACAGTGGCCCTCGTTCTGATTGGAATCTTCGCGGTGGTGGGGTATGAGGCGCAGGTTGTGTCCACGATGCTCCGCGAGCAGGCGGGGGAGATGGAAGTGTTTGTGGACGGGCAGGCCGGAATGGAGGAGCAGGAGGCGCTCCATGCCCGCATCCAGACGTTGCCGGGCGTGGCCGGAACGGAGTTCGTCTCCCACGAGGAGGCGGCGGAGGTTTTCCGGCGCGAGTTTGGAGAAGAGGCATCCTTATTTGAGGACCCGACCTTTCTTCCGGCGTCGGTTCGCATCACGGTGGCTCCGCCCTACGCTACGCCAGACAGCATGTCGAGCATGGCGGCCCGTATTGAGAACTTCCGGCACGTTGACGAGGTGGTCTTCAACCGGGATCTTCTCGTGCAGGTGGCGCAGAACCGTCGTCTCATCAGCGCCATTGGCTTTGCGCTGGGAATTATCGTGGTCATGGCATCGGTCTTTCTGGTTGCCAACACGATTCGTCTCACGATCTACGCGCGTCGGCTCTTAATCCGCACCATGAAGCTGGTCGGGGCCACCGATCGCTTCGTCCGGCGGCCCTTTTTGGTCGAGGGCGTTCTGCAGGGAATCTTGGGCGGCGGTATTGCGGCGGGGGTCGTGTGGGGACTCTACCGTCTCTTTCTCCAGCAGATGGATCAGGGGCCGGTCCCCTTCTACTTAGAGGTGTCGCTGATCGGAGGCCTCGTTACGGCAGGGGTCCTCCTCGGTTGGGTCGGGTCCTACTTTGCGGCCCGTCGCTTCATTCAAAACATTGAATTGCACTGAGAGCCTGCTTTGGTTGTCCCTATCGCGAGGACGACCCGAGGGTTACGATTCAGAGCCAAAGGACAAGAGGCGAGCATTGTCCTTTGGAACCCTTGGAATGATGAACGTGTCGCAGGAGGCATCTCGCGACCGTAGCTCGGTCTGATCCGATTCAGTGCACATCGATTCCCGGAATCTGGGCTCAGGTGGGGCTTCTTTCATTCTCTTCTCTTTCGGCTGAGACGTACAAATCGAAGACGGGACGTCGATTGCAGGACAACGACCAGCGAGAACTGGTTCGGTGCGATCGTACCTGTCATCCATTCTCTTCCGCAACACTCTTCACGCCATGATTTCGTATTGTCGTTTGTTCGTATTCCCGCTTCTTGCCACGACGCTTATGCTGGGGGCCTGTCAGCAGCCCAGTACGTCCGATGTAGATCACACCGACGAGGGCGTGCTCCGGCTCGGCACCGTCGCAGTGGTCGACACCGTCTCGCGAGCCGTAGCGCCCAACGATCGGCCGCTCGTCATTGATGGTTTTCGGGGAAGCGTGGATTTGAAGGGAAGCGACGGATCCACCGCAGAGCTTCAGTTTGTGCGCCAGGGACGGGGGCAGAGTCGAGAGGCTGCACGGGGGGTGCTGGACGACGTTACGATCACGGAGTCCGGTAGCGAGCAGTCGTACAGCTACACGTTGGAGACGGACGGGGGAGCGTACGCGGCGGTGGACGTGCTGGGCACAGTCCCGCGCACCGCCGATCTACGTGTTGAGCAGTCCAAAGGCCCGGTGTCCCTTTCGGGTGTGCAAGGGGCACTTACCGTCGCTCACGACCACGGTCCGGTCACGATCCAAGGGGCCTCGGCGTCGGTAGACGTGAAGGTGAAAAACGGAGATCTACAGGTTGATCTCCAGTCGTTGCCGTCCGACGCCACCATCGCCCTGCGGACTGCCAACGGCGACGTTACGCTGGGCGTCCCCCCGACTGCCTCCGCGCAGTTTGAGGTCCAGACCAACGTGGGGGTGATTCAGACAAAGGGGCTCTCCCTTGCGGAGGAGCGGTTCATGCCACGCGATGCCGGCGGGCAGTATACGGCACGGATGGGAACCGGGGACGCGTCCATTGAGGTGCAGGTCCAAAACGGATCGATTTTGGTGCAGAGCACCAGCGTTCCGGAGAGGGAGCGACCTGTGCGGGTGGACACGGCCGCTACCGAATCAGTGCCGGCGGATTCTGTGTCCGGTGGATCTACCACACCCGCCCCGAATGCAGCTGGCAGTTCTGCTTCAGGAGACACACTGAGCGGTACAGGGTCCGGTCCCAGTGTGCCCCAAGATACCATACCGTCATCCTCGACCCCAACGCCCGATACAGGAGCGGGTCGGTAGAAGGGAGACGAGGCTTTAATTTTATCCTGCCTCCAGCAGCGACGCAATCTCGTCCGGAATGGAGATCTGGTCGAGACTGACGTCCTCGTATCGACTATTCAGTTGTTGGATCACGAGATGAGCAACCACGCGGTGGGTAGAGCTTGAAGGATGCACCCCGTCCTCACTGAAGTACTGACCGAACGTTGGTGGACTCTCCGATGGATTCTGGAGATTTGGGGGATTAGGGAATTTGGGCACGAGGTCATTGCTTGGATCCGCATCCGCTGCGTTTGCGCCGTACAGGGCCGCGAGGGCAGGGTTGACGTCAACGTAAGCCCAGCCGTTATCGCTGGCCAAAGCGGAGAGTGCTGAGTTATACGCCTGAACGCGACTCGAGATTGTGCGCTGCTCGGCGGGGGTGAGGAGCGGGGCCGGAGCACTGCTCGGCCCGCAGTCGAGCTGTACAGCAGTGCCTTGGAGGGCAGTCGTGAATAGCGTACCGATTCCGTACTGAAAGGGAATTCGGGTGGTGGCCCCTGAGCCGCTACAAGTGCCCTCTACGGAGAAACCGCCCCAGGTGAGATCGGGGTTTTGACTGGCGACGCTGTTCCCAATTTGGTTAATTTGCGATTCTGCCTGGGCGTAGGCTTGTCCAGGAGAGAGGTGCGGAATGTAGGTGGGATTGGCGACGCCGATAAGAACGCCTCGTTCCGCACCGGCATTTGAGAGACTGTCGACGACCCGGGTGATCTGAGACTCGAATGCGGCGATGGGGGTCAGGCGATCAGGATTTCCGGACAGAGCGGCCCTGAGCGCATCATTGTTGCCAAGCCAAACCGAGGCGAATGTCGGATCGACTTGTGTGGCGGCCTCTACCTGCGTTCGACCGCCGAGAATGAAGGTCGTAAGTTCATTTGGCGAGGAGGCTTCCGAACCGTTGTTCAGGGCGTCAATCACTTTCGCGCCCGGAACAGCAACGTTGTTGAGCGCCGTCGGGATGGGACTGGACCGAAGACCACAGCGGGAAGAAGAGTCGCCACCAATGCCATCCAGTGCCGAAAGAATGATGTTGTCGACTGGGGGAGGACAGCCCGGCGCGTTCAAACGAGGAATCTCAAAGCGGGTGTTCATCCGGCCCGCCAGGAGATTCGCGTAGGACGCCTGCTGCGTTGAGTCAACAATACCGTTCGACTGGAAGCCAGCAGTAATGCTATTTCCAAGGGCCACGTACCGGGCAAATGTGTCACTGGTGGCCTCAGAAGCAACCAGTGATTCGTCGCTACAACTCGTTAGCAAAGGGAGGAATCCCGCGAGGACGAGGATGCCCAGTAGGCCAGGACGAAAGGGAAGAAAACGGAGAGTCATAGCAGCTTAGAGGTAAATCGTGAGAGTCGTCCCGATGAGGTGGGCGTGGAAGGAGTACAGTCCGCTGTTAAGGTCCTCGACCGATGGGTTTTTCTCCCCAGGTCGAGGGCCGCGAACCCGTCCCCGACGATCGTTTTGGCCAAGGTACTGGTAGGAGACATTCAGTTCCATTTGGTCAAGGGCACGCCATCCGAGTCCTGCGGTAATGTGATTGCGGTTGGCTTCCGGCAAAAGGGGCGTCACCGTCCGATCCGGAGCTGCAGCTTGGTTGAAAAGGTACCCGCCCCGGAGGGTCAGAGCCGACGTTAGGTCGTAGGAGCCCCCAATCCGGACTGCATGCGTGTTTTCGTAGCCCTCATCTCGGGACTGGTCGAGCGCGTCCCGCTCAAAGTCCAGCGGAATGGTATCAAAAGCAGACCATCCCGTCCATTGGTAGTCGGCCTGAAGGAGGAGACGGTCCGTCACGTCAAATGCGATGCCCGCCACGAGCTGAGCGGGCATCGTCAGCTCTGTCTCAATCGACTGATTCACGAGAGGACCGTCTACAAAGGAGGCCTCAAGAAGAAAGTCCAACGCGATTGGGCTTCCGGTGATTGGATTATTGGAGGGAAGCTGGAGCCCAGTCGGAACGGGACTGAAGCTGGCGTCTCCTTCATACTCAAACTTGATAGGGGAGAGGTAGCGAGAACCGAACCGGATTCGGTCTGTTACCTCCACCATGATTCCCACGTGGCCCCCGAAGCCAAGTGCATCCCCCTCCAGCCCTGCGTCGGCGAATGCCGTGTGAAAGGGAATTCCGAGATTCCCAAAAGTCGTGCCCTCCGGAACAGCATCCGATGGCACCGTCTGGGCGGATACGTCAAGTCGCTGGTTTAGCTCTACGCGGCTAATGCCGAGAATCGGGCCCCCTCCAATCTGAATGCGGTCAGTCAGCTCGTAGGCGACCGTCGGCTGAATATAGATCGACTGCAAGCTGTTTTCGTATCCCTCGAATGCGCCATCCCAGTTGGTCGGCCACACGGTTTCGAGACCATAGGGGACGTATACGCCCAGCCCGACCGCGAGGTCAGGAGAGGAACGCCATGTCCCGTAGAGGTGAGGGACGAAAATCGGATCGTTCTGGAGTTCAGTTTCTCTGCCGGTATAATCGGCCGTAAAACTGCCTTGGGCAGCGATGGCCGTGGCGCCCCCGCTCACCGTGATGCCATCGGTTTCAAGTAGACCGGCCGGATTGAAGAAAATGGAGGAGCCGTCTCCGCACGGCGACGCTACGGCAGCGCCTGCCTGGGCCATTGTGCACGTTCCTTGTTCGTACACACTGAATCCCTGACCGGAGGCCGGTGAGGAGAGCAAAAGGCAAAACAACGCCGGTACGACCACACCGAGAGCGACGCGCCCATAGGGCTTCAAACTGATGGTCTGGAACGGATGGCACCACATGAGTCTAAAATGTTGAGCGAAGTGGAAGAGACTCCAGCACCGACTGATGAACGGCTCCCGAGGGTGGAAGCGGTTTCAAGAGGTGGGCATTGGACCTGAATATCATACCTAAGGTGGCCAAAAATTGCAATAGGGGTCTCACAAGGTTCGAGACTCACGTTTTGGGAAAGGCGGGGACTGTCTGACTTGGAACGGGCTGTACCATGCATGACGGCTCCAACCCTGGAGCTTCATTGTATTCTTCGCTTAACAGTGTTAACATCAGTCGACTACAACAAAACGGGAGTGGAAGCGATCTCACCTTTTTCTTTAGAAAAAACCCTGATATCATGAGACAGGTACTTACCATCGCGCTTTGTCTGGTATTTGCTGTTGGCTTTGCCGGCTGCGATAGCAATGGCGGCGGCGAAGGACCGACGGCGGAGGTTCGGTTTATGCATGCTTCCCCGGGAGCAGGAGACGTATCGGTCGTCGTCGGAGGAGAGACGATTCTTAGTGGGGTCTCGTTTAGTGGGAATATTGTTAGCCCCACCGTGTCGGATTACGAAGAGATCTCCGTTGGTACGGATACCGAGATCGAAGTTCAGGACGCCTCCGGTGCTCCCGTGCTTTCGACGACCGCAGGAGCCGCCAATCTTGAGGAAGACAACCAGTATACGATCATTGTCGCCGGTACCCCATCGGCAGAAAGCGCTCCTCGGGCCATTGCGCTTCGAGATCAGTTTCGGGACGATCTGGGAGACAGCCAGATTGGACTGCGCCTCGTCCATGGGGCTGCAATGCCGGGAGCCGTCGACATTTATCTCAATGCGCCGGGGACGGATCTGACGCAGCAGGACCTCATCACCGAAGACTTCCAGTTTGGAGAAGATTTCCCGGGTGAGTTTGCTGGGCAGTTTGCACCTCAGGCGCTTTCGGACAACGGAAGTGTGCTCGTGGTAACACCTGCAGGACAGACAACTCGTGTTTTGGAGTTGCCGGTCGGAACAGGGTCGGAGGGTAGCCTAGAGGTACAGCCAGGTATGCATTTGACAGGAGTGGCGATTGATGCTCCTGGATCAGACAACCAACCTGCTGGAGCGCTTATCCACATTGACGCTCCTGGGATGTAACGCTAAAAGTGCCATTGTGCAGAGTTGAAGGGCCGGCCTCCTTGTGGGGCGGGCCCTTTTCTATGGAAAAAGGGCGTTTAGAGAGGGAGGCGCTTAATTCTCAAAGGGATCTGCGCCGTTGTCCTCGACGACCTCTTCTGCTTCTTCGATTACCTGCTCGACCACTTCTTCCGATTCGTCCCCGATCTCTTCCAGGGCCGCTACGGCCGCCGCGGGCGTCGCCCGGTCCGGGTCCCGTCGCTCCAGAATCACAAGCGCGGCATGAGTGGGGGCCGCGGCGGACGTGTCGGCTCCGCCCATAGCACAGACCTCTGCCACTGTCCAGCCGCGTTCCAGTTCAATGTTGAGCTCTTCGAGCCCATCGTGTCCCTCAGGCCCGGTACGAACAATGACAGCCTTCTGGGTCATGGAGCCATACACGGTTCCTCAGCGGAGTACGATGCCTTGCCTGAACGACGTGATCGGTGGTTTGTTGGCGATCTACCGCGGGCAATCGTTCTGTGCGGACGGACGACGCTGCATTTTGCTCTTCCAACGAACCGCGGACTCTTATGCGCATTGGCCTCATCTACGACACTTTCGACGCGTACCCGTGGGCCGACGACGATCCCCCCGATGCTGATGCCGAGTATGAGCCGGAAGAAACGGTGGATGCGCTCGCAGAGACCGTTCGGTATATGGGACACACTCCGGTGCGGGTGGGGACGGCATTCGATCTCCGCGAAACGCTTCACGATGGGCTCTCCCTCGACGCGGCAATCAACATTTCGGAAGGGGCGCACAGTCGAAATCGAGAGGCCTATGCCCCAATCCTGCTCGAGATGGCTGGAATTCCCTGCCTTGGGTCGGATGCTCTCACGCTCTCCGTGACGCTCGACAAGGCGTGGACGAAGGACCTCGTCTCGGCTGCCGACGTGCCCACGCCGCCCCATCGTGTGTTTAGCGATAAGACGGAGGTCGACGCGGACAATCTTCCCCCGTTTCCTCTCTTCGTCAAGCCCCGGTACGAGGGCACTTCGAAGGGCATTACGCCCCAGAGCCGGGTGGAAACGGTCGAGGCGCTTCGGACAGAGGTGGAGCGCGTCACCGCAACCTACGAGCAGGATGCTGTGGTCGAGACTTTTGTGGAAGGCGGCGGCGAGTTTACAGTGGCCGTCGTGGGACACGATCCTCCGGAGGCGCTTCCCGTGCTGCAGCGGGCGGTCGAGCCGTCCACCGGAATCGGTCTGCACGCCTTGGAGCATCGCGGCGCTCCGTCCGCCGACGCCGACTGGGACTACGACCTCGGCGGTACACTGGCCCCGGCGCTTGAAGACCGGCTCCAGACGCTCGCGCTCCGCGTCTTCGAGACGCTCGACTGTCGGGATTTTGCACGTGCCGACTTCCGCGTGGACGCCGACGGGCAGCCCTGGTTTTTGGAGGTGAATCCGCTGCCCACCTTTGCGCCAGACGACACCTTTGCTATCATCGCTGAATTGATGGGACGCGAGTATGTGGACTATCTGGCCGAAGTGTTCGAACAGGGACTCCGACGGCTGGATCTGACGGACCCCTCGTCGTGAGTGTTGGGGCCGACGCTGTCGTTCTACGCCGACCGATGAGAAGAGAGCGGCAAGCAGCGGGCCACGGTAGGAGGACCAGTGCCCCGGTCCGCTCTCTGCCCGTTCCCTAGAAACCTTCGGGCGCGGGGAGAGGTACGGATGCTACGCGTCGCTTATTGCTGTCACTGTCGCGCTTGTCTGCTATGACGATTACGATGACCGACCGAGCGGCCGCCCAGATTCGGGCGGTGGCCGCCGAGGAGAACGTTGACTTGGAGGATACGATGCTTCGCGTGGCGGTGGTGCCGGGGGGCTGTTCGGGGTTGACCTACGACCTGGGCTGGGACACGACGGTCCGGGAGGAGGACAGCGTGGAGCAGCATGAAGGGATCAGAGTGCTGCTCGATAAGAAGAGCCGGTTGTACTTGGACGGGTCGGAGCTGGACTTTACCGACGGGCTGGACGGGGACGGATTTCACTTTGCGAATCCGCAGGCCACCCGCGAGTGTGCTTGCGGCGAGTCGTTTGCGCTTTAGTATACCGTCGTTTCGCTCCGCTGAACTGATCCTGAACCGCTAAATGGAAGGGCCCTTCTGTGTTCGGGGACAGCGGCAATGGGGCAGTTGATCGTTTGGAAAATGCGGAAAAGATGCAACGCTCGACACTGTTCTGGAACGTCCGTTTCAGATTGGTGTACAGACCTGCGATCAATACGACGTATCCAAGTCCCCTCCCTCTATGGCTTCTCCGCTCTTTTCCAAGATCGATGTCGGCGCGTTGTCTCTTCCGCACCGCGTGGCGATGGCCCCCCTCACCCGCAATCGCGCCGGGGAGGGCAACGTGCCCGTCGCCCTGAACGCGACGTACTATCGCCAGCGGGCCTCCGCCGCGCTGATTGTGAGCGAGGCCACCCAGGTGGCGCCGAAGGGGCAGGGGTATCCGCGGACACCGGGCATCCATTCTGAGGCACAGGTAGAGGGATGGAAGAAGGTGACGGAGGCAGTTCACGAAGCTGGAGGGCGTATATTTCTACAGCTCTGGCACGTGGGCCGAATATCACACTCCGCGTATCACGACGGCGAGCGTCCCGTAGCCCCATCGGCCGTAGAGCCGGAGGGCCAGGTGCTTACACCCGACCTGGAGATGGTCCCGTTCGAGACCCCTCGCCCGCTGGATACAAAAGAAGTCCCACAGGTGGTGGAGCAGTACCGCCGTGGGGCGGAAAATGCCCGCCGGGCCGGGTTCGATGGAGTCGAGATTCACGGGGCCAACGGATATCTCATCGATCAATTCCTACGCTCCGGTACCAACCGCCGCACCGACCGCTACGGGGGAGGGCTAGAGAATCGGTTGCGCTTTTTGCGAGAGGTGACGGAGGCGGTTACGGGAGAATGGGCGGCGGATCGGGTGGGGCTTCGGCTCTCGCCCTTAAGTCGTGCGTACGGCATTGCCGACGAGACGCCCGAAGCGACCTTTTCGGGCGCGGCGGCCGCGGCCAACGATTTCGACCTCGCATATCTGCACCTCGTGGAACCGTCCGCCCCAAAGCCCCCCGTTGTAGGGGAGGGAGAGACGGCGACGGTCTTTGCTGCCGTGCGAGAGGCCTTTGACGGTGCCCTCGTCGCCAATGGCAATTACGATCGGGAAACGGCGACGGACGCCATTGAGCGCGGATATGCTGATCTCGTCGCCTTCGGCCGGGCCTTCCTCGCCAATCCCGACCTGCCGCGTCGCCTCCGTGACGAGCTGCCGATCAACGTGCCCGACGAAGAGACCTTTTACAACGGCGACGAGCACGGATATACGGACTACCCGACCTGGGACGAATTGCAGAATGGCGCGACCACTGAGACCCTCGACTCATTGCAGCACCTCGCCCCTCGCGGGTAGCCTGGGTTCTGTCTACGAGAGCATCGGCATCGGACGGGACATCAGGGACTTCGCCGCTTCTTTTTTTTGTTCATAGCCTGATCGTTGACCCATGCCTCCAGACTCGACGGCCGCCCAATCTCCTACCATTCGTCTTCGCCGAAGCGACGAGCGGGGCTACGAGGATGTTGGGTGGACGGACCACTGGATGACCTTTTCGTTTGCGGACTACTACGATCCGGACTGGGTCCACTTTGGCCCGCTCCGCGTGATGGTTGAAAACCACATTCAGCCCCACGAAGGCTTTGCGGCCCATCCGCACAGGGATGCAGAAATCCTGACGTATGTGTCGTCCGGCATTCTGACCCACGGGGACGATCAGGGCCACGAGGCGCACATCGGCGCGGGGGAGATGCAACTCATCAGTGCTGGAAGTGAGGGCATGGTCCACTCAGAGGAAAATGTTCACGACGAGGTAGAGCACAACTACCAGATGTGGTTCATTCCCGATCGGGCTGGAACCGATTTTGCCTACCACGAGCGCCGCTTTTCTCCGGAGGAGCGAGAGGGGGAGTTTCGGTGCTACGTGGCGCCCTACAGCGACGAGGTGGCCGGCGAGAATGGCCCAGCCCCGATTAACACCGATGCCTACGTCTACGCCGGGCTCTTTTCGGCGGGGGATCGGATACAACACGCGCTGGGGGATGGGCGCGGGGCGTGGGTTCAGGTCGTGGAGGGCCGGGTGGACGTGGACGGAGTGACGCTGCAGAGCGGGGACGGGGCCGGTCTCACGGATACCGACGCGCTCGACTTTCAGTTTGAGGCACAGAGCGAGGTGCTTCTCTTCGATGTGCACATGGATGTACCGCTCCTTTGGACCTGACGGTTGCAGGACGTACGGCAATTCGAAGGCGCTTCCAGTCCCGATGCCCGAAGAGGGGCTCCCAGCGTTCAGTGATGGGCCTCGCGCTCGGCGGCGGTTTCTTCAAACAGCGTGGAGAGCAGGGTGCGGTCTGCATCGGTTAAGGACCGGTCCCGACGGTTCATGACGTGCTCGGCGACCTCCAGTGCTTTCGAGAGGCGGTAGGTTGAGAAGCCCGCGCGGGGGCCGCCCCACGAAAAGGGCGGAAGGTATTGAGGGGGAAAGTCGCCGCCATAGAGGTTGCAATAGGTTCCCACAACCGTGCCCGTGTTGAACATCGTATTGATGGCACACTTCGAATGGTCGCCCATCAACAGACCAGCAAACCGGCGACCGGTTGGTACAAAAGCGTCCTCGGCGGGCGCGTAGGCAGAGATTTCCCCATAGTTATTCTTGAGGTTGGAGATATTCGTGTCGGCGCCCAGATTGCACCAGCGCCCGAGGTAGGAATGCCCAAGAAACCCGGGATGAGCCTTATTGGAGAGCGAGTGGATGATCGTATCGTGCACTTCGCCCCCCACCTTGCAGTAATAGCCGAACGCGGCCCCTTCGATATTGGCCCCGACCTTGATCTGAGTTTTTGGTCCAACGTAGCACGGTCCTTTAATGACGGCCTGTTCAAAGATGGTGGCCTCGTCGTCGATCACGATTGGTCCCGCCTCGGCGTTTAGAATGGCGCCGGGGCACACCGTAACCCCACGCCCGAGAGAAATACGATCGGGGTGCACGCCAATAACACTTTCGTGTACGGAGGCCTGCGGCCGCGCCGACAGCGGGGCAGTGGACGGCGCGGAGCGGGCGGCTGCGTCACGACGAAGGGCCGGACGCAGAAGGGTCAACAGGTCCCAGGGCTGCCTTATGAGTGTGGCCTCGTCGAGGGAGGTCGTTGGCAGGTCGGCAAAGGGGGCAGGGGAGAAGGGCGAGGTTGAAAGAACATTGTCGGGCAGACGGGCGGAGGCACGGGGGACCCAGGCGGCGACGAGGGTTCCGTCGTGAGTAAAGGTTCGAGCCTTCGCATTGGCCTGGGCGTGCGCGCGAATCTGTTCAACAGCCGGGCCGTTCGTCGCGACGAACCGGCCATTCACGAAAAGGACGTCGGTTTCGTGGGAAAGCGCATTGACGTGGATGGCCTCATCGTCGTACGTCTGGGCGGTGATCGGTGCGACGAGCGGACGACTGTGGAGTAGGAGGTTCTGGGCGGGAAACGCGTCGACGGTTGTGTCCAGAAGCGTCCGGAGGCCAAGACGCAGGTCGTAGACCGGTCGTGTTTCGGTGAGGGGACGGAGGTGTTGAACCCGCGCATCTTCAAAGAGACAGAGGTGCATCAGAGCAAAGAACGGTCGTGTGGTGAAGGAGAGAGGACGTGCCAATCCTTTTCCTATATCATCTCTTACGGGGGGGACCGTTCCCCAAACAACCTGAGCGCTCTCTTTCTTGAAGAGAGGGGACGGCCAAAACGACGCTCTTGACGGAGGGTGTGGGCACTCGTAAACTCCCTCGGCGATCATTCGTTAGGAGAGTCTCCCGTCTAATGCGGCCCGGCCTTCATCTTCGCTCCTTGCAACCGTCTTTTTCAGAAGGGCTCTTCAAGCGTAGAGTCACGATGCTCCCCGGGTCGGGACACGTTCTACGGGACTTCGGGACGTATTTGGTACGGTTAGCACCCATCATCAATTGCCTAGGACCATGAAGTTTTTTGTCGACACGGCCGACTTGGAGGAGATCCAGGAAGCCAACGACATGGGCATCCTCGACGGCGTCACCACGAACCCGTCGCTCGTGAAGGAGCAGGGCAACGTCGACTTTCACGAGCACGTGTACAAGATTTGTGAGATTGTGGACGGAGACGTGTCTGCAGAAGTGACGGCGACCGACTTTGACGGCATGATGGAGGAGGCCCACAGCCTCGCCGGCATCCATGAGAATGTCGTCGTCAAGATTCCCTTGATCCAAGAGGGCATTAAGGCACTGAGGGCGCTCGACGACGAAGGAATTCCGACCAACTGTACGCTCTGCTTTTCCCCGATGCAGGCCCTGCTGGCCGCGAAGGCGGGTGCCAACTACATCAGTCCCTTCATCGGGCGCATCGATGACATTTCGTCTGACGGCATGACGCTGGTTGAGGAGATTGTGCAGGTGTACGACAATTACGACTACGAGACGGAGGTGCTAGCGGCCTCGATTCGGCACCCGACCCACGTGAAGCGTGCCTCGTTGGCGGGGGCCGATGTAGCAACCATGCCGTTCGATACGCTCTTGAAGATGCTGGACCACCCGCTCACGGATCGGGGATTGGAGCGCTTTCTGGCCGACTGGGAGGAGTATAAGGAGGCGCGGAAGGCGGAGGCCGGAATGGCATAGCTGGTGCGGCTGAGGGCTGTACGGGGGGGTGTCCGAGGCGTAGGGGGAGAGGATGTTGAGTGTGTTTCCACGAGGGGGAGGCGTGGTCCTGTTTGGTCTGTTTCGGTTCCAACTATATGAAATTTCTCGCTCTCGGGGACACTGCGGACATTGCCGCGAGTTGCCATTTTCTCGACATCAACGGGACCGGCCTCGTCTTGGATGCCGGGACCGATCCCCGTCGCGACGGGCCCGACTCGCTTCCAAAATTCGACTGGGTGCGGGATCGGGCCGACAGTTATGTTGATCACGCCATTATCACGCACGCTCACCACGACCATATGGGAAGTCTTCCGGTGCTCGTGGAAGAATTCCCGCACGTGATGGCGCACATGACCGACGCGACGCGCCAGTTGCTCGATTTTCTGCTTCCTGCCTCCGCCCGCCTCCAGAAGAAGCGATACGAGAAGAACGAGACGCCCCACGAACCGCTCTTTACGGAGGAGGATCTTGACTTTCTTAGTCACGTCTACCTCACCCATGAGTTGGAGGACGAGTTTGATCTGACCGGGATGCAGGGCGAGACGCCCGTGACGGGTCGGTTTTATTCGGCGGGGCACATCCTCGGCTCGGTGGGCACGGAGCTCTGCTTTGAGGAGCAGGGAGAGGAACGAAGGCTCTTCTACACCAGCGACACGAATATGGAGCCCCAGTCCATCATCCCTGGGGGCGAGTATCCGTCGACGACCGACATTCTCGTGCTCGAAACGACGCTGGGGGCCGACGAGGAAACCGAGAAGACCAGCCGGCCGGAAGAGGTAGAGCGGTTTCGGGAAACGTTGGAACGAGTGATCGATCGGGGCGGCACTGCGCTCATCCCCGTCTTTGTGATGGGGCGCGCTCAGGAAATGCTGGCGATGCTTCAGCGTCTGAAGGACGAGGGAAGTATCCCCTCGGACGTCCCGATTTACACGGCGGGCTCCCTCCGGGCGATTGCGGGGATTTACGATGATACCCGCAAAACGACGCCTCGGCTGGACGAGGACTTTCAGGTCTTTGGGGTAGAGCAGGAACGGGTGCCGTATAGCAGCGAGGCCAAGACCGATGTCCTTGATGGGCCGGGCATCATGGTGGTGAGCAGCGGGATGATGTTTGAGCCCACCCTCTCTAACATCCTCGCGCGGCGCATCGTGGAAAACGAGCGCGACGCGGTGCTCATTGTGGGACACGCCGTAGAAGGGACCCCGGCCCGGCGCCTGCAGGATGCTGCCGCGAATGGGCCTGGATCCCCCGTCATGCTGGCCGACGGCCATGGGCCACAGCCGGTCTACTGTACGGTGGAACGGTTTCGCTTCTCCGGGCACAGCCACCGCCGCGAGCTCCTCAAAATCGTTGATCACCTCTCTCCGGAGACCGTGTTGCTGGTTCACGGCGAGCCGGCGGCGCAGGAATGGATGCAGGGGGCGATCGAAGAGCAGCACCCGGAGATGAATGTGCTCCGGCCGGAGTGGGGGGAGATGATCGACGTATAATTTCGTATCCTGCAGCTTCAGGGGCCTCCGGTCCCGCCGCAGACGTCACACTTGAGCGCTCAACAATTGTACTTCTACGATGCCGAACGAGACCACAGATTTGGCGGTCGGAGATAGTCTTGTCACTCACGATGGGGACGAGCTGATTGCAGAGACAACTCGGACCGAAGAGACGCTCTTCACCACCACCTACACGGACGCTCAGACTGGAGAGCTTCGCCTGGCCCTTCAGGTGGACATTACGACTGGATCCACGGCGCTCGACCCACGCCACATCGATCAGGGCTATTGGACCCTCGTCGCCGAGGGGGAGGAGCGTCCCATGTCGGCTCTCAGGGAGGTGCTGGGGACGATTCCCGACCCGAGCATCGAAGTCAAGCCGGAACGCCGGGAAATCAGCGTCTATTCTGAAGAGGAGTAACGGTCTTGCGGGAGGGGCTCGGTGGATGGACGGCACGAAGGATTATCCGGTGGGCACGGCGTCCACGTCGATGGCCACGGGCTTGGGGTAGCAAACATAGGGCTTGACGACGAAGGTCGTGAGCTCGGAGATGGCGGCGGTGTCGGCCATTTCGGAGAGCTCCCGCACGTTCCCCTCCCGGTCCAGAATCCCAATCATCTCCTGATTGCTGTCATAGGCGGTGTGGCGGGACACGTCCACCGTGAGGTAGTGGCGAGCTGCGTCCCAGGCTTCATCCCGCGCCGCCAGATTCTGCGCGACTAGCCAGTCGGCCACCTGTTGCCGCCAGTCTTCCACCTGCGGGGCATTCGGCTCGTGGGGGAGAAATGTGACGCGAAAGAACCGGCGGTTGATGAAGCGGCGACAGAGGTCGGCGAGCAGCGGATCGTCGCCCTGGATCCATTGCTTGAGGCTAAAGAGAATGTCGGTATCGTCGAGTTGGAGGTAGTGGTCCCGCACCGGCGACTGGTCGATCTGTTCGGCGTGCACGTCGTGCTCCAAGAAAAAGAGGAGCGACCGGGAGCCGCGCCGGAGCCAGTCGGGGGCAGAGCCTCCGTTCAGGTGCTCTTTGGCACGGTGGAGGATGCCGCGCAGGAGCTCATCGCCTGCCAGCACCGTCTTGTGCAGGTAGACCTGCCAGTACATGAGCCGACGCGAGATGAGGAAATTCTCGACGGCGTAAATGCCCTTGCCCTCGATCATGATTTCCGAATTGCTCTCGCCGTCGAGCGGATGCACGCGCATTGTTTTGATGAGGCGCTGGACCCCGACCTCGCCTTCCGCGACGCCGGTGTAGAAGGAGTCGCGGCGGAGGTAGTCGAGCCGGTCCATGTCAAGCTGGCTCGACACCAACTGGTGGAAAAAGGGACGCTCGTAGGTGTCATCGAAAATCGCGAGGGTACGGTCGAGCGCTCCGTCGAGTCGTTCGTTCAGTTCCAAGAGCAGCACGCGGCTCATGTCCTCGTGCTCGAATTCCGAAATGAGTTCGTGCTCCAGCGTGTGCGAGAAGGCCCCGTGTCCCACGTCGTGCAGCAGCGCAGCGGCGAGAGCCGACGTTTGCTCCTCCGGAGAGATGGGCGTGCCCTTTTCCGAGAGACTGGACAGGGCGTCCTGCATGAGCGCCATTGCCCCGAGGGCGTGATTGAAGCGGGTATGTTCGGCCCCGGGAAAGACCAGGTGGCCCACGCCGAGCTGCCGAATTCGGCGCAGCCGCTGCACCTCGGGGGTCTGGATGAGATCCAGAATCAGATTCTTCGGGACAGAGATGAACCCGTGCACTGGGTCCGAGAAGATCTTGAAGCGCTGGTCGGAGGACATACAAACGTGGGGATGGTTGGACGTGTGGCGGTGGGGAAGCCCTTCAGGCCTCCAGGCGTCCACACAGTCATACTTCAGAAGCCTTCGTCGGCAAGTATTTGTGCAATCGAGGCGTAGAACTCGTTCGAATCGAAGTCAGCGGCCAGGCTGGACTTGATGCCCACCTGACGGGCATGGTCGGCATCGATCGTGCCCCGGTACTCTCCCCACTTTGCACTCTCCACGCTCACAATCCCGTCGTTCACCCCTTCGCGCTCGTACAGATATTTGTTGAGGTAGCGAAAGATGGGATCGATGGGAATGTCGGTGCCTTCGCCGGCCTGGCAGCCGTACGACCAGTAGGTAACATCCGGATGGTTGGGGACCGCCTCGTTGAAGGTATGCTTCACGTACTCGGGCGTGAGCTCGTGGAGGGCCTGTCGGATATTGGCCGAGCCGTCCTCCAGGATGTGAGTGCCCAGCCAGTCTGCCATGTCCACCAGCCACTCGCGCACAGACTCTGGCTGTTCCAGGGTGAGGGTGGCGATGGAGGAGCCGCGGTGTGGGGCTGCGACGGTCACGAGCACATCAACCGTGTCGTGCCACCCCTTTTCGCTGATGAGGTACCGAGCATCGAGGCCGCCCATCGAGTGGGCGATGAGGGACAGGCGGTCGCTACCCGTCTCGTCGAGCACGCGGGCGAGGCGGTTTTCCCACATCTCGCATCGGGCGCGGACGGTATTGTAGGGCGACACGTTGGGGGCTACGGCCCGTACGCCTCGGGAGCGCAGGTACATGGCTTCGTCGTGCAGGTGCCCGGCGCGTCGAAACGATGCCCCGATGCCGAAGCCGTGCATTAACACCACCGGGTGCCGGGTGGGAATGAGAGAGGGCTGCGGGAACGGCTTGAGACCGGTCAGGCGCTGCAGGGCAGAGGCCGGAAACGTGTCGGGTTTGGGCATGGGCGGGATAGGAGCAAGATGGACGCCGAGTGGGCAGGCATCGGGACGGCGCCTTGTACCTACGGGGGGAGTCGGGAGTTCACATCTGCCGGGAGGACGGGGGATGGGGAAGCGCCGGCTGGGGCTAGTCCTGTGCCCGGGCGCGCTGAATCGGGGTCCTGAGAAACCGGATGGGGACGATCTGGGTGAGGCCTCCGTAGGATCCGATATTGAGATCAATCTCCCCGTTCGTGTGCGTGTGGTGACGGACGATCCCGACGACGTGCCCCTGTCGGTTTAGGACCGGCGAGCCGCTGTTGCCCGAGACGGCATCCAATGTGGAGAGGATATCGGACGGTTCACTTTTTGCCCGGGCCGCAGAGTCGCCTTCTACGACAATGCCAACACTCACCCGTAGGTCGTTGGCAGCGTTCTCGTACGGGGCATCGGCCGGAAGGTCCCGGATCGTGCGAATCGGAAAGCCGAGGGCATACAGCGTATCCCCGACGGTGGGCGGCTCGTCACTAAGCGGGAGCA
This sequence comes from Salinibacter sp. 10B, assembly GCF_002954405.1. Classification (NCBI taxonomy): domain Bacteria; kingdom Pseudomonadati; phylum Rhodothermota; class Rhodothermia; order Rhodothermales; family Salinibacteraceae; genus Salinibacter; species Salinibacter sp. 10B. The sequence continues at coordinate 613,680 of NZ_MQWC01000004.1, read as the reverse complement.
TCCGGGCTGATGAGGGAACCTCGGAGGCCGGAATTTCGGCAAGGGCCCAGTCTTCTCCGGCCTGCCATTCCGCCTGAGACGCGTTCGAAAGGAGAGCGCCCCCGGAGGTGACTGCGTATGAGTCAGAGGAGTGGCTCCCGTCCTGGCTGACCGCAATGGACAGATCCGGCTCTATGCTTGCGGTACGGAACGAATCGACGCCTCCCGTGCGGTTATGTCGTTCAATGGCCTCTCGGGCGACGTGATAGTTCGTGGCCACCAGGGCACTTCCGTTGGGGCGCCGCCCGACAAAGAATCCTGTCGCCGATCCAGCCAGGGGAGCAGTTACGCGCGAGCAGGGGTATTCCTCGCAGGGCGAGTGGCGGAGCGTTTGGCAGAGCTCGTGAAAGCCCGTTTGGGCGGCGGTCAGGGGAGAGGAGCAGAGGGACGAGGTCGTAGACGTGTCAACGAGGACCGGCCAGAGCGTGCCTCGGTCCGTTGGAATTTTTGCCCGGGCTCCGGGGGCCGAGCGGGCTGCTGCGGCCGAGTCGGCATGGGCGAAGAGCGTCAACTGAAAGCGGACAGTTGGAGAGGCGCGAACGACGCCCTGAATGGCCGCGTCGACGGGAGGGGGAAGAGACACGCGGTCGGGAGCATAGAGGCCTTCGCCGGGCGTCGGGGCCGGTTGAGCCTGTCCATTTGCAAGCGGCAACAAACCCACCAGGAGGACCCACAGCACCGTCTGCAGTAGACCGCGGCTGGTACGGCCGGTCGACCTGCCACCGCTCTTTATGAGAGGACAGGTGTTGAGAGCAGAAGGACGGAAAGAAGGATTGGTATTGAGGAGCATTGCTCGCGAAGGGAATCCAAGGGAGGAACGGGAGAACAATGAGACGATGACCCCGGCTGTGAGCAGATCCACAGTCGTGTCCGGATCAAGGCAGGATTGGCGGGAGAGATTCGACTGAATCGATGAAAGGACCCATAGCGAAGATGATGCTTCGGGTGAGGGCGACAAGCCGAACGTCAGGGGTCAGGCTGGAACGCCGGTGACGAGCATCTCTCCGCCCACGACCACAAGAGCGGCCACGAGCGGGACCCGAATGTTATCGTTCACGGGGAGGGGAAGGGCTTCGGTTGCGGCGGCAACCACGACGCTCGCCACAGCAGGGGCGACGGCAATCGACGAAAAGGCAGCCATGACCCCAAGACCGGTGAGCACGAAGGCGGCAGTGCCCTCGACGGTGGCCGAAAGCGAGCCCCAGGTGTGCCGACCGATGCGCCGGCCCACGAGAGCAGCGGCCGCGTCGGCAAGCATCGTCATGGTGAGGACGGGGACCGCCACGCGGAGAGGAAACAGCAGTGCCAGGAGGGCCGCCCCGACGAGCACACAGGTGGCGCCATTGAACGTGACGCGGGTGCCGACGTCCGGCAATTCCTCCGCCCGCATGAGAGGCCCGAAAATCGCCCGAATCCAGGTGTTGAACGTGGGCGAATACGCTCGGCCGATATCCGCCGCCACGGCGATCAGGGCGCCTGTTCCGAGGAGATACAGGGCGAGGGGCATTCCCAGTCCCCACATGCCAAAGGGGATGACGAGGGCAAGCAGGTGAAGAGCCTTCCGTCCCACTTCAGCCGTGTACGAAAACGTATCAGAAGCGCTCACGGAAAGGAAAAATGTGCCAGAAATGTCACGACGCTGCCCGAACCCCCATGCCTTCAAAAAGTTCAGCCGAAAGAGCATTGTAGATCGGAAATCTGCCTCCTACGTTGTGGACGCCAATCGATTCATGTTTCTTTCGATTTTGTCATGATGATTCGCTCATGTAGTACTGCACTAATCGCGATTTTTGTTCTGGTTGGGTGCGGCGGACAGGAGGATGAGGGCCGCTCAGCGGCACAGGAGATGGCAGGGGCACACGAGGGCGATACGCCCACGGCCACGGCGGCGGCGCGTGAGCCTGCGATCCCGGTAGACGCCCGAGAGGTTACGTACACGCAGGTAGATGGGGCGGACGTGACCGGTTATCTCGCAGCGCCGTCCACCCCCGATTCCGTGCTTTCGGCCCATGGAATGGATCCCTCTGCCGATCGGTTGCCCGGCATTGTCGTCATTCACGAGTGGTGGGGGCTGAACGACAACATTCGCACCGCCACCCGCCGGCTGGCCGGAAAAGGCTACCGAGCCCTGGCGGTAGACCTGTATGCCGACTCGGTGGCCCAGACGCCCCAGCAGGCGCAATCCCTCATGCAGACCGCGACGAGCACTCCGGAGCGGATGATGGCCAACCTGCGTGGGGCACACGACTACCTGCGCACCGAGACTGGAGCGCCCCGCGTGGCGGTGATGGGCTGGTGCTTCGGTGGGGGGTTGACGTTCCGATCCGTCGCCGACCGGCCGACGGCCTACGATGCCGCGGTCGCCTACTATGGGACGCCGGACGCCATGACAGACGAGGTGCTGCAGAAGGTCACGACGCCCATTCTTGCCCACTTCGGCCGACAGGACGAGGTGGTGTCGACGAAGCAGGTGGAGGCGTTCCAGTCTCGCCTGAAAGGGCTTGACAAAGACATTCAAATTCACCAGTACGACGCTGGTCACGCCTTTGCCAATCCGTCTGGGGAGAGCTACAATCCGGAAGCGGCGTCTACTGCGTGGTCGCGCACAACGGAGTTCTTGCGATCACACTTGTACCCGACGGAATAAGGCCTGTGAGGTCGTAAGAAAGCGTTCTTGGATGGGGGGAGGAATTGCATACCTCGTTTTGTGCGGTGCGGAGGGCAGATTGACACGAAAATCCCGTTCCGGGGCGAACGTTAGCGGTGGGCTGTGCCTTTACAGTATCCCTACCCGCACGACCCTTCCATTTCGTTTCGTCTGAATGCCCGACTTCCCGTCTCTTGAAAACGACCTGATCCTCCGCACTGCCCGAGGGGAGAGCACCGATCGCACGCCCGTCTGGATGATGCGCCAGGCTGGGCGCTATCTGCCGGAGTACCGCGCAATTCGGGAAGAGCATGACTTTTTCGACGTCGTAGAGACGCCCGACTTGGCCGCCGAGGTGACGATCCAGCCCGTCGACCGATTTCCCCTCGACGCGGCGATCCTGTTCTCTGACATCATGGTGGTGCCGGAGGCGATGGGACTCACTGTCGAGATGGTGTCCGGGAAGGGGCCGACTTTTCCGAATCCCCTCTCCACCCCCGACGAGATGGAGCGACTCGTGGAGCCGGACATTGACGAGGCACTGGGGCACGTGTTCGAGGCCCTCACTGTTACCCGACAGCAGCTAGAGGGGCGCGTGCCGCTCATCGGCTTTTCGGGGGCGCCGTGGACCCTCATGGCGTACATGGTCGAGGGCGGCGGCAGCAAGTCGTATCGCCACGCTCGGGCCTGGCTCTACGAGCACCCCGATGCTAGCAAGGCGCTCCTGGAACGGATTACCGACGTGGTGGTCGACTACCTCATCCAGCAGGTGGAGGCCGGGGCGCAGATGCTGCAGGTGTTTGACTCGTGGGCGGGGCTGCACGGACCCGAAACCTTCCGTACGTTCTGTCTTCCGTATCTCGACGAGATTGCGACCCGCGTGAAGGACGCCCACCCCGAGGTGCCGCTCGTCGTGTTTCCGAAAAATGTCCACTACGGCCTCGACGCCCTCGCCGAGACCGACTACGACGTCATCAGCCTCGACTGGACGATGGATCCGAAGTCGGCCCGAGAGGTTGTGGGAGACCGGGCGGTACTTCAGGGGAACCTCGACCCGTGTGCCCTCTATGCGGCGCCCGACGCCCTCCGCCGCGAGGTGCAGCACATGCTCGCCGGGTTCGGGCCGCACCAGCACATTGCGAACCTCGGCCACGGCATGCTGCCCGATCATGATCCCGAGCACGCCGGGGTCTTTGTGGACGCCGTGCACGAGCATTCTCGACGAATGAGGACCGTTTGAGCGTTCAACGGTGGAGAGAACTCTTTTGCCCACATCTAAAGTTGCGCCGGAATGGCGTAGGGGGAGTATGGGCGATATGACTGTGGCCGCATTCCGCCGCTTCCCAGGAGACGCGCAGAAACGATTGGGGGCACGTCTTCTTTATCGCAATCGGAAGCCCTTCCACCTCCGGTGTTGAGCAATGTGCCGGTCGAATGCCACATTCGCCCGGCACGCCCCCACGTCCACACTCACAGACGCCCATACCCAGAAGAATGTTAAATACCTCCTCTCCGCAGGTCCGCGCCCTTCTTCCACTGCTCTACGTGGCCTGGGCCGACGGGGTGCTCACACCGTCCGAGGCCGACACCCTTCGCGCTCGTGTCCGGGCACAAGACTGGATCGACGAGGACGTCCGCGAGGAGGTATGTGGCTATCTCGATCCACAGTCGCCGCCGACCGCCACGCAGTATTTTCAGTGGATCCGTGCGTTGAAGACGGCCGCGAAGGATGCCCCCGTCACTGCGCGCAGCTCGCTGGCGGAGCTCGGGGTGTCGATGGCGAACGTCGGGGGCGACGGGGCGGCTCTTCCGGAGGCGTCTCGTCGCGCGCTGGAAGACATTGAAAATGCCCTAGGCGTGGACGGCGAGGAGCTGATGGGCGACTTATTGGGGGAGCGGCCGGAGCCCGAGCCGACGGAGCGGGAGGCGCCGTTCGACGTCGACGCGATGGCGGCGTTGCTGGACGGCCCACACGCCGATCTTCGCGACCACATTCGCACCTTGCTGCAGGATCCCGTCTTTGAGTATCCCGATTCCCCAAGCACGGCGGCCTATCGCCAGCAGGTGCTCCGCTGGTGTCGGCTCCTGGCCGATCAGGGACTGGGCAGCCTGGCCTATCCGGAAGAGTACGGAGGGGAAGGGGACATGGAGAAATTCGTCGTGGCGTTCGAGACGCTGGCGTACCACGACCTCAGCATGGTCATCAAGTACGGCGTGCAGTTCGGCCTCTTTGGGGGAAGCATTCACCGTTTGGGGACGGAGCGACACCACGAGGAGTATCTGGAGACGGCAGGTTCGCTGGAGCTGCCCGGCTGCTTTGCGATGACGGAGTGGGGGCACGGCTCGAACGTGCGCGAGCTGGAAACGACGGCACACTACGACCCAGACGCGGAGGAATTCATCATCGACACGCCGCACGACGGGGCGCGCAAGGAGTGGATCGGCAACGCGGCGGCCCACGGACGGCTGGCCACCGTCTTTGCCCAGCTGCACACGGATGGGGAGGCGCACGGTGTGCACGCCTTTCTCGTGCCCATTCGACGAGAGAATGGGTCGCCCATGCCGCGGGTCCGGATCGAGGACTGCGGAGAAAAGATGGGCCTGAACGGCGTTGATAACGGGCGCCTCTGGTTCGACAAGGTGCGCATCCCGCGCGAGAATATGCTGGACCGATTTGCCAGCGTGGCGGCGGACGGCACCTACGAGAGCCCGATCCCGAGCGCGGGCAAGCGGTTCTTCACCATGCTGAGTACGCTCATCGGCGGACGCATCAGCGTGGCGCGGGCCGGAGTGAGTGCGGCAAAATCGGGCCTCACCATCGCCGTGCGCTACGGCAATCGGCGGCGGCAGTTTGGGCCGAAGGACGCGCCGGAGGTGCCGCTGCTGGACTACCGCACACACAAGCGCCGCCTGCTGCCAAAGCTCGCCACCACGTACGCGCTGCACTTTGCCCTCGACGACCTGACGCAGCGGTTTGCGGCGAAAGGCCCCGAAGATCCGCTCGAACGGGTGGAGGCGGAGGCCAATGCCCTTAAGGCGTACGCTACGTGGCACACCACCGATACGCTACAGGAGGCCCGCGAGGCGTGCGGCGGGCAGGGCTACCGGTGGGACAACCGCATCGCCGCCCTGAAGGCCGACACCGACGTGTTTACGACGTTCGAGGGCGACAACACCGTCCTCATGCTCCAGGTGGCGAAGGGGCTGTTGTCCGACTTTCGCCGCGAATTTCGCGATATGAACCTGCTGGGGATGGTCCGCTTCGTGGTCGACGAAGTGGCGACCCGCATGACCGAACTCAACCCGGTGGTGACCCGCAAGACGGAGTCGGCGCACCTGCGGAGCCTCGACTTTCACCGCTCGGCCTTCCAGTACCGGGCCGATCGCATGCTCCTCTCCGCTGGTCGTCGTCTGCAGCGTCGCATCACGGAGGAAGACATGGATCCGTTCGACGCGTTTGTCGACGTGCAGGACCACCTCGTGCAGGTGGCCCACGCAGAGGCCGAACGCATCGTTCTCGATCGGTTTGCTCAGGCCGTCGAGGACCAGCCCGACGAGGTGCTTGCTGCCCCCCTCACGCTGCTCCGACAGCTATTTGCGCTCTCCCGCATCGAGGCGGACCTGGACTGGTTCCTGGAGGCGGGCTACGTGGAGTCGACCAAGGCCAAAGCCATCCGGGGCGAAGTGAACGACCTCTGCGACGAGGTGCGACCGGCGGCCGAGGGACTGGTGGATGCGTTTGCGATCCCGGATGCATGCCTGTCCGCCCCGATTGCGACAGGGGCCGAGACTCCCTCATAACGTTTTAGAATCTGTTTTAATTTCATACGCTGTGAGTTCGGCAGGACGCTACGACTGCGGACCCGTTCCTCCCCGCCGGGGATGCAGGGGTATACGCTCCGATGTGCTTTTCGTCTACGAAAATATCGGCATCGGATGTGGAGACGGGCGTAAATGAAAACAGGTTCTAAGCTCGACTTTGGCGCTTTCGATTGACCGAAAAACTGCCTATTCCAGCGGATTGAGGCACTTTTTGATTATTTCCATGTCGCGGTTTGCCCCCGACATCAAATAAATACTACGCCTACCGGCCTCCATCTTCTAGAAACGACGATTGGTCGAAGTCAAATGGCCAAAGTCGAGCTTAGGGCGCGTCGAGTGGGTCGAAGGGACTCTACACGCCGGCCCCGCTTCGTTCTCGCACGTGAACGGACTGCATCGTGGTGTGCCCGTCCATGGGACCCAACAGCTTCTGGACGGTGCGGATGCCCGTTCCGTCGTCCAGCAGGTGGGGGTAAAGGAATGCCGCAGTCGAAAACTACTTCCTCGCTCGTTTCCTTCAGTCCCGTCGCTCAGGGCGCAGCACGACATCTCCCGGCCCCGTTCAGAACCGGATCCGCAGGGCCAATCCGACCTCCGTGCCTCGAGGTCCCCCGAGGGTTGGGGCCATTTGCATCTGCACGCCGGAGGTCTGCAGGCCGTGGGCCCGGTTGTACTCGCGAGCCGAGTTGTCCGCCGTGCGGATGTCTTGGATCGCACTCTGAAGAATGATGACCCCGCCCGCGATGGCGGCCAATCCAAGGAGGGGACCGTAAGCTGGTCCTGCGGTCTGGTCGTCCATTGCGGCCGCTACCCACACGGCAGCCGGTGGCAGCAATCCACTCAGGCGGGTTCCGATACCGAGGAGGGCCTGCCGGTAGTTTCGAGCATAGAGGTGGCCGAAGGCGGGGCCAATGATCAGCCCGGTCCCGAGAGCAGGCGTAAGAAGGATCGTTCCGCTCATCGAATAGATCACTGCCTGGCGCGGCTTTTTTCGGTGAGTCACGGTTTTCGTGGTGTCCCGGGCGTTGGAGACGGGCTGCTGGGCGTGTACCGGGCCCGCCAAAGCGGCGAAGAGAAGTGGGAGCAGGAGGAGGCGAGCGTAGATCATGGGAACCGAATCTTGCTCGTGATTGATGACTGAACATCGAGAGAATATGCCGCCGCCCCCAGAAAATCCGGACGTGAGGTCTGAAGGGGCGGACATGTCTGATCATTCAGGGCTGTCTCAGGGCTTTCGGAGTGCGGGATGCCTGTACTCCTCGTAGCTCCTGGGAGCAAGTCTAGAAATTTCCGCACGGATCGATAAATGAATGGACGCTTTGACCCGCCACTACACTTGACCCCCGGCTGCTGCCGTTTTCGAGCAGGTACGATAGTGCAGTTTGACTTCGGTGACTAACAGTGACGATACGAGCCGATGAACACTCCGTCCTACGCTTTTGTCTTGATTGGTGTCGGTTCGAATTGAACGTTTTGCTTGCCCGGGTCAGGTGAGTTTTATCGTTATACGGAGGGTCAGTGGTCATCGACATATCCCTGAGGTGTATTCCCATCGGAAGACGGCGGGTTTTTTCCGATGATGTCGCTTTACACAGCTATGGATCCATGATCTTCCGTTGTTCTCATCCCGACCGTGTCCCTCTTCCGCTTCGCATTTTGGCACCAGTTCTAGTATGCGGTCTCCTTCTCACAGGATGCTCCCTGTTTGGAGAAGAGGAATCCGTTGGGTCTGACGGGGTGACGGCAACCGTTCAAGACGAAGCGATCGTGATTAAGAACCGCCGGAGTGGGCCGGTTTGGGTCCGCATGATTGGCGTTAGCGTCCTCCCGACCGTACTTTTAGCTCCTCCAGACCTTGATGGCGAGCCGATTCCTGCCGGTGAGCAGAGGGTGGTGGAATTCGAGGTGATCACGATGGGGGAGAACGAGGACGCGATTCGCGTTTTTTGGTGGGGGGCGACCATGGACGACGGAAAGCGCGTGCCCGGGGAGGTGTCATCGTTCCGCGTAGAATTATGACCGAAGATGTGAGTCCAAGCGAATCCGTAGTGTCTGTATAACTCACTGATAGAGCTGACGGAAGACGAATGCCAATCTCGATCGAACTCCGCCCGGATGCGGCGTATCTGAAGTGGACAGGCAAATCACCAGAGGAGGTATTTCCGAATCTGAAGTCTAAAGCTCATGCCTGAGCTCTGTCGCTTTACGGGGTGCGGATGACGAGGGACTACGACGATTTCGATCCGCCGCACGTCCACGTGGAGGATTCCTTCGATAGACAGCAGCAGGGAGTCCGGGGCCAGGCGACAGTCGTCTGGAGGGGACGGGGGCGGTCTCCATTCTTTCCAGAAAACCGGAGGGGATGGATTGACGCGCATCCCTCTGCCTGGGTACCTTGAAGAGGCAATCCCGTACGCGTTTTTCCACTGCCATTCGACCGCATGTCTTCTGCTTCCACCAAATACCACCAGGCCCTCGACGAGACGCTTCGGCCCCGGGTGTCCGGGGAGTTGCACACCGACGAGATGACGCGGGCGCTGTACGCGACGGATGCCAGCATGTATGCCATGACCCCGATTGGAGTGCTGGTGCCCGAGACCGTGGATGATGTCCAGGCGACCCTGGAGGTGGCCTCGACCATGGGCATTCCGGTGCTGCCCCGGGGCGGCGGCTCCTCGCTGGCGGGGCAGGGCGTCAATACGGCCCTGGTCATCGACTTTACGAAGCACCTCAGCGATATTCTGGAGATCGACCCAGAGGCCCAGACCGCCAGGGTTCAGCCGGGCGTAACGCTCAGCGAACTGAATCGGGCCGCCGCCGAGCACGGCCTCATGGTCGGGCCGGATCCGGCGAGTGCCAATCGCGCCACCCTTGGGGGCATGCTCGCGAACAACTCTACGGGGACCCATTCGATCACCTACGGCAACTTTATCCACCACGTGCGGGAGGCGGAGGTACTGCTTGCGGACGGGACGTCTGCTACGTTCGGGGCACTGAGCCATCCCGAGTGGCAGGAGCGGATGCGGAGGTCGGGGCTGGAAGGGGCCATCTATCGCAGTCTGGAGGCGATGCTTGCGGACGGGGGGCGGGAGACTATCGTGAATGATACGCCGGGCCACTGGCGGCGTAACAACGGCTACCGGTTGGAGACGCTTCTGGAAGAGGAGCGCAATCTGGCGAAGCTCATTTGTGGCAGTGAGGGCACCCTGGCCGTGACCACCGAAATTACGTGTGACCTCGTGGAGAAGCCGAGCCATACGGCCCTCGGGGTGGCTCATTTCGAGACGCGCGACGATGCCCTCCGGGCCGTGACGACGGTCCTGGAGACCGATCCGACGGCCGTCGAGCTCTTTGACGGAGTGGCAATCGAGCGCACCCGGCAGACCGAAGGGTACGCCAAACGGCTGACCTTTATCAAGGGGGAGCCCGGGGGCGTCCTCATTACAGAATACTCGGGAAACACGAGGGAGGAGGTGGCCGACCAGCTCAACGCACTCGATCACGCCATTGCGAACACGAGTCGGGGCTACGCCGTCGTTCGGGTCGAAGAGCCGGACGCCGTGGAGAATGTGTGGTCCATCCGGAAGGAGGGCCTCGGCCTCCTCATGGGCGTGGAGGGCGACTATAAGCCGTGGGCCTTTATTGAAGATGCGTCGGTTCCGGTCGAGAATCTTGCGGATTACATTGACGAACTTTCCACCGTCATCGACGCCACGGACACGCGGGCCGCGTACTACGCGCATGCCTCTGCGGGGTGTCTGCACGTCCGGCCGTTTATTAACACCCGCGACGAGGCAGAAGTGGAAAAAATGGAGCAGATCGCGAGAGAGTCGCTTGATCTCGTGAAAAGGTATGGCGGGGTCGTGTCCTCGGAGCACGGGGACGGCATTGCTCGGGGCTGGGCCAATCCGGAGATTCTGGGCGAGGACCTCTACGAGCTCTGTCGTACGACAAAAGAGATCTTCGATCCCGATTGTATTCTTAATCCGGGGAAGGTTGTCGATGCCCCGCGCATGACGGAGCATCTGCGCATGGGACCGGAGTACCGGACGCGTCCGTTCCGGACGGAGCTCGACTTTTCAGGCGATGGGGACTTTGCCGGGGCGGTGGAGAAGTGTAACGGCAATGGGGCCTGTCGCAAGCTGCGGGCGGGCACCATGTGTCCGAGCTTCCGGGCCACACGAGACGAGCAGGACTCGACCCGGGGCCGTGCCAATGCGCTCCGTAGTGCCCTGGCGGGGGATCTGTCGGAGGAGGCGATGACGGGCGACGACATGGCCGACGTGATGGATCTTTGCATCCAGTGCAAGGCCTGCAAGACGGAGTGCCCGTCGAATGTCGACATGGCGAAGGTCAAGACCGAGTGGCAACACCAGTACTGGCAGAAGCATTCGATGCCGCTTCGCACGCGCCTCTTTGCCCATCAGCCGGACTGGGCGCGGTGGGTGAGCGGGACGCCGCTGGCTCCGGTGGCCAACTGGCTCGGCGAGCGCCCGACGCTGCGGAAGATGGGGGAAATGATGTTTGGTGTCGATGCGGACCGGAGCGTGCCGCCGTTTGCTCAGCAAACGTTCCGCCAGTGGTTCCGACGCCAGTCCTCGACGTCGTCGAACACGGTGCCCGGTCCGCGTGTGGTGCTTTTTGCCGACTCTTTCAATTCGTATCACACGCCTCCGCCCCTCCAAGCCGCCGCGCAATTTCTCGACGTCACCGGCCATCGGGTTGAGGTCCCGGAGGCGCGCATGTGCTGCGGGCGCACCCTGCTCTCAAAGGGACAGATCCCGGCGGCCCAGCGCCGGGCCCTGCGGACGGTGGAGGCACTCTTTCCGTACGCCGACGACGGGGTGCCCATCGTCGGACTGGAGCCGAGTTGCATCCTGACGTTGCGAGATGAGTTTTTGGATCTCCTGCCGGGCGAACCTCGGGCGGAGGTCGTGGCGGAGCACGTATGCACGTTTGAGGAGTACGTGGCGCGACGGGCCGCGGCCGGCGCGTTCGAGCATGTGGACTGGGCGACGACGACCGGCGACGTGCTCCTGCACGGGCACTGCCACCAGAAGGCCCTCATCGGCACTGACGCCACGGAACGGGCCCTCTCGTTGCCCGGCTATCAGGTCGAGGCCGTTGATGCCGGTTGCTGTGGCATGGCCGGCAGCTTCGGCTACGAAGCGGAGCACGTGGAGGTATCGAAGGAGATGGCGGAGCTGCAACTGGCCCCGGCGGTCCGTGCGGCTGACGACGACACGATTCTCGCGGCTACGGGCTTTTCGTGCCGTTCACAAATCAAAGATGTGACCGACCGAACGGCCCAACACCCGGCCGAACTGCTGTGGGCGTCCCTCTCCGAGCGAGCCGAATGACGGAAAATGTGAAGAGGACTTGATATTCTTTGTCTTTTCGTTCACACTTCTGTTAAGATTTCGACGCCGATTGTGTCTCACATCTACCTGAACGTACCATGGTTTGTCTCGGTTTGTCCGTCCGGGCACTTCTGAATTCGCGTGTGGTCGTCGTCCTCATCTGGGGGCTTGTGGGGGGAGGGCTGCTTGCCTGCGAAGGGCCGGCGGGACCCCAGGGCCCGCAGGGGCCGGAAGGGCCGCAGGGCGAACAGGGGCCTCCGGGGGCGGACGGAGCCGAGCCCAAGATCATCAATCTGGATTTGACGGATCACGTGCAGAATACAACCTTCGACCGGGGGAGCAATACCCTGACGTCGAAGGGGGACACTCTTTCGATCCAGTGGGGGGCGGCCATGGACACGGCCATAACATCGGTGACGATTGCCGACTCGATGTACGTTAAGACCTACGTTCGGGTGCCGGGAAGTGGATTCCAGCCGGGACCGATTCGCTTCGCGTTTGATGGAGAAGGAAATCCGAGCAATGTGGAGCGCGAAGCGGATCCATTTGCTCAGGTCGAGTACGATCTGCTGGAGCAGCTTCCGTCGCCGTCTCGCGACAGTCTGTTTGCGGCCGAGGCCGTAGGAGGGAGCGATCGTCGCTTCTACACAGGCACGACCGACCAACACGATATCCACGAGGTCATCGTCGAGCCGGACCGCTTTACCGCACGCATTCGAGCGTATGACGCGGCGTCCGGTTCTGAGTATAAGAGTGGCATTGTTGAGACGTTTACGACGCCCCCTCCGGTTCCGTTTGACAGTGATCTAAGCGGGGCGAGTGCCGGTACGTATCCCACCGCCAATGCCGCTGGAGAGGTGACCTATCGACAGTCCACCACCGACCTAAGTGCGATTCAGTCTGTGGTGGGGGAAGATCTCCGACTCCAACAGTACGAGTTGCAAGCGACCAAGGAAGGGTCTTTTGGCAGCGTCATTCGAACAGAGGAGTGGCAGGCCAATCCGCGTCCCGGACGCGTCGAGGTGCGGTCGACGTGGACCCGGGACAGCATCAGCGTTGCTGGAGTCATTGTCGGGACCAACTACGGCAGCGATCGGACCATTTACAACGAGACGATTCCCGTGGAAGTACGGATTGCGATCGTCAGCGGCAGCCTGGCCGACAAGATGCGCCGCGGACGGACGGTGCCGTTTTCTACCCTTCAAGAGAGGACCCGTCCGTAGGAGACCGGGCGGACTGAAGCAACATTGGAAGGACAGCTCCGCACAACTACAAACGGCCCAGCTTTCCGGAAAGACGGAGGACTGGGCCGTTGCAGCTGTCGAGGAGGAGGGAGGCCGACCTCTACTCGTTCTTGAGCGGGGAAGAGGCCGTATGATACCCGGCCAGATCGATGGAGGACGGCCAGAGCGACATGGCCTTCTGGAACGTCGGATTCGATCGATTCAGGATGGGCTGTCCGGTACCCGTCCCGTAGATCACATTTGCGAGGCGTCCCTTGAGGCGGGAGCGCACAAACGAATTCAGGTCATCGGCCTCAGATTGGGGAAAGACTCGCTCCTTTACATTCACCGAGTCCGGGGTGGGCGTTAACGTGAGCACGTCCTCTTCCTGAGCAAAAGACCAGAACGCGGAGATCGCGTCGTTGGGCACCTCGTACGAGGCGAGAAATTCCTGCTCTCGGTTCTGCCATGTACTCCGGATCTGTTGCTCATGCCGTGAGAACCACTCGCGGGCGAAGATGGCGTCGAGCTGGCTCCCGCGGATAAAGGTGGCGAGGGATGTCGTATCCGGGGCTACAACGTAATCCGGAAGAATGCCGCCGCCCCCGAAGACCGTGCGGCCATGGTCGGTCTTGAAGACGAGAGAATCCGGAATGCTTTTCTTGTACTCCTCGACGTTATAGACCGCGTCCCGCCAGCTTGTGGATTTCTCCTCGTAGTACTGCTGCATCTTGCCCTTTTCGTACGGCGTTTGGATAAGCCGGCCCACCGGGGTATAGTAGCGGCCCACCGTCATCTGCATCAGGCTCCCATCGTTCAGTTCAAACTGTTTTTGCACCAGGGCCTTGCCGAACGTGCGGCGGCCCACGAGAAGAGCCCGGTCGTGATCTTGTAGTGCCCCGGCCAAGATCTCGCTGGCCGACGCCGATTGCCGGTTAATGAGAACGGTAATCGGCTGGTTTTCGAGGGCGCCACCGTCATGGCCCTTGTACCGCGTGTTCATTTCCGCACTGCGCCCCTTTGTGCGCACGAGCGTCATGTCGGCGCCCAGCATCTCGTCGGCAATTTTCACGGCCGATTGCATGACGCCGCCGGGATTGTTACGCAGGTCTAGGACGAGCCGCTCCATGCCTTGCTTCTTGAGGCTCGTGACCTTCTCCATAAACTCCTTGTGGGTGGACATGGCAAACCGGGTGATTTCGATGTATCCGGTCTTGTCGTCCACCATGTACGAAGAGCGGATCGAGTAGAGAGGAATTTCGTCCCGCGAAATTGTGAACGTCAGTCGCTTGTCGGCGAGAGGGCGGTAGATCGTAAGGGTCACCTCCGTGCCGATTTTCCCTTTCAGGCGGTCCTGGATTTGATCTCCGGAGAGGCCGATTGCAGTGGAATCCTCAATCTCGACGATTCGGTCGCCGGCCATGATGCCAACCTTCTCGCTGGGGCCGCCTGCGATGGGGGCCACGACGCGCGCCGTATCACCGGGCTCAAACCGAATGCCGATGCCCCCGAACGAGCCCTGGTACCGATCGCGCGTGTCCCGCACCTGCTCGGGCGGGATGTAGCTGGAGTGAGGGTCAAGGCTCTTGAGCATTCCCTTCACGCCCTCCTCCACCATTGCCTTCGAGTCGACGCGCTCAACGTACTTCCCGTTGATGATGACGAAGGCTTGCTTGAGCTTCTCGAACTGGTTCAGGGCGTCATCGGCTGAGAGACGCGAGTCGAACTGCACGCCGAGAATCGCCCCAAACAGGAGAAGGGCAAGGGCGGGAAGAATGTGATACTTGTTGAGCCGCGTCATGGAGGATCGCTGAGAATCTGAAAAAGGAGAAGTCAACGGCGTTGGGGAGCGCTAGGCCGGGGCATGAGTCCGGGAGCGAGTGCAAAGGCCCAACTCTCTTCCTATTTCGGAGAGGCACTTTTGTTGCAGTGTCCCCTGCGCGACCATCGGGTCTAGTGGGCAGTCAAGCTGAGGCTGTCGGGGTGCTGAATGAACACGCTGTGTTGAATATGGCATTCTGCGGCCTGAATACAGTCCGCGGGCCATCGTTCTCCCGGACGTAGAGACGTGACGTACCACCAGAGCCTCCGTCGGACGCGAGAATACAGGCGTCGCGTGTGGTATCCCCGATTTTTCAGGGATCGAACGGCTAGAACGGAGCGGATCCCCAGAGCCGTTGGGGGGACCGAGGATCCCCGCAGCGTGGGACGTCGAGCTTCATGGACGGGAGGCGCCGGTCTAGTCGTTTTGAACGGCGCCGGCAGACGCATGATAGCCCGCGAGCTCTTTCGACGAAGGCCACAGCGTCATGGCCTTCTGCACGGCGGGATCCACCCTGTTCAGCAGAGGGCGTCCCGCTCCTCGACCGAACAACGTATTCGCCAGGAAGCCCTTGAGGTGGGGGCGCACAAGCGCGTGGGCGTCGTCCGCGTTCGCCTTCAGATACACCTGATCGCCAGCGTCCACGCTGTCGGGGGTTGTGGTGAGGGTAAGGACCCCGTTGTCCTGCACGTAACTCCAGAACGAGGAGACCGCTTCGTCGGGCACTTCGTACGTGGAGAGGAATTCCTGTTTCCGGCCCTGCCACGTGCTACGGAGCTGTTTATCGTGCTGCGAAAACCACTCCCGCGCCGCCAGGGCAAAAAGCCGATCCACTTCGCTTCGGCGGAGGAAGCCCGAGAGAGAGGTCGTGTCCGGCTTAACGACATAGTCAGGGAGAATGCCCCCCCCACCGAAGACCGTTCGGCCATGCTCAGTCGTGTACGTCAGTGAATCCGGAATGCTCTCCTTGTATTTGCTGACATTGTAGATCGCGTCCCGACGGTTCGCAAACTTATCCTTGTAGTACTGCTTCATGTTGCCCTTTTCGTACGGCGTCTGGATGAGGCGACCCACCGGGGTGTAGTAGCGGCCCACAGTGAGCTGCAGGAAGCTGCCGTCGTTGAGGCGGTAAGGCTTTTGCACGAGGCCCTTGCCGAAGGTGCGGCGGCCCACGAGGAGCCCTCGATCGTGGTCCTGGAGGGCCCCTGCCAGAATCTCACTTGCGGAGGCGGAGTTGCCGTCCACCAGCACGGTGATGGGTTGACCCGCCAGTGCGCCACCCCCTTGCGCCCGGAGGGTTTGATTGATGCGGGCACTTCGTCCTTTCGTCTCGACGATGGTTTGGCCGGCCGTTCCGAGCATCTCATCGGCGATTTTCACGGCGGACTCCATGACGCCACCGGGATTGCCGCGAAGGTCCACGACGAGCCGCTCCATGCCTTCCGTCTTCAGCGTGTCAACCTTACTGAGGAACTCCTCGGGCGTCGATTTGGCAAATCGCCCAACGTCAATGTAGCCGGTCCTCTCGTCGATCATGTAAGAGGAGTGGACCGAGTACAAGGGAATTTCTCCACGCTCGATGGTGAAGGTGAAGTTCTTCTCAGACAGGGGGCGGTAGACGGTAAAGGTGACTTCCGTTCCGATCTTTCCGGTCAGGCGCTTCCGGATTCCCGTATTTGAAAGTCCAATGGCCGTTGAGTCCTCGATCTTCACGATCCGGTCCCCGGCCATGATGCCGGCCTCCTCGCTGGGCCCTCCCGCCAGCGGCGACACCACGCGGGCCGTGTCGTTCAAAATGTCGAATCGAATCCCAATGCCCCCGAACGAGCCCCGATACCGGTCGCGGGTTCGCTTCGCCTCTTTGGCGGGAATGTAGGTGGAGTGGGGGTCAAGATCGTTGAGCATGCCCTTCACACCACTCTCGGCCAGGTTTCCCGCACTGACGGGCTCCACGTATTTTCCGCTGATGAGCACAAACGCCTGCTTCAGCTTCTTGAACTGGTCGATCGCGTCGTCGGGGGACACATACGAGTGAAGCTGCGCGCCGGCGACGCCCCCGATTATAACGAGGACGAGGGCCGGAAGAAGGCGGCGTTTGGCAAAAGACCACATAGGCAGTCAGGCAAGCGTGTTCGGGAGGGTGACCAGGAACAGGCCGCAAATCGACGGCGGGTGGGCCCCGTGTCGGAGGGCGCGCTCCCGGAAGTGGTAGGGGGAAGTCGTCTGTCCGAACTTTCTATATTTGGTGACGACGTGTTTGTTGCAGAATCCTGCGGCGCTGGTGTGACGTGCATGATGAATGAGAAGCGCGACGATCATTTTTTTTCTCCAACACCTATTGCGTTCGTTCTGCGATGATCTCAGATGCGACGGTGGACCGGTTCTACTACATTTTTGATAGCCGGGAGCAGCGGGCGGTTGTGCTCGACCGTACGACGGGAGAAGAAGTGCCCTGGACCTCTCTGCCCCGCGTACAACTTATCACGTACGTGGGGGAGCAGCAGTCCGTCGATCACATGCGGGCGTTTGCACGGAGGTGTGCACAGCAGACGAGGGGAGAGGCAGACGAATCAGCGTCTCCCACTGGACGCCTTTGGAGGGCAGTACAAGAGGGAGATGAACCCTGGACGGAGGTGCGGGAAGACCTGGCGGACGAGATCGTGCGGGCCGCGGCATTGGGCCTTCCGCGGCGCGAGGCCGATGCTGCTCGTCTGCTGACGGTTCATGCTTGCACGCATCCCGATCCCCTGTGGGCAGCCGTCGACGCCGCACACATGAGCGAACGATGGGCGGAATTCAGCGCCGATCCGCATTCGCAGCAGGCGGTCCGACGTCTGCGCCAGCGGCAGGTGGACTGGCTACTCGATGCGCTGTGAGCCGACCCGATACTGGAAGAGAAGCGGATCCTCGTTGTGGGGACCTCCCTTCGTGTTCGGCTGGGAGGACGCGAATGCCGACCGAGCACGCTGTTCTGGGGGGACGGCAGGAGGGGAAGAGAATCGCAGGGAGACAAAAAACGATGCCCCGAACCGCGGGGGCTCGGGGCATCGTAAGAAGGAATGTGGAGCCACTGGGATTCGAACCCAGGACCTCTTGCATGCCATGCAAGCGCTCTACCAACTGAGCTATGGCCCCAAAGACTCTCAGTGTGCTGCCTGTGCTCGGGACAGCCTCTTTCCTAAGTAGCAGTCGACTAACTTTTGCGCGAGGGGCGCGTTCCGGTCTTGTTGTTCAGAATCGCCGTTTCACAGAAATTGTGAGTCCATGCGGGTGAGCAGTTCAGCTTTTGCAAAGTGGCCCCGTAAGGCATAGATTAAGCCTAGACGTTCAATCCTCTCGCACTCGGTCTATTGATTGCACAATGCACATTGCGCTGGTGGGTACCGGCCAGATGGGGACGGCCGTCGAGCATGTTGCCGCCGAACAGGGGCACGACATTCACGCACGGTTTAGCTCAGACCGGCCCTTTGAGATGGCCTCGCCCGCTGCCGTGGCCGGTGCGGACGTAGCCATCGATTTTTCGCTTCCTTCCCTTGCTCTGGATCACATCCGTCAATACTGTGAGTGGGGCCTTCCGGCCGTGATCGGGACGACCGGCTGGTACGATGAGCTCGACACTGTTGAGCAATGGGTGGCCGATCATGAGGCCTCACTTCTCTATGCCCCCAACTTTTCGATGGGCGTGTCGGTCGTCCAGCGAGCCCTTTCCGGCATACTGCCCCTGCTCGATGAGCTCGACGCCTACGACCCGTTTGTTCAAGAGGTCCACCACACGAAGAAGGTAGACAGCCCCAGTGGCACGGCGCAGATGCTGGGCGGGCTCCTCGTGGAGGGGTTGGAGCGCAAAGACCACGTCGAAACCGAGACGCAGCACCAGCGGATCGATTCCACCGCCGTGCACGTGACGTCGACCCGAGCCGGGACGGTCTTCGGCGAGCACACGGTGACCTTCGACGGTCCGTACGACCAGATTACCGTGGGCCATCGCGCAAAGAATCGAAAAGGATTTGCGGCGGGGGCGGTACAGGCGGCCGAGTGGCTGGAGGGCCGACACGGTCTCTATTCGCTTGACGGCATGCTTGACGACTTGCTGTCGGGGTAGGGACGGCGCCCCCCCTCCGTTTGCAATTACTTCGAACTGAATAGTGATGTTTTATGGCAACCGATCTTCTCTTTCGGGGCGTGGCCCCGGCGCTCGTTACGCCATTTACGGACGAGGATGACGTAGATGAGGCCGCGTTCCGCACGCTCATTGAGCGTCAGATTGACAAGGGCGTCTCGGGCCTTGTGGTATTGGGTACCACCGGTGAGAATCCAACGGTAAGTAAAGCTGAGCGTCGCCGACTGGTAGACATCGCTGTCAACACGGCGGACGGGCGTGTGCCGGTGATTGTCGGGACTGGTACCAATAATACGGAGAAAAGTGTTGCCTACTCCACGGCTGCCGTGGAGGCGGGGGCCGATGGTCTTCTCGTGGTGGGACCGTATTACAACAAGCCGTCGCAGTCCGGCTTCATTGCTCACGTCGAAGCGATTGCCGATGCTGCCGATGCGCCCATCATTCTCTACAACGTTCCGTCTCGGACCAGCTTTAATATTGAGGCCGAAACGGTGCTCCACTTGGCCGATGAGGTTCCGTCGGTGGTCGGGGTAAAAGAGGCCTCCGGGGATCTTGCACAGGTGGGCGACATTCTTCACCACCGGCCGGACGATTTTGCCGTTTATGCGGGCGATGATGAGATTACGCTCCCGCTGCTGGCGATGGGAGGGGATGGGGTCGTGTCGGTCATTAGCAATGCTCTTCCGGAGCGGATGTCGTCCATGGTACGGGCGGGGCTCGACGGCGATTTCGCCACGGCGCGGACGCACCACTTCGATCTGCTGCCCGCCATGCGGGCCTGCTTCCTCGAAACCAATCCCGTGCCGATCAAGGACGTCTGCGCGGCCATGGGCCTTATCGATCCCCACGTGCGGCTGCCGCTTGTCCCGATGGAGGAGCGATCCGCCGTCCGCCAACGTGTGCTCGCTGCGTTCGAGGAGTTCCTGGACGTGGAAGTGTAATACACGAGAGCATGTGCGGAGAGAAGCAATCCGCAGTGGCTAAGGCAGACACTGCCTCCAGCGACGTTCAGGCGCCGTCAGCGACTAGTGGTGCGACATGTTTTCCATGTCGGGTAGAACACTGACTTGTGGACAGTCTTGTGGACAGTACTCAGGCTGCTGAATGCCGGATGCAACACAGCGTGTTCAATTCAGCACCCGACGCCCTCCGCTTGACTGACCACTAGGGGGCTCCGGTTTCCTCTGTTCCCGCCCCTCATCGCAGCCGGGGGGCAAGCCAGGTCCTAAAACGAGGAGCAATGGGGACAGTGGTTGGCCAGCGTCCTACTGCATGAACAGCGAAGCGATATAGGCCACAACGGCCGTGTAAAGAGCAGCCCCCAGCCAGAGGCCGTAGAGCAGAAAGCTGTTTGTCGCTTCGGTCTGCAGGGCCAGCAGGATGACCAGAAGACCGTTATGGAGGAGGGCAATCACGAGCCCCCCGAGGAAGGCCTGCTGAGGCTGAATGAGGAGCGGTTTCCGGTCCTCGACGGCAAATGTCCCCACGATGAAGCCGACGAGCGTTTTGGTGAGCATGTGAATGCCCCACGTGCCGTAGACCGTGTCCATTGCAAGCCCCAGTCCAAATCCGGTGAGCATGCCGCGCTGCCGTCCTTCGTGCAGGGCATACCACGTGAGGTAAAGCATCACGCCGTCCGGGTAGGTGCCGTAGATTTGAAGGCGCCCCAGAAGAAGCCACTGCAGCGCAAACACGCCGAGGGCGACGAGAAGACGACGGGCGGAATAAGACATCCGTTAGGAAGACGGCCTGCAGAGAGAGCAGAGCGGCGTGGGAAAGGGATCACGAGCCGCCTGATGCCACGGCACGCACAATGTCGTCGATCGTGCGGGAGATCCGATAGGACGGGCTGGTGTAGTTGTTGGCGAAAAGCGCGAAGGCGACGCGGTTGCCATTGGGGCGCTCGGTGTAGCCACTCAGGGCGCGCACGAACTCCAGTGAGCCGGTTTTGGCCTGCACGTCTGTGCGGTGCAACCGGTAGTCGAGTGTCGTATTTCGCTCCCCCCCGCGGGGCAGAGAGGCAAGAAAGGCCTCACGTTCCTCGTGCTCGTTCATGTGCGCGAGTAGCTTCACCATGGCCTGTGGGGTCACGAGGTCCTTACGGGACAGTCCGGAGCCGTCGTGGATCAGGAGCTTACGTGTATTGATGTCTGCTTCGCGGAGGAACGATTTCGTACGGCGCGAGGCCCCTCGGGCCGAGCCACCCCAGCCGAAGCTTCGGAAGACCTGCTCGGCGTAGAAGTTATTGCTTTCTTTGTTGACGACCGCTGCGATCTCCGCGAACGGCCGGGAGTATTCAACGAAGAGAGGAGATCCTTCATCGGGCCGGTCGTCCAGATTGTCGATATCCACGAGGTCCAGATCCGTCTCGATGCCCGCTTCCTGTAGGCGGCGCTCAAAGCTCTGAAGCACGAATGCAGTGGGGTCGCTGACCGGTACCGCGACCGTACCGCTGTAGGACCGGGCCACCGAGCCTGTCAGCACGAGCTCGTTTGTGGAGAAGGTACGGTTGACCTGGAGGGTGTTGCCGCGCCAACGAGAGCTTGTCGTGGCGCGGTTGGTGATCGACACCGCGTTTTCGGGCTGGACCTCTACGCTCGGAGGAGCGCCCGGGCGAGTGGCGCGAACGGTGACCGGCACTACGTTGTCGCGGTAGGTGAGGCCGCCGGCACTGTTGCCCATGTATCGTCCTTTTTGCTCCGTGATGTAATCGACTGTCCACCCACCGGGGTATGGCTGATCGTCGAAGACGTTATCATCCCCGATGAGGCGACCCTCAATGCGCTCGACCCCCATGTCGGCCAGTTTTTGCGCCCAAACCTTGAGTGGATCTTCGCCGCGCACCTCGGTGCTTCCGAAGGTGGGGTCGCCGGAGCCCTCCAGGATCAGGTCGCCCTGCATGGTGGCGCCGTTGGTGGTCCCGTTGTAGTGCAGGACGGTTTCGTACCGATGGGTGCTGCCGAGGACGTCCAGCGCGGTGGCACTGGTCAAAATTTTTTGGTTCGAGGCCGGGAGGAAGGATTGACTGGCATTGCGACTGTAGAGCATCTGCTCCGCGTCGAGATCGTAAACGGCAATGCCCCAGAATGCTTGGTCGACCTGCCAGCGCTGGAGAAGGCGTTGAATTTCATCGGAGAGCGATGGGGCGGGGGCTGTGGAGCCTCCGACGAGGACAGAGAGCAGAACAACGCTGAGGGGGAGAAGGAACCAGGAGCGGCGCATGAGGGAGGAGCATTACACGAGGAGGCAAAGAACTTCAGTGGAACCTACCGACGGGAGCCTTGGTTTCCTGCAGCGGCTGGTCGACAGTTGTCCTCCAGCCGTACATCACGTCGTTTGTCCGTATCGACTGTTGAGGTTTTTTCCCGACATGCCGAAATCCTCAAAGCGAACGAGCGGTCCAGGCCGGTCGGCCCTGATCTTTAGAAAGCAGAACTACGTGCTTCTGGCCGTAAGTGTGCTTCTCATTGCCGTGGGCTTTGTTGCAATGTACCTGGACGGTCAGTTTCTCGGCTTTGTCTCTCTAACGGTTTCGCCCATCATCATTCTGTCTGGGTACGCCCTGCTGGTCTACGCCATTCTCCGACGGCCCGACGAGTCCCCACAGCCCGTGGAGGAGGCGTAGCGTTAGTAGAGCAGGTAGGAGGAGCGTTGATTCCGGAATTGTTGTACGTCGTCTGCCCACGATTCAATGATGGTCTGGGCAGAGGCGCCCTCTTCTAGAAGGGTCCGGAGCCGAGTGGTGCCCGCAAGGCGGGTGAAGTGGTCGGGGCGACTGATGAAGCTCGTATCTCCTTCGACCTGAGCTTGCTGATAACTGGCCTGTAGAGTATGAATTCCCACCTCGACCGGCTGGATGGTGGTCCGGTCGGTGACCTGCACGCGAAACCCGTGCATCTGTTCGCCCTCGAAGCGTGGTGAGGGGGCCGCCTGTGGACGCGACTCCGGCGTGAAGGACGTCGTGTCGATGGCGACGCCCGGAAGGGAGCGCGCCTGGAGCGTGTCGACGACGGAGTGAGCTGCCTCTTGGGACCAGGGCAGGCCGATCTGGAGAAAGGGATGATCTGTTCCCCGTCCCTCATTTACGCGCACACCCTCGTAGAAGCACATGCCCGAGTAGAGCAGGGCCGTTTCCCAGGTGGGAATGTTCGGGCTCGGGGGCGTCCATTCGCGGTTCGTGTCCGGCCACTGCATGTCCCGCGTCCAGTTCTCCATCGAGACGACGGTCAGGTCTAGGTCGTCGAGGCCGGGCAGGAGACCCTCTCCTTTAATCATTCGTGCGAGCTCGCCCACCGTCATGCCGTGCGCGATGGGGATGGGGTATCGTCCCACGAAGGTTTTGTGCTCGGGCTCCAGTACGAAGCCAGAGACATAGTTGCCTCCCAAAGGGTTGGGCCGATCCAGCACCACGAATCGAAGGCCGGCGTCCGCCGCGGCCTGCATGGCGAGCCCCATCGTGGTGATGTAGGTATAGAAGCGAGCCCCCACGTCTTGCACGTCGAACACGAGTGCATCGAGGCCCTCCATCTCACCCGGCGTTGGGGTGCGCGAGTCGCCATAGAGGCTGTAAATGGGGGCCCCGGTGCGATCGTCGCGCCCATCATTGACTTTCTCCCCGGCCCCGGCCGTGCCCCGTAGGCCGTGTTCGGGACCGAAAAGAGCCCCAAGCTCCACGTTGGGGGCACGGTCGATTCGATCGATCAGGTGGGCCGTATCGACCTGCGCCGTGTGGTTTACAATGAGGCCCACCCGCTCGCCGTCGAGTGCCGCAAAGTCGTTTGCGGCCAGCACCTCGGCTCCGCTCCGGACAGAGGGGGGCGAGTTTGCCCCGCAGCCGGCGATGCTGAGGACGAGAAAAAGACCGAGCACGGACGACGGCAGGGACCAGCGCAATGAAAGGGGCAGGCACGTCATTACTCCATGGAGGACTTGTTGGCGACAATCTCGTGCTCGGCAAAGAAGTATGCGGTTTCCTTCTTACCGTTCTCAGGAGAATCGGAGCCGTGGACGATGTTCTGCTCGATGGAGCCCGCAAAGTCGCTTCGAATGGTCCCGTCGGTTGCCTCCTCCGGATCGGTGGCTCCAATCAGGGCGCGGAAGTCCTCAATCGCGTTCTCCTTTTCCAGCACGACCGGTATGCAGGGGCCGCTCGACATGAAGTCGGTCAGATCGTCGAAAAACGGCTTGTCCTCGTGGACGGAATAGAAGCCTTCGGCCTCGGCCTTCGACATTGTGATCATCTTCAGGGCGCGCAGCTGGAAGCCCGCGTCCTGAATGCGGCTCAGCACTTCGCCGACCAGTTCCTTGCGGACGCAGTCGGGCTTAAGAATTGCAAGGGTGCGTTCAACAGCCATCGGTACTAACAGTGGTTAAAAAAACGAATCGTAACGATCCCGCCCTGAACCCGCATGAAAAGTAGGGGACGATCGACCGCAATACAACGGGGGGCGTTGCTCCATGGTCTACACAGGCGTTCGATTATTGCGTATTTCGTATTGCGGTCAGTCTGGGGAGAGGGACATCGTAACGAGTCTGCGATGCCGAAAGAGAGGCGGGCAACAGCCTGTGGACCGGTGCGTTGAGGAAAGGCGTTTCTACCCATGAAAAAATCTCGACTGATTGTGTCCACTACAGCTACGGCAACTTTCGGGGGCGGATGCTTTTGGTGTTTGGAGGCCGTGTATCAGGAAGTTGATGGAGTCGAATCGGTCGTATCCGGCTACGCAGGTGGGGAGGTGCCCAATCCATCGTACCGCCAGGTGTGCACCGGTGACACGGGACACGCCGAGGTTGTGCAGATCACGTACGATCCGTCGACCATTTCCTACCGCGATCTACTGGAGATTTTCTTCACGATCCACGACCCGACCACGAAGGACCGCCAGGGACCAGACGTTGGGCCGCAGTATCGCTCCATCATTCTGCATCACGACGAGGAGCAGAAGCAGGTGGCCACCACTCTCATTGAGGAGTTGGAGGAAGACGACGTATTCGACAGGATCGTGACGGAGGTGGCGCCACTTGACACGTTCTACACTGCCGAGGAGGAGCATCAGGACTACTACCGAAATAATCCGTCGCAGGCCTACTGCCAGAGCGTCATCTCCCCGAAGGTAACGAAGCTCCGTCAGAAGCACGCCGACAAGCTGGCAAGTGCGAAGTGAGGGGAGCAGAATGGATAGTACAGAGAGGAGGGACGACCAGGCCGCAGTCGTCTATTGACGAGCGAGGGCGAGCGTGGCGAGGGAGAGGGTGTGGGCGCCGGCGTTGGCCAACGTCTGAGCGGCAGCGACGACTGTGGAGCCGGTCGTGAGGACGTCGTCAACGATCAGCCAGTGCCCCTCGGCACAGGCGGGAGTGGCAGCAAACGCGTTATGAACATTCTGCCACCGTTCCTTGCGGGAGAGATCCGTCTGTGAGCGGGTCGGATGGGGGCGAGAGAGGAGCTCGGGGCAGAGGGGGCGGTCGAGAGCCTCCGCGACGCCTTTTCCCAGCATCCGGCTTTGGTTGTAGCCGCGCTCAAGTTTGCGGGTGCGGTGCAGGGGGATCGGCACGACCCCGTCGGGGGCGAGGCCGACCTCGGCGTAGGCATTCCCGAGAAGGTGACCCAGAGCGACCCCGTAGCGAGGACGGTTGCCGTATTTGATTGCGTGTTGTACGGCCTGTAGCGTGCCATCCTTATCGAACACCCAGAGGGGCAGGGTCGCTTCGAAAATTCCCCGGCCGGCGGGCAGGCGGTCCAATCGGGCTGCGACGGCCATCCTGGGGGCACGCTCCATTCGCTGAAGGCACCGGGGGCAAAGGGGCAGTTGAGGCGACTCGGGACGTGCTCCACAGCCCAGGCAGCGCGGCGGATAGAGAAGATCCAGAAGGCCGCGGCCGATTGCGTGTACGGGACCCTGAAGTGCTGAAAGAAGGGAGGAAAGGGGCGAAAAAGTGGACATCGGAGACGGGGGAACAGGAGGCAGGGACGGCAAAGATTTGCGATAATTCCAACGGCGGCCCCTTTTGCCTTCCGCCGTCGTTTTTGTAGTATAGCCATGTCCCGACACAGATTCGGTCGCCCCCGTCGGTTACGATACTGCAAGGCATTCATGATAGGGCACTTGACGTTCAACGACATCAGGATCAGTTATGAGTGATCGCGTGCGCCGCGGCATGTTGATTAAGAACAATGGAACGGAGGAGGTCTCTGTATCCCTTGGTTCGCGGGAGCTCCGGATCGGGCCAGGAGAGGAGCGCTTCATTACGCCGGAGGAAGTGCGCGATCCGACCCTGCGGTTGGCCCTCCAGGAACGAAGCATCTCTATTGTCCGGCCTGCCACGGAGGCGGAGGAAGAGGCTCTACAGGAGCGCCTCGACGAGCAATCTGATGCGTAACGTCGTTTGCCGACCGGTGGGGACGCTCGTGAACCAGCCGGAGGCACGTGCGTGCAGAACGTCCATTTCGGTTCGTGATCCACAGGTCCTTCCCCCCTGATGAATATTCTAGCCCTTGAGCCCTGGTACAGCGGTTCGCACGAGCGCTTTCTCGATGGTCTCGTCGACCACAGCACACATGAAATCAAGACCATTACCATGCCGGGCCGGTTCTGGCGCTGGCGCATGGAAGGCGGCGGCGTGACGCTCGCCAAGAAGGTCCGGTCCGCAGTTGACGAGGGCTTTCGTCCCGATCTGCTCTTCGCGACGGACATGGTGAATCTGCCGGCCGTCCTGTCGCTGACGCGCCCGCACCTTCAGGATGTGCCGGTCGTGCTCTATTTTCACGAAAATCAGCTCACGTACCCGCTTCCGCCGGACCGGGAGCGAGAGCGAGCCTATTCGATCACGAATTACCTCTCGGCCCTCGCGGCTGATCGGGTCGTGTTTAACTCACAGTCCCACTTCGACGAGTTTATTGAGGCCCTTCCGCAGCTGCTGCGGGACTTCCCCGACTTTACGAACATGCACACGGTTCGCGACCTGCGGGAGAAGAGCACAGTGCTGCATTTGGGCATGGACCTGGCGGCTCACGACGAGTATCGAGGGGCACGCACGGAGCGGAGGCTACACTCCACAGTCCCCCCCGTGGTGCTCTGGAATCAGCGCTGGGAGTACGACAAGAACCCGTCGGCCTTTTTCCACACCATGAACCGGCTCGACGATGCCGGGGTGCCGTTTCAGCTCATTCTGGCTGGCAGGCACTTTCACGAGCAGCCAGAGGAGTTCGAGCACGCCTTTGAGCGCTATGCCGAGCGCATCTTGCACTACGGCTACGCCGAGGACTTTGCCGAGTACAGTCGCCTGCTCCACCGAGCCGACGTGGTCGTCTCGACGGCACACCACGAATTCTTCGGCGTGGCCATCCAGGAGGCCATCTACTGCGGATGTCACCCTGTGCTTCCCAACCGGCTCAGCTATCCGGAACTCATCCCGGAGTCTCACCACAAGCCCTTGCTGCACGCGCCGATCCTGTATGAGGACGATCAGGACCGTTTTGAGGTGCTTCGGGGCATTCTGGAAGGAGACGAGCGCCCACTGCCGCCGAAAACGCTCCGCAAAATTCCGGCGCCGCTCGACTGGGATCGCCACGTAGAGCGTTACGACGATCTCTTCGAATCGGTTGCGGAAGAACAAACGGTGCCGGCCTAGGGGCACTTGAGTCGACGGGGGCAAGGGCGGATTTGGAAATGCACGCCCGATGCTCGTCTACCGCATCAGGGGCCGGATACCAGATTCGTTCCCCTGATTTAGGCACAACAAATGCTTCTATCGGGATACCGGACTGGGCACCGAGGAATCTCTGGCGATCTCGAGGGTCTAGATCGGGGTCTGGAGTGACGGTTGGAGAAGAGAGGTTCGGGGCCCTGAGCACTCTGTCCGGTACGTAGTGCTCCTGCTACAGTTTGAGGAGGGCGGGGGCCTGGCGGAACGGGCGGCTCGTGATTCATTGAGCCAACGGCGGCCCGCCGCGATCCATTGTGTGCGGGACGGGGCTCCATCAGTTGCTGCGGGCCTGCACCAGTTCGAAAGCGCGGGGCGGGGCTGGGGTGCCTTCGACCGTGTAGGTACGGAGCGACCCGTCACCGTCCGCCAGCACGACAATAGCGGTCTCGTTGGGATCGTATGACTGGAATCGTGTGTCGAGCCACTGGGCAGGGAGGCGCTCTTCCTGCTGCTTGAGCCAGCCCCCCTCTGCCGGGCTGTACATCAGGTTGTGGGTCTTGAGAATTTCGTCAAGGCGTCCAGTGGCCGGATCGCGTTCACTGACCACCACAGTGCCGATGCCGTGCCGCTTGAAGCCAAGGTAAGAGGCCGCGGCCACATCCATCCAGTGCTCCGTAAGGAAATCGTGGTGTGTGTCTTCCTTCGGATCATTGGTCGGCTGGTCGTCTGGTGCCTTCACGGTAACCATGTGGCCGTTTGGGTCGATCAGGGTGGTACTGCGCATGCCTCGGGAGAACTGAGACGGAAGAGCGACGAATTGCGTGAACGGGGGGGAGGGGGCGAGAGGTTTCCCTGACAACGGAAGGACGATGGAGGCGTGGGACTCATGCTTGTTCCCCGTTGGGGAGAAACCACAAACGGCCCGCCCCGACGCATCGGGGCGGGCCTCGGTTGGAAGGACGACCGACGCAGGGCGTGTGAGTAGGCACACAAAAAGCCCTGCGCTGGTTCGTCCTGCTCCTCTGAACGCGGACGCCGGATCAGGCCGCGGCTCCATTTCCACTCGGAGGAGCGGTCGGTTCGTTCTTCTCAGCATTGACCAGAGCAGCCTGCGCCGCAGCGAGACGGGCGACCGGTACACGATAGGGAGAGCAGGAGACGTAATCGAGGTCTGCTTCGTAGCAGAAGTACACCGACGACGGTTCGCCGCCGTGCTCGCCACAGATGCCCACCTTTAGGCCAGGGGCGGCCGACCGACCACGTTCTGTTCCCATTTCGACCAGCTCTCCGACGCCATTCCGGTCGAGAGCTTGGAACGGGTCCTTCTCCAGAATTTCGGTTTCCACGTAGTGGGGGAGGAACGTGCCGGCATCATCCCGGCTGTAGCCGAAGGTCATCTGCGTCAAATCATTGGTGCCGAACGAGAAGAAGTCCGCGATCGTGGCGATCTGATCGGCCTGCAGGGCCGCCCGGGGGACTTCGATCATGGTACCGATCTGGTAGTCAACCGAGTCATTCCGCGTTTCGAAGACGGTGTTTACGGTATCCTCGATGACTTGCTTCTGGTGACGAAACTCTCCCACCGTAGACACGAGGGGCACCATGACTTCCGGCTGTACGTCCACGCCTTCTGCCTGCACGTCGAGAGCCGCTTCGAAGAGGGCACGGGCTTGCATTTGCGTGATGGCCGGCTGCGTGACCCCAAGGCGGCAGCCCCGGTGGCCTAGCATCGGGTTGAATTCCTCATGGGAGCGGAGCTTTTCACGGATGACCTCGGGGGCAAGGTCGAGCTGTTCAGCCAGCTCTTCCACTTCACCGTCGGCATTAGCGTCTGGTAGAAACTCGTGCAGAGGCGGATCGAGGAGACGGATCGTGACGGGGTGTCCATCCATCGCCCGGAAGATGTCCGCAAAGTCTGTCCGCTGGTAGGGAAGGAGCGCTTCGAGGGCAGCCTGCTCTTCGTCTGCGCTCTCGGAAAGAATCATGCGCCGCATTTCCGTGATGCGCTCCTCGCCGAAGAACATGTGCTCGGTGCGGCAGAGGCCAATCCCCTCTGCGCCGAAGTCAAGGGCCTGATGGGCATCCGGGCCTGTATCGGCATTTGTGCGGACCGCCATCGTGCGGAACTCGTCGGCCCACGACATGAAGCGTGAAAACTCGCCGCTCAGCTCCGGGTCGCGCAGGGGCTGCTTGCCGAGCACAACCTCGCCGGTCGAGCCGTTGATGGAGATCCAATCGCCCTCCTGAACTGTAATTTCGCCGTTGGTGAACGATTTCTGATCGTAGTTGACCACGATGTCGTCGCAGCCAGCCACGCAGGGTTTGCCCCAGCCGCGAGCCACCACGGCGGCGTGTGAGGTCATGCCGCCGCGCGAGGTAAGGATGCCCTCCGCAGCATCCATGCCGCCGACATCCTCGGGGCTGGTTTCGACACGGACGAGGATGACGTCCTCCCCGTCGTCGTTCCAGTTTTCGGCGTCTTCGGCGGTGAACACGACCCGTCCCACGGCCGCTCCGGGAGAGGCCGGCAGCCCTTCGCCGAGTACGTCGTCCTCATAGTCGACACCAGTCTCAAACTGCGGGTGGAGCAGCTGCTCCAGGTGCCCTGGCTCGACGAGTTTCTTAACCGCGTGATCCTTGTTCACGAGTCCCTCGTCCACCATGTCGGTGGCAATCGTGAGGGCGGCGGGACCGGTGCGCTTCCCGTCGCGCGTCTGAAGGATGTAGAGTGTGCCCTCCTCCACGGTGAACTCCAGATCTTGCATATCGCCGTAATGCTCCTCCAAGTGGTCACATACCTCCTGCAACTCGTCGTAGATCGAGGGCATCAGCTTCTGCATCTCACTGATGTCGCGAGGGGTACGGATGCCTGCCACAACGTCTTCGCCCTGGGCATTGACTAAGAACTCGCCGTAGAGATCATTCTCGCCTGTACCGGGGTCTCGGGTGAAGCAGACGCCGGTGGCGCTATTGTTGCTCATGTTTCCGTACACCATGGCCTGCACATTCACGGCGGTGCCTTTCAAGCCGGTAATGTCATTGATCTGCCGATAGCGCACGGCGCGGTCGTTTGTCCACGACCCAAAAACGGCGTTAATAGCAAGGTGCAACTGTTTGTACGGGTCATCGGGAAACATCCGGCCCGTGGCCTTGCGATAAATGGCTTTGTAGCGGTCGACGAGGTCGCGCAGGTCGGCGGCGGTGAGCTCCACGTCGCTTTCGACCCCCCGCTCCTCCTTCAGCTTGGTGATGGCGTTCTCAAATCGGCTCCGGTCGATGCCGACGACCACGTCGCCGAACATGTCGATGAAGCGGCGATAGGCGTCGTAGGCTAGACGCTCGTTGCCAGTGGCGTCCGCGAATCCGGCGGCCACTTTGTCGTTAATGCCCAGGTTGAGCACCGTATCCATCATGCCCGGCATCGACAATGCCGCACCGCTCCGCACCGAGACGAGCAGGGGATTTTCGGGGTCTCCGAAGCGCCGATCCATCGCCTCTTCCAGGTGTTGAATGCCGTCTTGCACCTGAGTCTCCATGCCCGCCGGCCAGTCGCCGTCGTGGTCCACATAATACCGGCAAGCCTCAGTGGTGATCGTATAGCCGGGCGGGATGGGGAGGCCGATTCCACTCATCTCGTTGAGGTTGGCCCCCTTGCCGCCGAGGAGAGATTTCTGGTGGCGGTTGCCTTCAGATCGCCCGTTTCCAAAGCGATAAACGTATTTGGTATCCGTTGTTGTACTCATGGTCGAGATGGGTCGGTTATGACGGGATGTTACGAACAGAAAGGGGGAACCGCGGTGTCCGAAAAGCGAAGCAAAATCCGCCTGGGGATGTCCACTGGTCCCTCGTCAAGAGTCTCGGGTTGAGAGCCCCCACGGGTTTTTCCTTCAAGGCAGTAGCGGCGAATCAGAAATTGGATGGAGCTTGTCCCACGTGATGAACCGAGCACTGGCCCCCCGTGGCACGATCTTCTTGCAGCCGTCTTTCCGTACTCAGTACGTCTCATCGGATAAGTCTTATTTGGTGAAAGGGCGCTTCTGATCCCGAGAGGGCCCATGCGTCTTGGGGGCTGTCAAACCGGAAGGGAACTAACACCTCACAGAATGAACGCTGCGGTACAACGTGAGTCCGACGAGTGCGCCGCTGCCGGCCGCTACTGCTACTCCAGTAAGCATACCCCCACCCACCGATTTCCCAAGGGTCGATAGCGACTTGGTGACGCCCGGGGCACCGTGCGTTTGTCCTCGGGCAAGGGCGGTGACTCCAACAGCCGTTGTGGCAGCGACGCCAACGGCGCTGAGGAAAGAAAGGCTCTCGAGAGCAGTGCGTTTGTTGGGCATTCGCTTTCGGGACTAGTGGAAAAGGCTGAACAACAGAAGAGTACGAGGGACTGGATCGTGTTACATAAGCGCTTATTTCCATTGCCGGTTCAGGCTCCCCCGAAGTGTTGAGTGGGAGATTACCCTACACGAACCCCTGTTACGAAGTGGGAAGGGCTTCGAGGGAGGGTGTCCACATGGGAGCCTGGCACTGGGTTTGTACATATAATATACGCTACACATAGTCGATATCTGTCACAGATTGACAGCCCTTTCCGTCATGCTGTCATCCAATCAGCGGTGACGGACTGACAGCTACGACACGAACGTTCTGTCATGTTGATGCCGGTCCGTCCAAGCGAATTCCTGTTCGCGCATCCGGGCCTCGAATTGTGAGAGGATGTAGATCGGATCGGTAGCACCTTCGAGTCCTTGTTGAACCAAGCCCGACGCCCACATTATGCCGACCACCCAAACTAAAGACGCAGCCCAAACGACTGAGCAAAAAACTGGTCACGGCGATCCCTGGCGCCCCCAGCAAATGATTGAGGAAAATCCCGTGGGGCTCAGCGAAGAAGCGACCGAGGAGCTCATTCCGAAGTTGGACGAGATTCAGTGCACGCTGTGGACCCTTTATCACCAGTATCACAAGCACCACTGGCTCGTGGAGGGCCCGCAGTTCCGTGACCTGCACCACTTCCTAGAGGAGAACTACGAGGAAGTGCACAAGTACGTCGACCGCATTGCAGAGCGCATCACGGCCCTCGGCGGCATTCCGACGAGCAGTCCCGCCAACCAGGCGGAGCTCTCGCATGTGGAGCACGAGCCGGAAGGCACCTATCGCCTGCGTGCCATGCTGGAGCATGACCTGGAGGGAGAGCGCATCCTCTCCGTCCTCGTCCGCGAGACGATTGACGTGGCCCTGGAGCACGGCGACCACGGGACCAAGCGCGAGCTGGAGAAGGTGCTCACGAAGGCCGAAGATCGCGCCCACCACCTCGACCACTTCCTCGGTGAGGACACGCTGGAGTATGGACTCAGCGCTGATGAGCCCGCCCAGGGCTAAGGTCTACGCGTGGCATCTGAGATACTTCGGGCCTGTCGTCGGTTTTCCCGGCGGCAGGCTTTTTTGTTGGAAAGAGAACCAGTGGTGGAAGCAGGAAGGCGAGGAGTGCCGTTTAGATATTTTTTGTTACAATGTGAGGGATTGCGCTGAGAAGCCACGGTAGCCGGCTTTTCAATGATCGGAGATCGATCCAGTGCGCGGGAAATTATCGTCGCTCCGGTGGGGACGGCGTTCGCGGCGGTTTGCGGAGGGCCGTGTGGGGGGCGAGGATCCCGGTTCCGTCGCCCTCGTGCTGCTGCCGACTCGGGGAGGACGGCAGCTCGGCATCCAGGGCCGCGATGACGTGCTTGTAGACCTGCTGCAGTTCCCAGATGATGCCGTCGGGGCCGAGCGACCACCATTCGTCGGGCGTGAAGTAGGCGGACACCTCGGCCTCTGATCCGTAGCGGCCGTACCACTGAATGAGGTGCAGGTTGTCCGATTGGGCCAGCCACGTTGCAAGGTCAATCCAGCGTTCCTTTCCGGTCAGCCGCGCTTTCTGGTACGTCTGAATCATGAGCATGTGGACGGCCTGTTGGGCGGCGTTGCCCAGGAAGAATTCGAGGCCCCCGCTGCCGGCCCACGTGCTGGGGAAGGGGGAAAGCGGGAGGTCGTAGCTGTCGTCGCCGTGGCGGGTCAGGGCCTCGCTCGGGGTGGCAAAGGAGAGTCCGACGTCGTGAATGGCACGGGGGAGGGCGTCGAGGAAGTCGAAGATCCCGCTTTCCGGCGAGTGGTGTTCGCCGAAGGTTTCGAAGTCCCACCCCAGGACCGCGACATTGCCGGGCGAGTTGGCGATCCACTGTGCGTAGTCGTCGGCCATGAGCGGCCACCCCTCCCAGCCGCGGTTCGAGAAGCGATAGCCCACGTCGTCGCTCAGGGTGTAGTGGCGGGCCAGGAGCTTCAGCTGACCGGTTCCGTGATGGTACACGTAGGTGGGCTGGCGCCAGTCCAGCACCCACGAGCGCCCGTCCACGAGGCCCGCTCGGAAACCGGCCTGCTCCAGCGCGTGGTAGATGCCGTCAGACATCATCATCTCCGTCGTGTCGGCCACGACCGGCCGCTCTCCGAATGTTGCTTCAAGCTGGTTGCGGATCTCTCTCATTCGTTCAATGAAGAACGGCAAGTCCCAGAGCAGGACGAAGCTGTGTGTAGGCTCGACGGCCACGAGTTCCACGTTTTCGTGCTGCACGAGCGTTCGGAAGCGGTCCAGGAGCGCCGAATCCCACCGCTCGGCCTGCTCGATGAAGGAGAGGGAGAAGCCGATGCTGAGTTTGAGGCCCTCGTCGACCAGGCGGAGGAAGCGCTCCGTGGCGGGCCAGTAGCTACTGGCGGCCACCTTGCGGAAGTAGCGTTCGTTCATGTCGTCGTCGAACAGAGCCTTTTCAATGACCGCTGTCGGCTCATCGGTCGAGAGTGGCTCGGCGGGCAGGCGGAGGCGGCGCGGCTGGTGCACGACGGTGTAGATGACGACATCCTGAACGCGGGGCGTAGGCATGAGGGTGTGGTCGGGGGAGAAGGTGAGGAGGCCCTGTTGCACAGCGAGGTCGTTGAGCTTTCGGAAGAGGACGTCCGACACGCGGTCCCAGGTAAAATCGGCCGCCTTGCGCCGTGCTGCGCTGCGGCGAGCCCGAGCCTCGGCCGGATGAGCGTGCAGGTGCAGGAGCGGCGTTACGATTTCCGCCGGGGTATCCGTGTCGAGCGCGAAGGCCCCGCCTCCAGTTGCGTACTCTTCCCCGGTGGTTCCCGTGAACACGATGCCGCCCGCCGCCATCGCTTCGAGGCCGACGAGGCCAAACGGTTCATGCCCACTGTTAGCGAGCACGGCATCGGACGCCGCGTAGAGGCCTTGCAGCATCTCCTCCGTGAGGGTGTAGTCAAGGTTGTAAATGTCAGTAGCGGGCGCGTCTGTAAGGGTCAAGAGCAACTCGTCCCACGACGAGGGCGAGCCGGAAATGTGGTGGGTGGAAAGCCCCTGTGATCGCGCTCGCTCAAAGACTTCGTGCCCGTGCGATTCGACGCCGCCGGACAGCACGAAGGCGACGTGGACCCCTTGTGCTTTCAGCCGGGCGGCCGTGTCAATGGCCATGAGCCAGCGCTTGGCCGGATCGAAGCGCCCGACCTTGAACAGCAGGGTCGACTGGTCGCTGAGGGCAAGGGCATCTCGGAGATTTTGGATGCGTTCTTTCGAGACTGGTGTGAGCAGGCGTTCTGGAATGCCGTTCGGAATGACGAGTGGATTCACGCCCCAGTCCCACATAATGTGCTTCATGTACCGGCTTACCGCAGTGAGTGTGGCGGCCTGCGGCAACCGGGCCCAATCAACCCGGTGGAAGGACATGGTGTTATTGGCGTTCCAGAGGAGCAAGCACCGCGCTCGCAGCCCCTCCGCCGACAGTTGGTCGTGCAGCCGAATCAGGGTATCCGCCGTGTGCCACTCCTCTGCCATGATGACCGGAAGGCGGCCAGCGTTTAGGGCCGGGCGAATAATCTCGTCAATGAGGAAGGGGGGGAGGGAGTCCGCAAAATCCTGCAGCTTCTCGTCCTCCCCCGCGTACACCCCACCCGGGTGGTAGGCACTGATCCACTGGCACCATCGATGCAGGGTCAAGCGCCCGTCCACCCGCTCCTCTCGGCCCGGCTGTTCTGGGTCCCCGACGAAGAAGAGATGCGCCTCGTAGCCCTCTTGGGCGAGATGCGTCGCAAGCTGCGTGATCCGCACGCTGAGGCCTCCGGCCTGGGCGTAGAGATCCGGTCCCTCAAAGGAAAGAAAGCAAAAGGTGTAAGGAAGGGGAGAGGGCGGCATGAACAGGACTTATTGGAAGAGGAAAGAGGCAGGGAAGTCCTCTACGCACTTTTTTAGTACCGGAGTGTGGCCCGAATGGACGACTCACCCTTGGCATTGTCGGACGCTTCCGTGTAGACCGTTCCACTGCTGAGAAGCGTGGAGGCCGTCGCCAGATTGTAGAGCTCGGTGTCGGTTGGGGCCGATTCGTTCTCATCCCGAATCGTCATCGCGTGCCGGTGAGGATCGAATTGTCCCCAGGCCTCGGTGTGAAGCGGCACGAAGAGAGTATCGACGCGTCCGTGTACGGCCGCCGGAACGACCGTCGAGAGCGTTGCGGCCGTTAGGTGGGGCGTGGTTCCCTGCAATTGTTCATGTCGCTGGACGGCCGTTTGCCGCTCCGCGTTGAAGTAATCCGCAGCAATGGTCCACCCCTCTTCATGCAAGGCATTCTCGTTCCAATCTTGCGACGAGGGGCCACCGATCGCAGGGCCGTCGATGCCCTGGAGGAGCAGTGGATCGTAGGAACTGGCCTTTCGGTAGAGGCCCTGCAGGTAATCGATGCCGGCCAGGATGAGGGGGGGACGGGGAACGTGCTTGTTCATTTCCTCCTGTACGCCATTGTCCAGCTGCCGGAAGAATTGGAGGATCTGGTCCTTCACATTGGTTCGGTTGTCCTCTTGCCCGAAATATCGGGCGGCTCGAACGCTGGAGGTGCCGCCGCCGAAGGTTTGGGCCCGCGTGTGATAGCCGAGGGTCGAAGAGGGGTCATCGTACTGGGTGGCTTCCTCTAGGCTCGTGGGAATGTCGGAAAGGGGAATCGAGGTCATTGCGTGGCGTGATCCCCGGAAGAGCTTCACGCCTCCCTTGGCCAGTCCGAGGACGAAGAACGTGCCGTCGACGGCCAGCATATCCCAGAGTGGCCGAATGTGGTAGCGCTCGTCCACGTGAACGGAGGCCTCTGGGGCCGTGGGGAGGGGGAAGACGGCATGGTGTCCTTGAGCCGCAAACAAGACGAGTCCGTTTGCGTCCGTCGGCCATGTCTCTGGGGTGTTTTGAAACTCGTGGAGTGGCGTGAGGAGCGCATCCGGCGTATCGGACGAGAGCCCCCGGTCGCGGAGGGCACGATGCGCCGTTTCCGTCAGCGTGCGCAAAAGGGTCTGGTCGTGTTGCGAACCGTTCCAGGTGCGTTGGAGGGGCATGTACAATGACACGTAGGGGGGACTGCCCACAGTGAGAAGCGCACGGATCTCTCGTTGAGCAGTGGATGGAAGGGGGAGGTCTCGAAGATGAATCATGGCAGTATGGGATCGACGCGCATGTGGAGGGACGGCCGATATTGGGTGGTGGGGAGCACTCTCGTTGCGAGGCAGAAATCACGAACGTTGGGGAAACTGGAAGACAAACAACACAAAATCGCCTATCGGGAGTGTCGTTTTCTTCTGCGTTCCGGATGCGTCGCTGACGCATTCGACCGTAGGTTCTCGAATGACCAGGATTGGGGAAATCCCCGGCACGACTGGTTGGGAATCCCGGTACGATCGAACGAGGGAAAACCGTTGGCAAACGACAGTTCGCCCCCTTGCCAGTGGAGGAGCGAAGAGATGTCTTCGTTAGATTACAGTCCAGTCCGGAACGACTTTCCCACAGCAAGCGTGCCTACGATCCTTGAAATTTGTCGTCGTGCTGTTTCAAGGAGTGTATCTGCGCTTCTCGATCGACCGTTTCATTTTCCCTCCTATGAAAAACTTAGTCGTTGTTGAGTCGCCCACGAAGGCACGCACCATCCGTGCTTTTCTCCCGTCGGACGGCTTTCAGATTGAGGCGAGCATGGGCCATATTCGAGACCTGCCCGCCTCTGCGAAAGAGATTCCCAAAGAACATAAAGACGAAGACTGGGCCCGTCTGGGTGTGAAGGTCGACAACGGTTTTGAGCCTCTGTACGTCGTTCCATCGAAGAAGCGGGACGTGGTGAAGGAGCTCCGGCAGGCCATCCGCGAGGCCGACGTGCTGTACATTGCGACAGACGAAGACCGGGAAGGCGAGTCGATTGGCTGGCATCTGGTGAAGGTGCTGGAGCCGGATATCCCGGTGCGGCGCATGGTCTTTCACGAAATCACGGAAGAGGCCATCCAGCGCGCGCTCGACGACACCCGAGACATCGACGAACACTTAGTAGAAGCGCAGCAGACGCGTCGCATTCTCGACCGTCTGGTGGGCTACAGCATCTCGCCGCTCCTCTGGCGCAAGATCAAGCCGAAGCTCTCGGCGGGGCGCGTCCAGAGCGTGGCGGTGCGGCTCCTGGTGATGCGGGAAAAAGAGCGCATTACGTTTGTCCCCGCCACCTACTGGGACTTGAAGGCCCAGCTCCGAAAGGGGCTCCAGTTCGAAGCAGACATGACCCATCTCGGCGGGGTCCGGCTCGCGTCGGGGAAGGATTTCGACGAGGACACGGGGCGCTTGAAAGACGATGTGACCGAGGGAGAGGACGTGCGGTTGCTGAACGAGGAAACGGCCACCGCCATTGCCGAGCAGCTACCGGAGAAGTCCTGGGAGGTCGTGGATCGGAAAGAGCGGACGCGGACGAAGTCGCCCGCGGCGCCGTTCATCACGTCTACCCTTCAGCAGGAGGCCAACCGCAAGCTCAACCTCTCGTCCGGGCGTACGATGAGCATCGCCCAGACGCTCTACGAAAACGGGTTCATTACGTACATGCGGACCGACTCGACGAATCTGGCCGACGAGGCGGTGAAGGGCGCCCGGGGGGCCGTGGCGCAGCGCTACGGCGAAGAGTACCTCAGCGATAGCGTGCGGCAGTACAGCTCGTCCGACAGCGCGCAGGAGGCCCACGAGGCCATCCGGCCCGCCGGCTCCGACATGAAAACGAAAGAGGAGCTTGAGCTGACGGGCATTCAGGGAGCGCTCTACGACCTCATTTGGAAGCGGACAGTGGCCACCCAGATGGCCGACGCACGGCTTCGCTATACGAACGTCTACTTTGAGGTCGACGTGGACGGGGAGGCGGCCCGGTTCCGGGCCTCGGGCAAGAACATCGACTTTCCGGGCTTTTTCCGGGCCTACGTTGAGGGGAGCGACGATCCCGATGCAGAGTTGGAGGACCAGGAGCGTCCTTTGCCCCCGCTGGAGGTGGGAGAGACCTCGATCGGCAACGCCGCCGAGAATGGGGAGCAGGGATTCCTTGTGCACTCCATCGAGCCACTGGGGCACGAGACGAAGCCCCCGTCGCGCTACACCGAGGCCTCCCTCGTCAAAATGCTTGAAGAGGAAGGCATCGGGCGCCCCTCGACCTACGCGTCCATTATCGACACCATCCAGAAGCGAGGCTACGTGCGGAAGAACGGGAGTTCGGTCGTCCCCACCTTCACGGCCTTTGCGACCAACAACCTGCTGGAGGCCCAGTTCGAGCCGCTCGTGGACGTGCACTTTACGGCGGAGATGGAGGAGGTGCTCGACGAGATTGCGCGCGGACGCAAGGATCCCGATCCCTATCTCCACGACTTCTATTTTGGGGACGATGGCATCGAGCCGCGGGTGGAAGAGGGGCTCGACAAGATCGATGGGCGCGAGATCAGCGAAATCTCATTTCCGAATCAGTGGGGCGACTACGTGGTCCGCGTGGGCAAATACGGACCGTATGTGGAAGGTCCGATGAACGACACCACCGTCACTGCCTCGTTGCCCGATGATCTTGCCCCCGGCGACACGACGGAAGAGACGCTCAAGGACATTCTCGAAGAGGCCAACCAGGGCGATCGGGTTCTTGGCATTCATCCGGAGGTCGACCAGCCGGTGCTGCTTAAGTCTGGCCCGTACGGTCCGTACGTGCAGCTGGGCGACGACGACCAGGAGGGCAAACCGAAGCGCGTGTCGCTTCCCCCGGGCGTAGAGCCGGACGACGTGGACTTTGACCTCGGGCTGCAAATCATCGATCTGCCTCGGGAACTGGGAGAGCACCCCGAGACCGGCAATCCGATTACGGCCAACATCGGGCGTTACGGCCCCTACGTGAAGCACAAGGGGACCTTTGCGTCTCTGAAGGACGACGATGATGTGCTTACGGTGGGCCTCGACCGGGCGATGGAGCTCATTCGGGAGAAAGAAAACCGAAACAAGCCGCAGCGTGTATTGGGGCAGCACCCGGAGAGCGGCGAGCCCATTGAGGTATGGAAGGGACGCTACGGGCCGTACGTGAAGCACGACGGCACCAACGCCTCGCTCAAGGACGACCAGTCGATCGACGCCTTGACCATGGATGAGGCGCTGGATCTGCTGTTCGATAAGGGCGACAACGCCACGAAGAAAGCTCGTAGCTAATTGTCAAACGTAGCGAGCCTTGTTCTTTAGCAGTTGCCCATTCCCGAGTAGGTTGAAGGCTGGGAGGGGGACGGTCACCAGCGTGTCGCTCCGCCTTCTTCAACAACCTTCCACCGTCGAGCGTCGCACCTTCCATTGGGTTGGATCTCACGCAACGTATCGAGGGCGAGCTCAAAACCGTTGCTCTTCTTCCTCTTGCAGGGAGTCCAGAATGCGGAGGTAGCTCTCGTAGCGGGCAGGATGGATGGCGTCTCGGTCGACGGCGGCCTTGATCGCACATCCCGGTTCGTGGTCGTGCGTGCAGTCGGGAAACTTGCACTCGTTGACGTAGGGCCGAAGGTCCGGAAAGAAGTGAGCGAGATCCTTCGGGTGGATGTCACGGACGCCGAACTCGCGGATGCCCGGGGTATCCACCACGTAGCCTCCGACGGAGAGGGGATGGAGCTCGGCGTGGGTGGTGGTGTGGGTCCCCTTTCGTGTGCTTTCGCTGACTTCGCCCGTCTCCACGTCCAGTCCGGGCTCAATCGCATTGAGCAGGCTTGACTTGCCGGTGCCCGACGGGCCGGTGATGACGCTCACCTGGTCCTTCAACTCCGTCTCCAGCCGAGCGAGGCCGAGGTTCTCCGTCGCACTCGTCGTGATTACGGGATACCCCAGGTCGGCGTAGCGAAGGTGCACGTCCATTACCGCCGCGCGCTCCTCCTCCGTGAGAAGGTCAATCTTGTTGATGATGAGGCCGGCCGGAATCTCATTGACGGCCGTGGCGACCAGCACCCGGTCGACGAACGCCGGGTTGAACTGGGGGCGCTTCACGGCCTGGACGATCCAGGCGCGGTCCACGTTGGATACCATCACGTGCTCCTCTCCGCGCCGGTGGCCCGCTGCGCGTCGACTGAGTTTGTTTGTGCGATCGTGGATGGAGAGGATGAGTCCTGTGTTGTCCTCATCGTTGAGGCGGATCGTGACGCGGTCGCCCACGGCCACAGGATTGGTGACGTTCTGCTTCGTGAGGCGAAATTTGCCTCGTGCGCGGGAGGGAATGACCTGATCCCCCACCCGTACGTCGTACCAGCTGCCGGTGGAGCGGGTAACGACCCCCTCCAATTGTGTCTCAGTCGTGTCGTTGGTGTCCGGAGGGCTCATGCGCAGGTCGTCCGAGTGAAGAGAAACCATTCTGTGGGCCAATGCGTCTCTTTCTTCCCTGGCCACCGTCCGGTGGCCCGGTGCGACTGTTCTCAACGGTGCCCCAACGAAAACGGTTCGATTCATGGTGGACAAGAAATCGTCCCGGTACGACGAGGCTCGGCGCAACTTCGACGAGCTTAATATCGAAGAGCAGGCGGGCTTCCTGGTGGAGGCCACTGCGTCCACTCTCGCGCGTGGCATGCTCCAGGTTGGCGAGACGCTGGCCGATGGACTTGAAGAAGTGCTGCGGCGGGCGCGGACGGAGTCGCCTGGCGCCACACGACAGGGACCGGGGGCCGCAGAGCCGGAGACGTCCCAGCGACAGGCTCCCCGGAACGGGTCCTGACTTTCAAGGACCGGGCGAGGCGCCTGTTTTCATTTAGGCGCCCCCCGATGCCGATATTTGCGTAGTCCGAACGTACGTTGGAGCGTATTCGTTTGCCTCCTCGGCTGGGGACAGCGATTCTGCAGTCGTCGCGCTCTGCCAGACTCGCAGTGTATGAACAGAGCACCGTTTCTAAAGCTGTTGGGTCTGCAGTGGACCCCTCCCGATTTTTCTGTACGTCCCAGTGCCAAATTTCTTATGTCTGACGAATCGTCGCCCCGTCGCCGTGTCAACATCAGTGATCTCAACTGGCTTGGGAAGTCCGTCTACGTGGGGGGAGCCGTCATGCGACTCACGGCCAATCTCATTGACTCGACAGCCAAGCGGGTAACCAAGATTGCTGCGGAGTCCAAGCAGGCCTTTGATCGAGAGATGGATCCGAATATGGAAGACGCCCGCGTGCTTGAAGAGTATCCTTCTTCCGGCTCGCCGGATGCCGAGTAGGAGGGTTTGCATCGGTCGCGTCGGTTTTTGAGTAGTGGTTTCGTGCTGTGCCGTCTGATTCTGACTCTCAGGTCCCGATTTTTCTGGAGCGCATACGGTCCTTGTTTCGACCGTCCGAGGGGATGCAGCAGCGCGATGAGGATCCGCGACAGGGGATGGCCGTGGCCGTCTGCGTGCTTCTTTCCTTTGTGCTTTGGCTGTCGCTCACCTTACA
The DNA here is from genome assembly GCF_002954405.1 of Salinibacter sp. 10B. Classification (NCBI taxonomy): domain Bacteria; kingdom Pseudomonadati; phylum Rhodothermota; class Rhodothermia; order Rhodothermales; family Salinibacteraceae; genus Salinibacter; species Salinibacter sp. 10B. Next base: position 571,232 of record NZ_MQWC01000004.1, on the reverse strand, counting down.
GGAGCAGCGCATGGTGAGCGTCGACTTTCCGGTAGAGGTGGCCGGAGTCCCAGACGGGCAGGCGTTGGTTGAGCACCCTCCGTCCTCGGTTACCGTTCAGCTGCGCGGCACGGGAATGGATCTACTGCGACTCGTTTTTACCCCGCCCCCGATTCAGGTGCAGGCTGGGCAGGGGCGTGTAAACGTCCAGGAGACGCTGAATCTGCCTCGAACCAATGATGCCCAGATTGAGAGTGTGGCGCCGGGCGTGATCGACATCCAACTGGAGCCGCGCATTCAGCGTACGGTTCCGATTCGTCCGCGATTGAGCGTGCAGCTCGAGTCGGCGCATGAGCTTATTGAACAACCGACGGTTGAGCCCGACTCGGTTACGGTCTGGGGGGCAGAATCTGTCGTGGGAACGATTACGGACTGGCCCACAGATTCGCTGGTGATGCGGAACGTCCAGGATACGGTTCGCCGCCAGGTGGCCCTTCGAGATTCACTGTCTCCGCTGGTTGAGAAGAGTGCCGAACAGGTGACCGTGACGGCGCGGGCGGGGAAGTTTGCGGAAGAAACCCGTGAGGTCACCGTTGAGGTAACGGGCGTTCCGGCCGGGCAGGATCTCGTGACCCTACAGCCTTCGACCATCCGTATTCGCTACCGGGTGCTGTTCCGGCAGTTGTTCGCGTCTCGTCGCTCCTCCGAGTTTTTTGCGACAGTCTCGTACAGCCAGATTCGGTCGGATACCACCGGATACGTGCGTCCCAACATCCACGTCCCTTCCGATCTTGTCATCCGCGATCCGGAGCCCATCCCGTCTCGTCTACAGTACTATACATTCCTGTCTAGCGACTGACTGGGCGTGTGCTTGGCGCGAGCAGCAACGCACTTGCCATGGGCGGAGAGAGTCCGGAGCGTAGGGGGGGAAGGGAGTTTCCAGTCTGATTGTCCCGAAGGAGGGGGCATCACGCTGAAATTGCCCTGGAGTAGAGGGGGGAGAATGTGAACTGGTTTGTCCGCATGCCTGCCTGTCTATGCTGAATCTTGCTTTGGCGGTGGTCTGTAGTGTGGCCATCGGCGCCATTTTCAAGCACACCGGTGCTACGGATGTCGATCGAACGGCACTACTCACTGTCAACTACGCAGCGGCCGTGGGGGTAGCAGGCCTATTGATGTGGGCAGGGGGGCGCTCCACCGACGCGGGGTTGGTCTTGTCGCCAGGGCTGCTTGCTCTGGGGGGAAGTGTGGGGGTACTTCTTATTGCCGGCTTCTTTCTGCTCTCGTACGCGACAGAGGTGGCGGGCATGTCGCTCGCAGTTGGGGTGATGCGGGTCTCGGCCGTCATTCCATTTCTTGCCTCCTGGTGGGTGTGGCATGAGGTCCCTTCTGTTGCGCAGGGAGGAGGCATGGGGTTGGCGGCCTGCGCGTTTTTTCTGCTTGCCCAGAAACAGCGGCAGGCCGAACCGGTGCCTGCCGGCGGGGCGGACGTAGCTCGGGACCCGCCGGTCGGTTCTGCACTAGGGCGGGTCGACTGGTATGCTTTTGGAGTACTGGCGCTCACCTTTATTGGAGGGGGGAGCGTGGACCTTTCCATGAAGGCCTTCGAGGAGCATTTTGGGGCCGCCAACAGCCAGGTTCTCTTTTTACTTTTGGTGTTTGGAATGGCGTTTCTGATTGGGGGAGGCATCGTAGGCGCCCGGATTCTACGGGGGCAACCGTGGCCGTCTCTTCGGACCGTTGGGTGGGGCGTTGTGCTTGGGGTTGCCAACTACGGCTCGCTGGAATTCTTGCTGCGCGCCGTTGCGGAGCTGCCCGGGCCGTTCGTATTTCCGGCCAACAATATTGCCATCATGGTGTTATCGGCGGGGATTGGGGTGTTTGGATGGAGGGAACAGCTCACGGCAAAAAACAAGATCGGTATGGGCTGTGCGGTCGTCGCACTGGTGCTTTTGAGGCTCTGACGGATTTTTCACAGACGCAGGTGCTTAAGCCATGAATCGTCGCACGTCGCTCGGGCTCGGCATTCTCATCGGGCTCCTGATCGCCGCCGGGGTGGGCCTGTGGTGGTCGCAGGAACCGTCCGAGGAGCAGGTGCGGCGAACCGTGATCACGACGGTACAGGAAGAAGCGCCGGCGTCTTTTCTCGTCACCGGCACGCTCGACATCAGCGTCCGTGTTCGTCTCGATTCCTCTGAGTATCTGACGCCCGATTGGATGACTCACGTGCTGTCGTATGCCCAGCCGGCCGCCCTTCCGCTTCTGCAGGGCACCTCGCGTACCGACATACAGGTGCCGGGGCGAGTCTCTTACGGATTCAACGTGCAGGCCCTCTCGCCCCGTATGATCGCGATTGAAGAGGGCAATGTCGTGGTCGTGGACCTGCCGGCGTTGTCGGTGCACAGTGTTGAGCCGGATCTGGCGCGTCTTCGCGTTCGCAGTCAAACCCAGGGATGGATGCGGGTTTTCCCCTCGGATGTATACGAGGAGGTGCGGACGAAAGCCCTGGGACGTGTGCAGGAAGCATTTCGAACGCAGGCTCAGCGCCATCTTGCGTCTGCCACACAGCCGAGCGTGAATACGGCACGGGCCCTAAAGGCGATGCTCACTCCGCCCCTGAAGGCAACGGGGCTAGAGGCGCCTCAATTTCGGATCTGGGTGGGGGACCGACTCTCGCTGGTGCCGAAAGAGAACGATGGACAAAACTTTCAGAACTGATTGAAACTGCTTTCCGGGTCCCGTGTACGTTCACCAAACTATTGTGGCCTGTCGAGTAGAGGCGGACCAGAACGGCTCAGTGAGACGCTAAGTATGGCCGTGACGAGAGGCTCGTACTACGCACCGTTGATGATCGCAGTCCAAAGTGGCAATGTCCGGTGACGAGGAGTCACATGCTTCTTCCAGTACCGACGCCTCGGCGTACGTCGCGACCCCGTACGGATTGATGTCGGCGGCGGGGCGCTGGTACCACATCCCGGAAGAGGGGATACGGGAATACGCCGGAGGGGTGCTCGACCACGTCTCGCTCGATCAGTTGATTCGCTGGGCCGATGCCTGGATGGATTCGCCCTGTACCGTAACTCTATGGGCACTTCCCCTGTTGTTGTGGGCCGTTCCGCTTGAGTGGGCGGTGCTTGCTGCCGTGGGCGTGTATTGTGGGTGGACACTGGCCAGTCCCTCGTTTCCGGGCGTAGGGGGCGTACGGGTCGTATCGGTTCTCCGCAACGTGTATTTGCAGGGGGGGTACTACGTGGCGACTCTCAGCTTCCTGGCGACGGCCGAGCAGCTGGCAGCCGTGGGCGTAGGCCTGACGGCGTTTGTGCTCTTCCGGTGGGGCATTGTGGGATGGACCATGCGAGCGGCCCTCCGATCTGTACGCCGTCGCTTGTATCCGCTCCCGGTCGCCGATCAGGTTCTTCGGGGCCTTATCGTGCGTGCTGCGCTCAAATACCGAGTGTCGGTTCCGCAGGTCGACGCCATGACCAGTGACATTCTGGACAACTGGGGCGCACAGTCGGAGTCGTCCAGCGACTCCGAAGAGCACCCCGCGTCGTAGCGGACCATTTTCTATTGTTTAGTTTTTGCCCTATGCCCAATCTGGATTCGCCGTTCGTGCACGACCGCAATGCCGATTCACCGTCCGAACACCTTGCAGACCGTATCCGGGCGGCCTGCGCGGACCGGTCAAACGGGGCGGAGCGGACAGTGCAGGTACAGGTGCCGGTGACCGATAACGCGAATCTTCTGGAATGGCTTCGGGGACGGGAGAACGAGGAGCAGGTGTTTTGGGCGCCCCGGAGTCCAGAAACGACGTCGTTTTCCCCCTCCGGAAACGGACATTCTGAGGCCAAAACGTCGGCGTCCCGCCCCGCGGTTGCGGCGACCGGTACGGCCGACGTGCTTACTGGCACCCGGCAGCCGATGGAGTACGACCGCCTCCAGCGAGCGCTCAACGACCGATTTCGCACGGCGGCGGCCCCGGTCCGCTACTATGGCGGGCTCCGGTTCGATGCACCGCAGTCTCGCACTACCGAGAATCCGGAGTGTCCCTGGAGGCCCTTCGGCACCTATCGATTCGTCTTGCCCCGATTTGAGCTTCGTCGGGCCCCCGACGGCGTGTCGCTGGCGTGTAATCTCGTTTTTCCACGGGACGCTGGTCGGGCAGAGACGCTTATCGAACAGGCCCGGGTCTTGTCGATCCCCACACGGGAGGCCTCGCCCTCGCTCCCCAAGCCGCTCGGGCGAACGGATGCACCGGAAAAAGAGGAATGGACCCGCATGGTGCAATGGGCTCTTTCTGCCATTTCAGACCATGCACTCGACAAGGTCGTATTGGCTCGGAAGGTGGCGTTGGAGCTCGAGAGGACGCTCACCCCACTTGATGTGCTACAGCATCTTAAGGCGGCAACGCCCGGCTGCTTTCATTTTGCTCTCTCTCCGGCGGGCGGTCCCGCATTCTTAGGAGCGTCCCCGGAACGCCTGTTCCGGCAGGAGGGACGACAGGTGGTAAGCGAGGCCGTGGCCGGTACCGGCGAGCGGGGCGACACGCCGAGTGCCGACGCTGCCCTCTGGGAGGAGTTGCTAAACAGTCCGAAGGAGCGCCGCGAACACGCTTTCGTGCAGAATGCCATTCGCAACGTGTTGGATCGCCTCTGTTCGTCGGTCGAAGTGCCGGATACGCCCTCAGAGTTGCGGCTTGCACGGGGACGCCATCTCCACGCTCGTTTGTCGGGCAGGCTGCGGGCGGAGGTAGCGACGACGGATCTTCTCGATCGTCTTCACCCGACGCCGGCGGTCGGGGGGGTGCCGACCGACCAGGCGCTTACGGCGATTCGGACGCAGGAGCCGTTTGACCGGGGCTGGTACGCCGGACCAGTGGGGTGGGTTGGACCCGAGGCTGCTGAGTTTGCCGTGGCGATTCGGTCCGGCCTTGCGGAGGAGGAGAAGCTTACGCTGTATTCAGGGGCAGGCATCGTGGAGGGATCGGTGCCGGCACGGGAATGGGAAGAGATCGAGCAGAAGATCGGTGACTTTGCGGCTGTGATGGGATTGGGCGCACGCGTAAAGGATCCCAGCCGGTGATGGCGTCCGCATCTGCCCCGTACGGGGGACCGGTCAGCCCTCGTCAGGTATGCTCCGGTTACGAATATGGCGTTTTTCGAAAGCGTCGTCTCCTTCCGCCAGTCCGCGTTCTCTCGTTAAGATGCACACTGAGCAGTGACCGAATCCGAACGAGTCGTCATACACGGTCACTGAGTTTCGATGATGGCTTACGATCCGCTCGACGCCCCAAATGTCACGTATCTCTGGACCCAACTTCTTATAGAGGAGCTGGTCCGAAACGGGGTCGACACGTTTTTTGTGGCCCCCGGCTCCCGGTCAACACCCCTTACCGTATCCGCAGTTCGGCATCCTGAGGCCCGCGTCGTTTTGCACGTAGATGAGCGAGGGACGGCGTTTGCGACGCTTGGGTACGGCCGGGCCACCCAGCGGCCGGCGGCGTGGATTACCACCTCCGGAACGGCCGTGGCAAACGGGCAGCCGGCAGTGGTGGAGGCGTCTGTCGATGGCGTGCCGATGCTGCTCCTTACGGCTGATCGGCCGCCGGAGCTGCGGGACACCGGGGCCAATCAGACGATCGATCAGGTGAAGATCTTTGGCGACTACGTGCGCTGGCAGGTCGACGTACCGCCGCCGTCTGTGGAGGTGGATCCGGCGTACGTGCTGACAACCACCAATCAAGCTGTACATCAGTCGCGTCGGGTGCCGGCCGGACCCGTTCACCTGAACTGCGGGTTCCGAAAACCCCTGGAGCCCGTCGAATCGGATCGGTCAATTGAAGTGCCTGATCCGGTGGCCGACTGGGCCCGCGAGGAGACGCCATTTACGACGTATCCGACCCCTGTACCGTCCGCGTCTGCCCCCGACGTGGACGCGGTGGCATCGGCCGTAGAGGGGGGGCTTGACGGGCTTGTCGTAGCCGGGCGTTTGGACCGAGAGGCTGACGTGAAGGCAACTCGTCGCCTCGCCGCGCGTCTGGGATGGCCGCTTCTCCCCGATATTACGTCTCGCCTTCGTCTGGGACCTGAATCGCGTGCTGATCGCTGTGCCTTTGGGGATCTGATTCTTACATCGGACGACTTTCAGAAGACCCAGCGTCCCGAGGCAGTGGTACAGGTGGGAGGGCGGTTTACATCGAAGCGGCTTCGTCTCTTTCTTCGCGATGCCAATCCGGACGTGTGGGCAGTCGTGCGCCCCGATCCCTCGCGCATTGATCCGGATCATCGGGGCACGCACCACGTGGAGGCCGACGTGGCCTCGTTCGTAGAACAGTTGCTGGCACGGGTAGGGGCGGTTCCCGAACCCTCTCACTGGCAGATGGCCTGGGAGCGAGCCAACACACGGGCGGCGGCGGTGGTGGAGGAGCACGCCCAGTCCGAGGCCCTGACGGAGCCGTCCGTCGCGACACTGCTTTCCCGGCAGGTGCCGTCCGATCACGCACTCATGGCGGCCAGCAGCATGCCCGTCCGCGATTTGAACCGACATGCCTCTACCGCTGGGTCGGCCGTGCCGGTGTACGCCAATCGGGGGGCGAGTGGGATTGACGGGACGGTTGCCACGGCGGCGGGCCTGGCCGAGGCCCAAAAGGGGGGCGTCACGTTGCTGATTGGCGACCTGGCGTTGTGGCACGATCTCAACAGTTTGGCCCTGCTTCAAGACCGGCCGGTAGTGGTGGTTGTTCTGAACAACAATGGGGGCGGAATTTTTCATTTCCTACCCATTCAGGAATACGACGATGTGTTTGATCCCCACTTTACGACGCCTCAGCACCGGGACTTCGAAGCTGTAGCAGAGACGTTTACCCTTGCGTACCATCGACCGGATTCGCGTTCGGCCTTCATCGAGGCCTATCGACACGCCTGTGATGCTGGCGAGCCGACGATTCTCGAAGTCAAAACTGAACGAGAGAGCAATCGGCAGATTCACGAGCAGATTGAGAAGGCGGTTGCGGATGTCGTGGGTGGGGGGACAGGTGTCGACGACGCTTGCTAACCGGATTCCTTTTGTTGGGCTGTTGGAAGCCTGTGATGCGGCCCGATGGCGGCGCTCAGAATGCGTTGTGCAATGTGTCGATGACATGTGCATCTCCCTCCACCGAGAAAAAGGCACCACCGTCGCTCCTGCCATTTTCTTGGAAGGAACTTACTTCTGAAGCGCTGCACATACTTTACACTATAGCACAAGCCGTTCTCAGAACCTGTTTTCATCAACGTCCGTCTCCGGATCCGATGCCGATGGGACCGTAGACCGGAAGGAAATCGGAGCGTATACGACTGCCTCCCCGGCGGGGAGGAGCGGGTCCGCAGTCGGTGCGTCTTGCCGGACTCACAGCGTACGTAATCAAAACAGCTTCTCAGTTTCGACGATCGAGAGCGCTGTATTGAAAATGCGGCGCGGCTCGGCAGTATTACGGCCATCGGGGGACTTCCCTCCATTTTTTGCACGGACCTCAGCCGGCTGCGTGCTGTGGAAGACAGTCGCATCTGGCCTCACGCGAGACGTTTTTGTAGAAAACCTGTTCACTTGACGGTACTTCGAACATGTGGGAGTCACTTCGAGTCTGGATTCTGGCTGCTCGTCCCAAGACGCTGGCGGCTTCATTGGCGCCAGTCCTTGTGGGAACGGCGATGGCGATAGAAGCCGGAGGCGGGCATTGGCTGGCCGCGAGTCTCACGGTGTGCAGTGCCGCTCTCATTCAGATTGGCGTCAACTACCATAACGACTACACCGACTATTTGCAGGGCGCCGATACGGAGGACCGAACGGGACCGATGCGCGTGACGCAGGCCGGACTTGCGACCCCGGAGGCGATGCGACGCGCCACCGTGGCGGTTTTTGTCGCCGCCGTTGCGGCCGGGGGGTATCTCATTTATCGGGGAGGACTCCCCATTCTCATCATTGGAATGGCCTCGATCGGGACGGCCTTTTGGTATACAGCCGGGCCGTACTCCCTTGCTGCGCTTGGGCTGGCCGACCTTGCCGTCTTCGTCTTTTTTGGGCCTGTGGCGGTAGCAGGAACCTACTACGTGCAAGTTCTCTCGTGCTCGCCCGAGGTGATTGTTGCCGGGGCTGGTCCGGGCCTCTTTTCGGTCGGCATCCTGCTGGTAAACAATGTACGGGATGCGCCTAATGATCGCGAAGCAGGAAAACGGACCCTCGTTGTGCGACTCGGCCGCGGGGTTGGGCGGATATTGTACGGGGGATGTCTTCTCGGCGCCGTTCTCCTGCCGGTTGGGTTGTCGGTCTGGACGGGGGGACACTGGTGGAGTCTGTTGACCCTCGGCCTCATTCCGTTTGCGGTGGGGGCGGCCCGGACGATGCTACGGGCCACGGATCCGGACGCTCTGAATGCGCTACTGGCGACGACCGGACAACTTCTGGCCCTCTGGGCCGTGCTGTTTTCTCTTGGGTGGAATCTTTAACAACCGCTCCCACGTCCTTGGCACAATGACGACCATAGCTACTGCGGATTGCTTTCGGTATGCACTGCCGCTGAGGACTCCTCTCGCGTTGGGGCCCCGCACGCTGCACGAGCGGCGGGGCCTGTTACTGCGCCTGGAGAGCGCGGACGGAGCGGTCGGGTGGGGAGAAGCGGCTCCACTGCCCGGCTTCAGTACGGAGACGCTGGACGAGGCGACGCACCACCTTCGTCGACGGGCTGAAGAACTTTCCGGGGTGGAGTTGATGGATTCGGTGATTGACGACGTGCTTCGCCGACAGGCGGGAGATGCAGAGCCGCCCTCTGTTCAGTTTGCGGTGACGAGCGCGATTGCTGAGTTGTGGGCGGATCAGCAGGACACAACAGTTTCGGCAGCGCTGGGTGGGGGCCCACAGTCGGTCCCGATCAATGCATTGATCGCCGATGATGAGTCGACCCTCTCCGAGGTCGCCGAGCAGTATCAAGCGGCCGGATTTCAGGCGGTAAAACTAAAGGTGGGACGGCATTCTATTGAGAAGGATGCAGCCCGTGTGCGGGCGCTTTCAGAGGTCCTTGGAGAAGCGATTTCGTTGCGCTTGGACGCCAATCGGGCCTGGACCTACGAGCAGGCGGTGGCCTTTGCGGAGCGCATCGAGGACGTACCGGTGGAGTATATCGAAGAGCCGCTGGAACAGGCAGATCGGCTTTCGGCGTTCGTAGATGCGACGGGGATGCCAGTGGCGATTGACGAAACCACGCGGGAGGGAGGACCGGGGATGCTCGACGAACTGGAGGAGGTTGCTGCCGTCGTCCTCAAGCCCATGCTGCTGGGGGGGATCCGCCTTGTGCGACGCTGGAGTATTCATGCCCTGAATGCCGGCGCCACCCCGGTCTTCAGTGCCGCGTATGAGTCGGGGGTAGGCACGCGCATGCTAGTAGCGTTAGCGGCCGTCTTTTCGGAGGTCCCTGCAGGATTGTCCACGTACTCCCGATTGGAAACGGATGTGCTCTCCCCCCGTCTGTCGATGGATACGGCAGAGGTCTCGGTCGAGGCGGGATTTGCGTCGACGGTCATGAGTACACGTCTTCAGCCAATAGAGGCAGTTGAATAGCAGCTTCCTTCAGTCGGCTGGGAGTATTGTACGATCACCGTTCGATTGGGTAGGCTTTGGGATTGAGAGAGTTGGAGGAGGGGGTATTTTCTTGAAAAGGGGATGCATCCAGGACACTACGGGTACTTTGCGCTATAGATCAAGTCCTACTGAGAACGCGTGATGCTATTTTTCAATGACACGTGACTTCTCCTCCAATTGACAGAAATGGTCCCCCGTCACTTCAGGTCATCTAGCTGGCCTAGTGCAACGAAAGAGGCTGTTTGTTTCCTGTGAGGAGCTACTTGACAGTGTGCCGCACGTACTTTGCACTATAGCACAAACCGTACTGAGATGATTCCGGTTTTTCGGCATGCCCAGGCACATCCCGATGTGCCCGCCCTTTTGACATCGAAGAAGCGGTGGACCTACGGCGGTCTTGGTTCCGTTATTGCAAAAACAATTCCCCAACTATCGACCCACAACATTGAGAAGGGGACCCGAGTCGGTCTCCGGCTTCCGAACAAAACGTCTATGATCGTTCTGCTGTGGTCGTTGTGGCAGAAAGGAGCGGTTGCCGTGCCAATCAGCACCCGCGTGCCGGCCGAAGCAGCCGTACAACGAGCGCAACAGGTGGGGTGCTCCGTCCTCATTACGTCAGGGGACCAGATTGACGCCGGCTCGTCCGATCTTGCTGTGTTCTCCCCGGAGGCGTTCGTGCAGAGGGAGGGAGCGCAGCAGGCGACGACCCCGGCTCGGGAGGGGTCCGACGATCGGCCTGCCACCATTCTCTTTACGTCTGGCAGTACCGGGAAGCCGAAAGCAGCCCTTCACACCTGGGCCAATCACCGGTTCAGTGCAAAGGGATCGAACGCAAATTTGCCAGTGCGGCGAGGCGACCGCTGGCTGCTGTCACTTCCGCTGTACCATGTCGGTGGTCTGGCCATTCTTATCCGCTGTGCCCTCGCCGGAGGGGCCGTCGCTCTTCCACGAGACGAACCACCGCTGCACGAGTCGCTTCGAGCAATGGAGGCGACACACGTTTCGCTGGTGGCGACTCAGCTCCGCCGCATACTAGAGGCTACGAGGGGAGCTCCCCCGTCGTCACTTCGGGGCGTTCTGCTGGGGGGCGGTCCAATCCCCGACGCACTCCTGCGTCGGGGGCATGACCGGGGGTGGCCGCTCCTGACCAGCTACGGATGCACGGAGATGGCCTCTCAGGTGACGACCACGGCTCCGGGCGATCCACAGGCCGATCTTTTCACGGCAGGTCGCCGGTTGCCCCATCGTCGCCTTCGCATTGTCGATGAGGAAATCCAGGTGGCAGGAGCGCCCCTCTTTCAGGGCTACGTGACGGAAGACGGGATCGAGGCCCCCTTCACCGACGACGGCTGGTATCAGACGGGTGATCGGGGGCAAATCGATGCCAGTGGGCGAGTGCACGTACGTGGTCGCCTTGATCGGATGTTCGTGTCGGGGGGGGAAAACATCCAGCCGGAGGAGGTTGAATCTACTCTAGAGCGGCTCGGTGAAGTAGAGCGGGCCGTTGTGGTGCCGGTGCCGGATGAGGAGTATGGACAACGCCCGGTTGCATTTGTCCGCCTTGCGGACGGCGGGACAATTTCGGACCTTGAGGTCCAGTTGCGGCGGTCCCTTCCTGGATTCAAAATACCGGATGCATTTCATTCTCTCCCCCAATCGATCGAGACGAACGGGCTCAAAATTGACCGTTCGGCACTCCGAGAACGGGCACGCAAGTTGCGGGACTCTGGGGTAGGAAGGGGGCAGTAGCAAAAGCTCATCGTTGAATGACGGGATCGGCATCGTTGGGAACGAAAGCACCTATTCGATAGCATTGCATTTGGAAGCGCTTCCTGCTTTATGAGTACTCCACTTCCGGTTCAGCAAGTGACGCCTCTCACACGAGATCGAGTCCGGTTCATGCCGCTGCGCATGGACAATATCCACACCCACTTTCGGTGGAATAATGATGCGGAGCTCAACCGCCTCGACAGTGAATTGCCGTATGAAGAGGAGTCCTTTGGGACGTTCAAGGCGCGGTTCGAGCGCCTCTGCACAGAGTCCTCCCGCAGCCACCGCCACTTCGAGATTCACGACCGGGTGGAAGAGGAGTTGATCGGGGTGGCGTACGCGACCCAAATCAGTGAGCACAATCGCCATGCCCTGGTGGGCATCACGATTGGGGAACGGGCGTACTGGGGGCAGGGGTACGGCAAGGAGTCTCTTCGCCTCCTTCTGGAATACTGCTTTGAAGCCCTAGAGCTTCACCGCGTAAGTGCGGAGACGTTTGAGTACAACACGACGTGGCGCGATTTGGTGAAGGGACTGGGCTTTCAGAAAGAGGGGACTGCTCGCGATTACCTGTATCGTGATGAGGAGTATTGGGACAAAGAGCTTTTCGGCCTTCTGGAGCACGAATACGAGAGTCGTTTTGACTCCACCTCCGAGGGACGATCCCGAGAAGCCACGGTGTAGAGGGGACTATTTCGCTCGCTGGAGCCACACGACGAGGAGATCGTCTTGAAACGAGTCTTCGCTGCTGTGCTCAAGGGCGGTCTCATGGAGAGTATCGATGGGATTGGCACTTCCGTATGCGGTGGCCGTTGCCTCCAGGACGCCATCTTCCCCCAGCATGTTGCCGTTCGTGGTCGGGAGTTCCATGAGGCCGTCGGTATAAGCCACGAGGGCCGTATTGGGAGCGAGGCTAAGGGTCGCATCCGAAAAAGAGGCATCGGCTTCGAGTCCGAGAATCAGGTCGCTATGCTCCACGATCTCGGGGCCGTTCTCAGTAAGCAGCACGGGTCGGCAGTGGCCCGCATTGGCGTAGGTGACCGTGTGGGCCGCTGGATCCCAGTGCATGAGGAGGAAGGAGGCGAACGTATCTTCCAGGACCTCGTCCTCCAGAAGCATATCGTTGATGTGCTCCATGACCGCGGCAGGGGAAGAGGACTCCTGAAGAAGCGTGTGGAGGGTGCCGCGTACGTAGCTGAGAAAGCTGTAGGCGTAAAACTTTGCCCGAAGGCCTTTGCCCATCACGTCCCCGATCGTTAAGAAGTAAGTTCCCTCGTCCGTTTCGCTCCAGTCGAAGAGATCCCCGCCGCCTTGCTCGTGGGCCTCGGAGTGAAAGTAGAATTCGTAGCCTTCGACAGACGGGACGTTATCAGGGAGAAGGCGGTTGGAAAAGTCTCGTCCGATTTCGGCGTCGAGCTGCGTTTGAAACATCTCCACCCGCTCCAGGAGGCGTTCGACCCGGGACAGGAGCTGCTCCATGTCGAACGGCTTTGTAATGTAATCGTCGACCCCAGTGCGCGCCCCTTCCTGACGGGCCGGTTCATCCGCCCGCGCCGTCAGGAAAATAAACGGAATCACGCGCGTGTTTTTGTCGGCCTGGAGCGCCGATTGAAGGGCAAACCCATCCATCTTCGGCATCATGATGTCCGAGATGATGAGGTCGGGGATTCGATCGTCGATTTCCTGCAGAGCCTCTTCCCCGTTCGTGGCCGTAAAGACCTCATAGTGCTTGCCGAGGCGGTATTTCAACAGCTCTCGGACGGTGCTGTCGTCCTCGACGATTAAAATAGCATGCTCAGCCATGGATCGTGGTCGGCAGGAATGGAGAACTCAAAGCGATAGTACCCCGAGTCTGTAGGGAGGTAGGAAACGGTGTCCGTGCAGGCGTTGATGATTCGGAGGCCCATCCCGCGTTCCGGGAGTTCGTCCATCACCTCATCCCGGGAGGGCAGTCGCTCGTCGAAGTCAAAGCCCGTCGAGTTATCGATAACAGCACAAGCGACGTGCCGGTTTTCGGTCTTAAGGCGAATTTCGATAGCGGGGGTGCGGTGCCCAAAATCCCCGTGTTGTAGGAGATTTGCGATCCATTCATGCAGTACGAGTTGGGTATAGCGGAGGGTCTCACTGGACGGAGAGGACGAGGGAGCCTGCTCGTTATACCACTCTTTCAGCACTGAGCGTACCTCGTCCAGTGCGCGGTCCAGGTCGGTATATTCTTTTGCAAGCGTACTCATGACATGGGGGGATCCGGCAGGGGGGGACCTACGGAAAAAGGGACCTCACGCTAGAGCCTCTTTGGCGGCCTGGACCGACGGGAACTGGCGAAAAACCTTGTAGGTGCGGGTCAGTTGCACGACGACCTGGACCGGCCGAGAGACGTCTGCAAATGCCACCTTCCCGTCATCCGGGGAAATCTCGCGGTAGAGCGAAAAGATGGATCCCAGTCCCGTAGAGTCGAGCACCTCCGTCTCCGAGAAATCGAGAATGAAGTTGCGGACGCCGTCTTCGACGTGGGCTTGGAAAGTAGATTTGAAACTATCGGCGTTCCGAAAATCGAGGGCCTCGCCCATGTGGACGACGACGGTTTCGGAAGAGAGGGATTCCACGTCAAAGCTCATAGCGACGAGCGTACTATTCTGAAAGAAAGGGGCAGAGAACGGTCCGGCCGTACAGGACGGCTCGGAAGGCAGGGCAGAAGTACCGCTACGTGAGTTGAATCAACGGGACTGCTGAAGTCCCGTGGCAGAAGCGTTCGCGTGTAAAACGGGGAGGGGAGTATCTACGAAGGCTAGTGCCATTGAGTCAGCACGGGAGAACTGTCCAAACCGGGGAAGGAGGTTCCTCCTGGGGGGAAAGAGCATCTAGGCTCGTTCCTCAAGTCAATTTGGACGAATCAGAAAACGATTGAGGAGGTTCAACGCTGGCAGAATCATCGCATTCCATCGAGAAGAAGGGCTCATCGAGTGGAGAGGCCCTCCTCCCGCATCGGGGTAGAAAAGGCGACCATGTCCTTTGTCTCCTTTTCCCTAGAGTCCGAGAGCCCTACCCGGCTGGGGGACTTTTGCGAATAAAGGCACGGGAAGAAATACCTGAATGTTTAGGTTGAAAAAGAAGACCCTCAGACGGTCGTTCCCTGGAGAATACTCGAGGGAGAAGATACAATTGTACTGTCGATTCTACATCCCGGAGGGAATGTGCAGAGGGCGAAAACGACTCTCCGATTGGGATTCCAGCTCTGATCTCAACCTGGCTCACCAGAGTCTAGAGCGACGTCGGTGAAATTTCCCACACTCGGAAGTGTATCCCATGCTGATTCAATAGCACCACCCATGTTCGGTTCTGAGTATAAGCAATAGACAACACGATGGAAACCAGGGGATGGGCTTCTTTGCTCGGCACGTGTGCGCTCCTTCTCGGGGGGGTTGCGGGAGCTGGTGCGGTGAGTGGGTGTGAGTTTCGGGCGCGCACAGAGACGCCGCCGTTGTCTCCCGATTCGGCACAGGCTGGAACTCCGTCGCAGATCACCCGAGATGCCCGATTTATGTTGAGAAAGGGGGGGCAGCCACGCGCCATGATCCGTGCTGAGCACATGGAACAGTATCAGACCGCAGATAGCACCTATTCGGTCTGGCGGGGCCGCAGTGACTCTGCCCGTGTACACTCGTACGTGTTCGATGCGGCAGGAGACTCCTCAGCCACCATCATTGCTGATAGCGTCGTCTTTTTCAGTCAGGAAGGGCGCTTTGAGGCTTATGGGAACGTCCGGGTTCGCACAGATGACAACCGACGACTGGAGAGTGAGCATCTGACGTGGAACCAGATCGATCGGACGATCCGGACGCGTCGCTTCGTACACATTACTACGCCGACCGAAGAAGTCCGGGGCAATGGACTGGTTGCCGATGAGGATTTGGAGACGTACCAGATCGGCCGGTTTCAGGCTGAAGTGGAGATTGAGGACGAAGACCCATCGGAAAAGTAACTCGCGACGCGAGACTACGGAACGCCCATCCTATGTCCTTGGTGTAGGAGGGGCTCGTAGATGGTTTTTCTTGAACTGAGCCCAACCTCATCCGGCGGGCATGATGAGTATCCCAACGATCACATTTGGGATTGTGAGGAGGGGGCGGGGGAGTGTTGCGGTGCTCCTGGCGGTGCTTTGCTTGGCGAGTTTCGGCGGCAAAAGTGTCCATGCGCAGGTAGCAGACTCCGCGGCGGTTGATAGTCTCCCTGACGACTCCGTTACCGCACCGCCGGCTGCCCCGCCCGATTCGGTCCGGTCGCAAGACGTCGGGGCTGGCGAGCAACGAGATACGTACGACGTGAGTGCCGATTCGCTCAGTACGATTCAACGCGATGGCGAGCGTCTTCAGGAGCTTTTGGACAACGTGTTTGTCAAGGACGACACGACGCGCCTCCGGTCCAACTTTGCCCTGCGATACCTGGAGCGAGACGAGGTGCTCTTTACGGGGGACGTGGTGATCTACGAGCGTGGAGATACGCTTCGGGCCGATACGGTACGGTATAACAAACAAACTAAGGTGGGCCATGCGCGGGGCCACGTCCGCCTCACCGATGGAGAAGTGGTGGTGCGGGCACCTCGGGCCACCTACTATACCAGGGAAAAACGCTCGGTCTTTCCCGACAGCGTGACCCTCGTTGACAGCAGTCGCGTGCTCCGAGCCCAAATGGGAACCTACTGGTCCAATGAGCAGCGGGCAGAATTTCGAGGACATGTGCGTCTTACCGATCCGGAAACGTATCTGGAGTCCGACTCGCTGACATATTTCCGGGACGAAGACCGATCGATCGCTGTGGGGGAGGTGTTTCTGCGGCGTGAGGAAACGAACGAAACGGAGGGGCGACAGCAAGGGACGGACTCAACCGCTGTCGTTTCGGCCGACACGACGTCCCGGACGTATCTCTTTGGGGACTGGGTAGACAACCAGGAGCAGCGGCAGTATAGTCGGGTGGAAGGACGGGCCGTCCTCGTTCGGGTCCGAATGGATTCGACCGGCGCGCCTGAGGATACGCTGGCGGTACGAGCGCATCAACTGGAGGCCATCCGAACTGAGACCTACCGTCGCCTCATTGCCGTCGACTCGGTACGCATCTGGCAGTCTGACCTCGCGGCCGTGGCCGATTCCGCCGTGTACGATCGTGTATTGGCGGCCGGTGAGGCCGATTCGGCACGGGCCCCGGCGCCCCTGCCGGATTCTGACCCGACGCCCCCGACGCCGGAGCAGACCTACGCCAGTGTTTTGGACTCGCTGGTGGCTGAGACTGAGCCGCCCGCTCTCGCGGGGCCGGTGGCCGTCTCGAAGGGAGAGACTAAGATGCAGTCTCCTCCGGTCGATTCGACTGTTGCGGCGTCCCGAGACGTACAAGTCTCCCCGCCGGATGCGGGGGGGCGTGCATCGCGTTCTCAAGTGCAGGACCCGTCTTCGCGAGCGCCCGATCAGGGACGGCCTTCCTCGTCTCGCACTCGTCATGGTGCCCGCGTGTGGGATCGTCCTGCGCCTCGATCAGAGGAGGACACGCCGCTTGAGGAGACGCGTCTCTTCCAAGCGCCCGTGACCTGGTTCGAGCAGGCACAGGTGTGGGGAGATTCAATTCGGGTCCGGGCCCACGAGCGAAGCCTCGACACCGTGTTCGTACGGGGGGCGGCCTTTGCGGCTCAGCAAGACACCACGATCGATCGCATTCAACAACTTAAGGGAAAAGACATCACGGCGTTTTTCCGTCGCGACTCGCTTCGACGCATTCAGGCCGAGCCGAACGCGCAGGCAATTCGCTTCCTTACCACAGAGCAGGGTGCACTGAAAGGGGCGGCGAAGGCATCGGGTGATCGAATTGTCCTCCGATTTCGGGAGAACAGCGTGAAGCGCGTCAGTGTAATCGGAGGTGTGGAGAGTTCGTACTACCGTAGCCCGGACGACATCCCGAATCCCTTTCAGCTTTCGGGCTTTCAGTGGACACCTGACCGAAAACCGACCAAACAAGGACTGCTCCGCACGCCGCGGATACGGGAGCGATTGGGCCTTGATACGCAGTCGCGCCCCCCGTTGGATCGGCGGCGCCGGGCGGCGGGACCACCGGGGCCACCGCAGGAAGGGGCCGCTTCGTCGTCCAAAGCTGATGAGGAAGTGGAGCCGGGCAGGGGGACGGGGGCGTCCGATGGTTTGTACCGCCCCGATTCGCTCCAGCGACCTGCACGTCGCCCGGAGGCCGCTGACACGACCGCGACTTCTTCCGAACCGGATTCAGAATAATGTCGTCGAACTCAACAACCGAATCACGGGACGATTCCGAGCCTCCCTTGACGTTGTCGGCGCGCGGCCTCACCAAGCGCTACGACAAGCGGGCGGTGGTGGACGACGTCAGCCTGGAGGTGAGGCAGGGAGAAATCGTTGGCCTGCTGGGACCCAATGGCGCTGGCAAGACTACCACCTTTCACATGATTGTGGGCATGACTCGTCCAAACGAGGGGCGCATTCTCCTGGGGGATGATGACATTACGCGCCTGCCGATGTACAAGCGGGCACGCCGGGGTATTGGATACCTGGCCCAAGAGACCTCGGTCTTTCGCGAGCTGACTGTGGAGGACAATCTCCACGCAGTGCTCGAATTTCAACCCATCAGTGATGAAGAGCGAGAGGCCCGCGTCGAGTCGCTTATTGAGGAGTTCGGGCTGGACCGGGTGCGGTCGTCGAAAGGCTACTCGTTGTCTGGGGGAGAGCGACGTCGCACCGAAATTGCTCGGGCGCTGGCGACACAGCCTCGGTTCTTTCTTCTGGATGAACCCTTTGCTGGGGTGGATCCCATTGCAGTGGAAGACATTCAGCAGATCGTTGCGGATCTTCAAACACGGGGAATCGGGGTATTGATTACCGATCACAACGTGCACGAGACTCTCGCCATTACGGATCGGGCCTACCTGCTGTATGAGGGGCAAATCTTGAAGCAGGGCACGGCCGAAGAGTTGGCGGACGACCCCGAGGTTCGGAAGCGGTACCTGGGAGAGAAGTTTTCTCTGGATCGGTACTAGTATAGGATCGGTAAGGGCCCTGAGCTCTGATCCGTCTCCGTAGACACGACCGTTCCGGACCGAACAGGCCGTCCACAGCTACGAAAATGAACACGGGTCGGTAGCTGGGCACGACACTTGCAGAAAGGGGGACGGCAGTACGTGCGACGGGCGCTTAGCCAGATTCGGCAGTGCGCATCGATCTTTTCTCATTTCGGGAGCCCCAGTTCGGGGGTCTTTCACTGGTCACTCTTTCATCAGATCAACTCTCAGGTATGTGTGGAATTGTCGGGTATATCGGTAGCGAGCAGGCCGAAGGGGTGCTCCTCACGGGACTCAAGCGGCTTGAATACCGGGGCTACGATTCGGCCGGGGTTGCGATCGTCGGAAACGACGGACTCAGCGTTGAGAAGCAGGAGGGGAAGGTGGATGACCTGCGGGGGGCGTTGGACGGGCAACCGATGAAGGGGACGCTCGGCATCGGCCACACGCGATGGGCCACCCACGGGGCTCCGAATGACGTAAACGCCCATCCCCATGTCAGCTCGGATGGGTCGTTTGCGCTGGTTCACAACGGGATTATCGAGAACCATAGCGCGATCAAGAAGCAGCTGCAGGAGAAGGGATATGCCTTCGATAGCCAGACCGACACGGAGGTACTAGTCCACCTGATTGAAGAGGTGAAGCACGAGGCGGAATTGAGTCTTCCCGAAGCAGTGCGACAGGCCCTTACCCAGGTCGTTGGGGCGTATGGCATCGCGGTGGTGTCCCGCGACGACCCCGATTTATTGCTTGCTGCCCGGAAGGGAAGTCCTCTCATCCTTGGGGTTGGAGAGGGGGAATACTTCATCGGATCGGATGCGGCGCCGCTGGTGGAGCACACGCGGCAGGTTGTTTATCTGAACGACGGAGAAATGGTGGAGGTGCGGCGTTCCGGGTATGAGGTGCGCACCATTGAGAATGAGCCTCTGGAAAAAGAAGTGCACGAGCTGGAGTGGAGTCTGAGCGAGATCGAGAAGGGCGGGTACGACCACTTCATGCTCAAAGAGATCATGGAGCAACCCGATGCCATGGCCGACGCGATGCGCGGCCGGGTGCTGCCTGAGGACAATGACATCGTGCTCGGAGGACTCCACGACGCGTGGGATGAACTCTACGATGCTGACCGGATCATTATCGCGGCGTGCGGTACGTCGTGGCATGCGGGATTGGTGGGTGAGTATCTGATCGAGTCGTTTGCTCAGGTTCCGGTCGAGGTGGAGTACGCAAGTGAGTTTCGCTACCGTGATCCCATTCTTAGAGACGGGGACGTGGTGCTCGTCATTTCCCAGAGTGGGGAAACAGCCGATACACTCGCCGCGGTCCGGGAGGCACAGAGCAAAGGGGTGAAATGCTTCGGGATCTGCAATGTCGTCGGGTCCACCATCGCCCGAGAAACCGATGCAGGGGTCTACCTGCACGCCGGACCCGAGATTGGCGTCGCCTCCACGAAGGCCTTTACGGCACAGGTGACGGTCCTGTCCATGATTGCCCTCAAGCTGGCTAAAGGACGAACCCTTTCAACCGCCGAGATGGCCAGCAATATTCAGGCGCTCTCGGAGGTGCCGGAAAAGGTCCGAGGCGTGCTGGAGAATAATAACGATGAACTGCGGGCAATGGCCCAAGTCTACCGGTACGCCTCCAACTTTCTATATCTGGGGCGTGGGTACAACTTTCCGGTGGCCCTGGAAGGGGCGCTTAAGCTGAAGGAAATTTCCTATATTCACGCCGAAGGATACCCGGCGGCCGAGATGAAGCACGGGCCGATCGCCCTCATTGACCGCTTCATGCCGGTGGTGTTCATCGCCATGAAGGACAGCACGTACGACAAGGTGCTCTCCAACATCGAAGAGGTGGCTGCGCGAGACGGCTCGGTGATTGCGATTACGGACGAACAGAACGGGGACCTCGACGCACTCTGCGAGTACGTCATCAATATTCCCCAGACCAAGGAATTTTTGTCCCCACTCCTGACCGTGATTCCGCTCCAGTTGCTCTCGTATCACATTGCCGTCATGCGCGGGTGCCACGTGGACCAGCCGCGCAACCTCGCGAAGAGTGTGACGGTGGAGTAGCAGGGGGGCAAACGTTCACACTAGCGGACGTTGTAGGTAACGGGCATCGTGCGCCAGACCGGCACCGGGCGTTCCCCGTGGGTTCCAGGGGTGAAGCGAAGCTGCTTGAGCCCGCGCACGGCGGCGGCCGTGAGGGTGGGGTGGGCCGGACGAAGGATCTGAATATGGGAGGGGGAGCCGTTCGGCTCGATGAGAAATCCAATCTGCACCGTTCCCTCAAGCAGCTCTTTCCGCGCGTCTGCAGGATAGCTCATGGCGGTGACCAGCGTGCTCACGCCTCCCTGAACGGCCGGATCGTTTTCTGGAGAATAGAAGACGGTCAGTTGATTGTTGACCTGTGCCGTATCGGGGGACAACGAGTCAGGTGTTGCCTTGTGCAATGCATGAAGCTCACGCCGGAATCGGGACGGCAACTGGTAGTGGGTCCGATTCAAGATTACGCTCACGGTATCGACGTGGGCCAGGCGGTGGACATCCCGGGCCGAAAGAGGCACGAATCGCTTTTCATGGAGCGAGTCGTTTTTCCGTTGCAGGGTGCGCCAAGATTCCCCCCGCTGCATCATCATCTTCTTTCCAAACAGGTTGACGAACGAGTTGGGGGACAGCGAAGAGCGATCGGGGACCACAGAATGGATCATGAGTCCCCAGTGTGCCCTTTTGCTTGTGTCCCTGCCTCCCATTACCTCCACCGTGGCACGAGGCGAGGCTCCGGCGGGATGCTGATGGATTCTCCCGCCGCTCCTGTGGGCAGCCGTCTCCAGCTTTGCTTCGGTCGGGACGTCCGGCTGCGGTCGCGCCGGGATCGGCGATGAGCTCCGGTAAAAGAGCGGACGCGGGAGCGTTGCCTGTGAATCCGGCGTGGTGGGAATCCGAGTCGGGGAAAGAGAAGCGTCCGGGGAAGAAGACGGACGAGGAGAGTAGCATCCCCCCATAAGTCCCATCAGGGAGAGGAGGAGAGTGAGAACGGAGACGCGTGCAATCATACTGAGGATGGGAGAGATTCAAGAATGACGAGGGCAACATGAATCTGTTCTTCACTTTTGTGAAAGAGGATAGCCGGAGGCCGTCTTACCATCAAGTCTTTCTTGTTAAGCTTGATGAAAGGGGGCGAAAGAGCGAAGAAAAAACCAGACGAATGAGCGGAACTGAGACACAGGTCGTTCTGACGACGAACTCGAACCCAAGGGGATCGTACATCACCTGCATACGCCTCGATAGATGTCCCCCGCTTCATGATTGAGTTAGAGAAACTTGAAAAGGTGAAACGCCGCTTCGAAGAGGTCGAGAGCCTGATGGCCGACCCCGAGGTGGCCACCGATCCGGATCAAATGCAGGAATTGGGCCAGGAGCACAGTCGGCTCGAGGAGGTCGTGGAGGCGATTAATCGCTACGAGAACCTGTTGCAGGAGCGCGACGACCTTCAGGAGATGGTGCGCACCGAGAATGGCGAGATGGAGGAGCTGGCAAAAGAAGAGCTCAACCAGCTCGAAAAGCGAATGCCGGCGGTGGAGGAGGACCTCAAGCAGAAGCTCATTCCGAAGGACCCGGAGGACGAGAAGAACGCTATAATCGAGATTCGAGCCGGTGCGGGGGGGGACGAGGCGGCTCTTTTTGCCGGGGACCTGTTCGAGCTCTACACCAAGTTTGCCAAGCGGCACGGTTGGACCTACGAGATGATGGACGTGTCGCAGGGCACGCAGGGGGGGTTCCGAGAAGTCATCTTCGGGGTGAAGGGCGAGGACGTGTTTGGCACGTTCAAGTACGAAGCCGGCGTGCATCGTGTACAGCGTGTGCCAGAAACCGAGTCGAGCGGTCGCATTCACACCTCCGCCGCCACGGTGGCGGTCCTGCCAGAAGCCGAAGAGGTGGACGTGGACATCAATCCGAGTGATCTCAAGATCGAAACGTTCAAGGCAACGGGGCCGGGCGGGCAGTCCGTAAACACCACCGACTCGGCAGTGCGCATCAAGCACATTCCGTCCGGGGTTGAGGTGTCGTGCCAGGACGAGAAGAGCCAGCACAAGAATCGATCGAAGGCGATGCGGGTCATGCGCTCGCGCCTCTACGAGAAGAAGCTCCAGGAGCAGCGTGAGGAGCGGGAACAGGCGCGCCGGTCGATGGTCGGGAGCGGCGATCGATCAGCGAAGATTCGGACGTACAACTTTCCGCAGGACCGCGTCACCGACCACCGGCTAGAGGGGGGACAGAAGAATCATTCGCTCCAGACCATCATGGATGGAAACCTCGATCCGATCATCGACGCTCTTCGGGCGGAGGAAAACGCCGAGAAGCTCGCTAATTTGTAGTGTCTGGCACGGAGGGAAGGGGGAGCACAGGCGCTCGTGGGCGTGTGGATTGCATCCGTTCCGTCTGCTTTCCTAGCGAATCCTCACTCCCTTTTCAAGGCAGTCGTGCGACCTCTTCCGGACGCGGTCGTACATACATTTCGCATTCTCATCCCTGCTCCTCCGCACGCCGACGACTGTCGGGGTACTACGAGGGGCATGAGTTTCGATCATTCCAAAGGGAGATTCGACTATGGCAAGCAACAAGTATCAGTACGAGCTCACGTACGTCATTAGTGGGGTCGTCCAGCAGAATCAGGTGGACGACATCGTCCGCAAGGTCAATCATCTCATCGAGAGCAACGACGGAGATGTTCTTGAGGTCGACGAGTGGGGCAATCAGCGCCTTTCCTACGAGATTGACCGCAAGCGGAGCGGGTATTACGTCAACATGTACTTCAAGGCCCCCGGCACGCTCATCCAGCGGCTGGAGCGCGAGTTGCAGATCAACGACGACGTGCTTCGGTACCTCACGCTTCGGATGGACGCGAAGATGAAGCGGCACTACGAGAAGCGCAAGAAACGGGAGGCCCGCGAAGAAGAGGAGGCCGACGAGGAAAACGGCGAAGAGTAGCGCCGCGGCCGCCACCCGCTTTCTACACTGATTGTCGAACCCAATCTGTTAACGACCCATGGCCAACGAAGACATTGACTACGAACACATTGAGTACGTGGACTACAAAGACACCGAGTTTTTGGAGCAGTTTATCAACAACCAGGGCAAAATCCTGCCCCGCCGCGTGAATTCGGTTCCGGCTCGCGTTCAGCGCCAGATTACGACGGCGATTAAGCGGGCTCGGCACCTCGCGCTGCTTCCCTACGTATCGGAGTCGATCCGGTAATCCACGGGCGACGACGATTCTTTCGCACACGATTGAGTGACAGGACGATACCATGCAGGTTATTCTACTCGACGACGTGGAGCACCTGGGCGAAACCGGGGAGGTCCACGAGGTGGCCGACGGCTACGGTCGCAACTATCTTATCCCACAGGGACTGGCCCGCGTGGCCACCGACGGGGCCATCCGCCAGCTCCGCGATGAGGAGCGGCAACAGGCCCGGAAGCAGGCGGCCAAGAAGGAGGAGGCCGAGAAGGTGAAAAAAGAACTCGAAGACATGCAGGTCGTCTTTTCGGCCAAGGTGGGGGAGGACAACCGCATCTTTGGCACCGTGACGACCCAGCAGATTGCTGTCGAGCTCTCGAACCGAGGCTTCAATATCGACCGCCGCGATATCGAACTCGACGAGGACATCCGCTACGTGGGGGCGTATACCGCGACGATCAGTCTTCGGAACGATGTGACTGCATCTCTCGACATCCAGGTCATTCCGGAGTCCGGATAAGAATGTAGACGCCTCCGCATGGGGGCTGGACTTGTTGTCTCGTCCAGTCCCCAGTGGCAGGCTCTTGGCCAGATGTAGAACCCGCCGAGGATCATCGGGAAGTGAGCTTTAGGCACCCTCACGGACAGGCAAATTTTCTTCGTTTTGTCTTTCTAACGCCTTTTTGCATCGGGGAGTGTCACCGGTATCCCTCATTTCCGTACGTGTGGCCCCGAGGACGTCTACTGGCGGATATTCTCAGCGGGAGAAGGGGTGTGTTCTCGGATCATTTTGCCGTGCAGGCCCAGGAAACGTCCAGGCGCAGACGGGCGAGGAGGTGAGGGATTAGAAGAGATCGACGATCTGGGAGAGGTACAGATAGATGAGTGGGGCGGCTACGACCATAGCATCGAAGCGGTCGAGCACCCCGCCATGCCCCGGAAGAAGAGAGCTGGAGTCATCTGCTCCGGTCGATCGCTTGAGTTGACTCTCCATTAGGTCGCCGATTTGACTCACCCCACCCCCAATGAGGCCAAGCGCAAGGGTGTGTTGCCATGTCAGGAACGGGAGGACGGTGAGTTTCATGCCGACAGCGACGAGCAGGGCGGCGGCGAGGCCCCCGAGGGTTCCTTCCCACGTCTTGTTGGGCGAGATGGACGGGGCCAGGGATCGGTGGCCAATCCACTTCCCGACGTAGTAGGCGAAAATGTCGGTGGCCCACACGAGCAGGAAGGTAAGCACGACCATCCAGAACGCCGTCGTTGAGTCGACGGAGGGGGCACGAGCCGTGCGCAGGAGCACGAGGCTGCCGAGCAGTCCCGACGGATATATGGCCCCGGTTAGAGTGGTGGTGAGGCTTGGAAGAAACTGGGTCTGCGGAAGGAGGAAGGGGGCGAGGACGACGAAGGTCACCAGCCATCCCGCCGTGACGGGCCAGAGCGACGGCCAGGCCAGGCTTGCCACGGTGAGGGTCCCGAGCACGAGGCCGCCTGTGTCGTTGGGGGCGGCGCCGGTTGAGCGGGCCATTCGATAGAGTTCAACCTGACCGACGACGCCGATGAGTACGACGAGACTCACAAAGGCCCAGCCGCCCCAATAGGCGAGACCAATCACCAATGGGGCTGCGACGAGGGCGGTTAGGATCCGTTGCAGATTGTTGCTCACGAGAACGCGCTACGCGGTGTCAGTGGGAAGAACCGTGAACGACGGATAGAAAGGCGACTCGCCCGTCAGATCGCACGGGGGCGCCCGTCGAGCCCGGATGAGTGGAGGGGAGCCACGGACGGGAGAGGAGTAGCGACCTAGTCGTTCTCCTCCTCGGGATCCTCCTCGGGCGGACCCAGGTCCATGTGCTCATGTCCTGAGTCGAGTTTTGATTCCTCGTCGGGCGTGCGTGCATCGGGCGCGTCCGGGTCGGCCCCGAGAGCGGCCTCTTCGAGGGCGTCGTCATCAAGCCGCTGCTCCAGCAGTTCAACAGCATCGTCGGCCCGGTCGGGCGGCACCATGACGTGAACGGACGCAAGGTCCCCAACAGTGAGGTTAAAGGCATGGTCGCGCTGCGTAAGGACGACGGCAGGGATCCCACTGTCATCCAGGCGGTCGCGGACCAAATCAGCTTCGTAGTCGGTGCTTGTGCGGAAAATGCTCACCCAGTCCTCGTGCTTGCTCATAGGAACAGAAGCGTTGTTCATTGGCAACGGCGAACACACCGGCGCTCCGACACCACAACTAGGCCTCGTATAGAACCGATGCCCCTTGCGGGGTCCTTTCGGTCAGAAAGAGGGCATTCTACTCGTTCTCGCGAAGCTGGTGCGCCAGCGGGTGCAAAACATAGAGGATGCCGCCGAAAATGGCGAATCCGGCCCCGACAGCATACCAGGGCATCGATGCTTGCTCTAGGGTCTGTAGGTCGTAGGACGGGTGTTGTTGGGCGTATCGGGCCGCCAGAACGGCAATCCCATTGTGTGCCATATGGACCAGGATGGCAGGCCAGAGGCTCCCAGTACGCCAGGTGAGGTAGGCCAGGTAAATTCCAAGGAGGGCCAGTGGCAGCAGCTGGGAGAGCCGAAGGTGGTACAGGCCGAAGAGAATTCCGGAGAGGAGAATCCCCCCGACCACACCGGTCGCCCGTTCGAATTGGCGCTGCGCGTATCCCCGAAAGAGCAGTTCCTCACAGATTCCTGGGACGAGGGCCAACATGACCAGATTGAACTCCACCCCGAGCCCGCTTTCCAAGACGGATTGGATCAGTTCAAGCTGCGATTGCTCAAGCATCCGCATGGTTTCCGGGAGCGGCAACTGCTTGTTAATCTGCGCCAGCCACTGCACGACGGGCTGGAGGGCCAGAACCCCAACAATCGACAGAAGCACGAGCCGGAGGTCGACGGCCCGGAATCGCACGTAGCTAGTGACCTGCCGAGTGTGGAGGCGGGCCATCAGGAGGGCGGGAACAGCGAGTCCAAAGAGTTGGCCTACGCTGTTGCTGATAATCAGCTCGCGCGTATAGGTAGTGAGGAGGGCGTTGGGATCCCCAAGGTTCGAAAGTCCGCCTTCCGACAGTCCAATTTGCGCGAAGAGGAGAATGGGGCTTACGACCACCTGGAAGAGGATGAAGGAAGCCCCCAGTCCCAGGAGGCCCATGACGAGCAGGGTCGTCGGAGACCGGCGAGAGGTTTCCAGCGGGCCGTTCAAGAACAGCGGTCGCCCCCATTGATCGTTCAACGTGGGGGCGGTGGAAGCGTCGGCATTCGAGCGATCGGCGTCCATGGCGACGAGCGTATTAGCATGAGAAGTGCACGATTGAAAGTCTCGCGTCTCCTGCGGTTTGTCCCTTTGCCGATTCTTCGCAGGACGCAGGAACATTTCGGGGTGTGACCCGAAGGACATGACTGCATATTAGCAGAGATGCGCTCGTAGCTCAGTCGGACAGAGCATCGGTTTCCGGTACCGAAGGCCGGGGGTTCGAATCCTCCCGAGCGCACGACCAACCCCCCGCTTCTGCTCGCCGGAAGCGGGTGTTTTTATTGGATGTCCTCAGTCGCCGAAGGACGGGCGGGACCAAAGAAAGGAGTCGTGGACGGACCGAGCGAGCGTCTGCGATTGACTCATTGCTGTCGGCCATTCGGTGGCAGGGGTTTCCGATCGCATGTGTGGGGCAGTGCTCGGCGAAGAGGGGCCGTATAAAGCAAAATGGTTAGGCATCGTCCGGCGGTTCCACGGGCAGGGACGCCGTCTGCTCGACGAACCGGGCAAGGGCCTCATATCGCTCCTCCTCGTGACCATGGCGGGAAGAGGGGTACCGTCCAGACCGATAGATGCGGCTGATGAGCCGGCGAAGCGCCCGGGCGCACTCCGTTGCCAGTTGGGCGGGATTCGTTCCTTTGTGCTCCGGGATTTGCGTGACGAGGATCCTGGAGAGTTGAGTGGCCGCGCCATCGATCCCATGGGCGTGTAGGGAGCGCATCCTCGACCAATTTTGTCCTTCCTCTCGCCACTGGGCAGTTGCGTAGAGGCGAAACGTGCCGCTTTTCTTTCCGACTTGGAAGCCCAGGCCCCGGATGCCGGTCCGCGTCATCTTCTCGCTGATCTTTTCACGCACATTCTCCGTCTGCTCTACGCCGGGACCTTGAGGCGCCGGAAGCTCCTGGAGTTTGAGGTCGCGCCAAAACCGGGCGGCAGCGAGGCAGTCCTCGTCCGTGTCGAAGTGGCTTTGGGCAAAAAACTTCTGGTAGGTAGTCCCGTCTCGCCAAATACGGACCTGCAGGCCGGAGCCGCCCCCCTGAGGCACGTAGCTGATGTGTTTGGGCAGATTCGCGAAGGCGTCGGGACGGGAAGACTCGTCTGCGGTTGTCGTCATGAGCAGAAAGGCCTTGTACGTCGCTGGTGGGGAAGGGACATACGACGAAGGCCCTGGAAGGTGTCCAAAGGGGAACGGCCAGAGTTGAGGGCGATCACAATTGTCGCAATCAACGGCTGGCACTGGAGAAGAGCCTGTACACAGTGGGATGTACAATTAGGGGGGATGACCCGCTTTGCGAGGAGAGGGGAGAAACGGGCACAGAGGGAAGGGGAATAGAGAAACCCCGTCTCAACCGCCGTATAACGGGGCTGAGCGGGGTTTGAGAGAGGAGTTCCAAACGGTGCCCGAGAGAGGACTCGAACCTCCACGGCCGTAAAGGCCACGTGACCCTGAATCACGTGGTGTGTTACCACAAAACGGCTTTCAGGGCCTTAGGATGCCGAATATGGCCGTGATCGAAAAATCTCGTCCCCATGACGTCCCCAAAACCTCCGAAATGGGTCGAAATACAAGCTCCTATCGTCTTCTCAACACATCCGTAGAGCGATGGATTTTCCCCTGGTCCCCGGTTGGCCGACCGAGAGCAAATTCGAGAAGATTGTAAGGGCTCATACCGAGTTTTCCCGACAAGAGGCACAACAGTTTCTATCCGGTCAATACCTGGAAGAAGAGGCTCCCGAGGAATTGGAGTCGGACGTGTTCGCGGCCAAGCTCCTCGATCGAGCGGAGCGCTTCGGAGCACACAGAGTGATGGTTATGTCCCGACGCGATCAGGACACGTGTACGCCATGCCTGAAGCGGGATGGCAAGCAGTACACAATTCAGGAAGCACGTAACCAAACACCACTTCCTCACGGGAACTGTGCCAATGAGGGGTGTCGGTGCAGCTACGTTCCCATCCTGAATGAGGAAACCTACATGAGGGTCGAGGGAGACGAACCCGATCTCCCCAGTCATCTCGACGTTCGATTCCTACTCGATTGAGATCTGTGCCATGGGTCGGACTCACGATCACAACTTTCAGAGCTGTGGGCCGGAGCCGGGGCGATTATTTGTCAAGTAAAGTCAAGTGATCTCGTCGATTCAGATCCGAAATCCGATTCCCGTTCGATCCGCAACGAAGTAGAGCTATTGGGTTGCGCGATCGGTTGAAGTCAGGAATACAGGGTCGTTGTCACGGCGGTGGTAGAGTTGTATGTTGGAGGGCAGTGCTTCTCTTTAGCACGCACCGACAGTTCTTGGCTCCAACTGGAGCCTATCAGTTAGACTCGCAACTCCAGGATGGCCCAACAGAGCTTTTCGCCCGGCACCGTCATCTCCGCCCGTGATCGACTTTGGCGCGTCGACCAGCAAGACGACGAGATTCTTACCGCGACGCCGATCGATAGCGGTGATGCCGGACAGCAGCGATTCTATCTTCCGGTGGAGGACGTCAATCGGAGCAATCTGGACTGGCCGTCGAGGGAGCTCATCGGCGCCCAGGCGGCCCAGGATCTTCTGCTTCGTGCCCACCGGCTAAGTATGCTACACGGCACGGCCCCGCTCCTGAGCCTGCAGCGGAGTCGCGTCATCCCGAAGGACTTCCAGCTGGTGCCGGTCGTGATGGCGCTTGAGATGCAGGAGCGGGTGCGGATGCTCCTTGCCGACGACGTGGGGCTCGGGAAAACGATCGAGGCCGGACTCATCATCACGGAGCTCATGGCCCGACAGCGGGCGTCTCGCGTGCTGGTCGTCGTCCCGGCGGCCCTGCGCGAGCAGTGGCGGGAGGCGCTGGACTACTTCTTCCACCTGCCCGCTCGAATCATCTCGTCCCGGCACCGCCGGGAAATGGAGCGCGAGCTCCCGGCCGGGGCCAGTCCGTGGGGACAGTTCCCGGTGCTGATCACCTCGATCGACTACGCGAAGCAGCCGGCCGTCAAGAATCAGATTCTGGAGCAGGACTGGGACGTTGCCCTCTTCGATGAGGCGCACCTTGCCGCGAAGCCGCACGAGTCAAGCCCGGGCCAATCGGCGTCGACGCAGCGGTGGGAGTTTGCGCAGGCGGTTGCTGACAGCGACCGCATCAAACATCTGCTTCTCCTCACCGCGACCCCACACAACGGATACACCGACTCATTCGCGAGCCTTCTCCGGTTGCTCAGAGAAGGGCTCGTCACGGGGCCGTCCCACGACCCGACGATTCACGGGGATCGGGCAGCAAACTATGTATGCCAGCGCCGGCGGCAGGACGTGCAGGAATGGTTTGGCCAAGACGCAGACGACAATCCCTTTCCGGATCGGGACCAAGAGGAGATTATTGTACCGCCGACCTCCTACGAGCAGAAGGCGATCGAGGCCGTCGAAGAATACGGGCAGCGGGTCTTGTCGAGTGCCGAACGGGGAAGTGCACAGACGCGCACACTGGCAAACTGGACCGTCCTCCACCTCCATAAGCGTGCCCTCAGCTCGCCGGAGGCCCTGCGCCGGTCGTTGCAGAACCGAAAGGAGAGCCTTCAGCAGCGTATTCAGGAGGAGCTGAGTGCAGAGGTGTCGATTTCGGAGGAGGAGGCAAAGGCCAACGTTTTCGACGAGGACACCGGCGAGCGCCTCGACAGCGAAGAGGCGTCGAAGCGCACCGAGCGCTCCGTCTTCGGAGACGTGGCTGCCATCGAGAACGAGCTTGAGCAGCTGGAGGAGGCCATCGAGGCGGCCGGCAGCGTGACGTCCTCCCGAGACAACAAGTTGACGAAGCTTCTGGAGGTTGTCCTGCCGGATCGGCTTCGGGAAGACCCGAAGGTGATCGTGTTCACGCGCTACGTCGACACGCTCGAATACCTGGCCGAGGAGATTGGCGACTCCAATCGGTTTGCCGACACGGACGTGTTTACGATCCACGGCGGCCTCCCCGAGCGCAAGCGTCGGGAGGTTTTCCAGTCGTTCGATCGGTCGAAGAAGGCCGTCCTCGTCGCGACGGACGCCATCTCGGAGGGAATGAACCTCCAGCACGCGGCGGCGCAGGTCGTCCACTACGAACTCCCCTGGAATCCGAATCGATTGGAGCAGCGAAACGGGCGGGTAGACCGGTTCGGGCAGCAGAAGGACACGGTCCACATCCGGACGATGGTGATGGACGAGACCCTCGACGCGAGCATCATGAGCGTGCTGGTCGACAAGGCCGCGGAGATCCGGCGGCAATACGGGTTTTCGCCGCCGTACTTCGGGGAGGAGACCGACATCATGGAGCTCCTGGCTCAACACGACATCAAGGTCGGCCCGCAGCAGCTGCACCTCTTCGATGAGGAATCCAGCGAATCGAGCGAGGCGACGAGCGATGTCGAAGATCCGTTCTCGACCGAAACGCTCGACCGTATCGAGGACGACAGCTTCTACGGCCAGACCGACATTCGATTGCCGGACATTCAAGAGCGGCTGGAGGAGACCGAACGCACGATCGGCTCACCCGAGCAGATTGAGCGCTTTGTACGAAGCGGATTAGACCGCTTTGGATGCCGAGTAGAGGAGAATGGTGATGGCTCGTTGCGAGTTGTGATTGCCCATCCGGAGCTCCGCACGCAGTCTGTTGGGCGCGTGATCGAGCGGGCCACCTTCGATCCGTCTTTCGGGCTGGACGATCCGGACGTGACGGTCCTCGACCTTGGGCACCCACTCGTTCGTCGACTCGTGGAGCTGGTGAAGCAAGAGACCTTTCGTCCCTCAGAAGAGCACTACGGCCGTACCAGCTACTACGTTGTTGACGAAGCCGAGGAGGTCGCGATGGTCTTTCATCTTCTGGCCCGCTACGCCGTGGCGATCGGCGACGGATCGTCGTCCTCGATTTTAGAGGAACTGGTGCCGGTCGGCCTTCCGGTTTACGCCGAGGGAGCTCTCTCTGAGGAGCAGGTGCAGCAACTGATTGAGGCAGACCCGACTGCACAAACTCGCACCGAAGACGAGGTGAGAGAGACGCTCAAGGATTTCTCCGAGCTTCGCGAGGACGTGAGTGACCAGCTTCGGGTGGCCGTTGACGAACGGCGAACCGAGATCGTTCACGAGCGGCGTTCGATGCAGGAAGAGTTGGCCGAAACCGAAGGAGGACAGGTGACATCCTGGACCGAAGGCATTGCGGACATTGCCGAGGGGAGCTTCGACGTCCTGGCTATGACGGTATATTACCCCGCTTAACGATGTCGGTCACTGTTGCCCCCGCTCATTTTTTGTTCTGCTTACTCTGAGAGACCATGGGGAAGAACGATCTTACACAGCAAGACGAGATCAAGCTTGCCCAGACTATAGCGTCGTTGATTTCCGAGTCCACAGGTGATTGGGTAACATGGAGGAAAGTTGCAAAGAAGCACGCTGGGGCAGCGTCGCTCGATGACCAGTTTCGAGCATATGCCGAGTTCTTCAACCAGCAGGGTGAAAAACATTTCGTCATATCACGGAACGGCAAGAAGGTGAAACTGACCACCAAGGGGACTCGGCTCGTCAGGTCGGAGGCCGAAAACGACGAGACGGGTTCGGGCTCTACCGGTGACGACATTGAGTTCCAGGCGGACCATGTCGCGGAGGCGGTAAAGGAATACGCAGCTGGGTTGGAAGCCATCAGCCTAACTGTACATGGAGTGACGCATTTGACGCGAACGCAGGGCCGGCATATTCAAATCGTTGAGATAGAAACGGAAGAAAGTGCGGTCAATCTAACCGAGGTTCCAGTTGACCTCCGTGTGACCGGTGGACGGATGGTTCGAGGAAAGGTGGTTGGGCAAGAGCCTGAGAGCAGTAAGCTCTTCATATCCTTTCACCAGAGAGTTCCAGAAGATCCCTCCGGGGCAAAACTCATCATCGATCGAGGGTACCTGCTTCGGGAATTGGCCGTTTCCCTCAAAGAGGCACGGAGATTTCCTCGGTTGGTGGAGCAGATTTTTCGGCGAGAGGCGACGGAGGCTGTTGTGGACCGAGACTCCGTGGAGGTCGCTGATCAACTACTTGAACTCGGGCGGCCCTGGGGACGACTCCTCTGGGGGCCTCCTGGAGCGGGGAAGACGTATGGAGTGGCACACTTTGTCAAGGAGCTGATCCAACGGGATCCGGGGCACAGTGTACTGATGGTTGCTCCATCAAATCTTGCCGTCGACGTTGCCCTTGCAGAGCTGGTAGATCAGTTCAATGCGGGTCATGAGCACTATAGCAAACTCATCAGCAATCGGAGAGTCACGCGATACGGCTATCCCCGGAAACAAGAGATTCTCGAACACGCGGAACTGCTTGGTCCGCCGCAGCTGGACCGTCTCAATGGGAAGGTGAAGCAGCTTTCGGAAGAGATACGGAAGAAGGAGCGTGATCAGCACGCATCGGACGAAGAACTCGCTACGCTTCGAGCCCAGCTCCTCGAAACGCAGGAAACGATCCGTGAGCGCGTACGAGAGCATCTGAGTGATAGCTGGATCGTTGCGACCACGACGACCTCAGCGTACATGCAATCGAGTCCCATTTCGGAGTTGGATTGGGATACGGTGATCCTTGATGAAGCGACAATGGCTCCCCCAGCGCTCTGTGTCTTCCTGGGGTCCCTCGCGAAAGAGCAGTTTCTCGTCACCGGAGATCCTCGACAACTGGGACCCATTTTTGAGAGCAGTGCGTCCAGCAGTCGTACCGCTCAGCAGTGGATGGGAAACGACATCTTCGACTTCAGCGGGGTGTCGTCGGGAACTGGGGAGCTACGCGAGATAGACCTGGACGATTCGACGCTCGTCCAAATCCGCGCGCAGCGACGTTGTACGGAGGGACTTTGGGAAAAAGTACAGCACCTTTATCCGAGGGTGGAAAGTGAGGTGGATGAGGTGCAGCGGAAGGAGCTGGTCGACCTTCCCCCGCAGTCAGGAAAGCCTGTGGTCCTTCTCGACACCAGCAATACCGCGGGGATGGGGCGGTGTCGGAAAGAGAAAGGAAGCTGGGAGAACGAGTACACCGCCGGTCTCGCGATGGAGGTCGCCAGTGCCATCGTAGGAGAAGCCGGGACGCCGGCTCCCTCAATTGCAATTATCTCTCCCTACCGGGCCCAGACGAATTTGCTTCGGGAGGCGATCAAGAAGGAGCGTCAAGCCGAGAGCAAAATTTTCGACTCGGTCGAAGTGGGGACGGTCCATCAGTTTCAAGGCAGTGAAGCCGATGTCGTGATCTTCGACGTTGTCGACGGTCCTGGACGATCGAGTCCAGGAGTGCTCCTGAGGGGAGATACGGGAATACGCCTGGTGAACGTGGCCGCAACTCGCGCCCGGGGGAAGCTCATTGTTCTTGCCAACCGGCCCTGGTTCGAGGAACGTCCCCATCAAGTGGATAACCGACTGCTCTGGCGGCTCGTGACGGATCGGGCGCCATCGGAGCAGATGAGGGTCAAGCCGCCATCCCAGGACGGTCGAGCAGTCGATCCGAAGCTGCGCCAGTGCGAATCCCCGATCGAGAAAAAGCTCCTTCATGCACTGCAGAAAATTCCGGAGCTCGAAGACATCGAGCCTCAGTTTGTTATCAAAAACGGAGACCAAATTGTAAGCCGGGCGGACTTTGCCTTTCCCGACATAAAACTCGCCGTGTATTGCGACGGAGCCCGGTGGCACCTGCGACAGGGGCAATGGAAACGAGACTGGCGGACACGGAACCAATTGCAGGAATTGGGCTGGACCTTCAATGTCTTCCCGGGGAGTGATATTAATGAAGATCCTGATCGGTGTGCTCGTCAGGTATTGAAAACGTACCGCTCCTGCACCTGAACAAAAATCGTATAAGCTACCCTACTGTTTTGACTCGTTTATTCAGTCAGGTCGCTACCAAGTTCGGACAGAGCCCAGAAGATCTCGCTACAGAGGGACTCTGTCACCTCCTGCGTCACCGCGTCGCCGGGGAGGCATTCATCGACTACCTGAGCACGCAAAGTGGTGAGGAGCTATCGTCTTCGCTTAGATTCGGTACCCAGGAGCAAACAGATGAAGGCGAAGGTCAGCCTGATCTGCGGGGAATGGCTGAAGATGGAAGTGTGCCGTTGCTGGTCGAGTCGAAGTTCTGGGCTGGTCTTACCACAAACCAACCGAACGGGTATCTTCGAGAGCTTGCAGACACGTCCGGTAGTGTCCTGCTCTTTCTCGTACCGCACCCGCGACGAGAATATCTCTGGCCGAAGATTCGAGACCGGGCGACCTCATCATTCATTCCTGCAAATGGCTCGTCCGAAGATCGTTCGTTTGTTTTGAAGCTGTCGAATGAGACGACGCTGCTTCTCCGGTCGTGGAAAGAAGTGCTCGATGCACTAGCCTCTGCGCTCCAAGCGGAAGGTGGAATGCGAGAGCTATTAGAGGATGTCCGTCAGGTCCAGAGCCTGTGTGAGCGCTACAGTAGTGAGGGATTCCATCCGCTTCGCGGAGACGAGATTGGACAGGATGTAGGGAAACGGGTGCGTCAGTTGACTCAGATCGTTCAGGATCTCCGAGCCCGGCTGGACGAAGGATGGGACTCCGACACTCGAATGGCCACGAGTCGGAATCGATATGCCTTCGTCACAAGTCTTTATGGCTTCGATGTGACGCTTGGGTTGCTGTATGTGTGGTGGGCCCGCGAGGGGCGGTCGCCCTTGTGGATGCGTCTCGACACGCAAACTCCTGAACAGCAGAGTGGAGCACGGAGGGCGCTGGAGCCGGAGTTTCAGGTTCGGAGTGGGGAGGCACGTCCCACATCGATTCTCATTCCTCTTCCCTTAGAGCTCGGGGTTGAGCGGGACGAGGTTCTGGATGACCTCGCCGATCAACTCAGCCGCATTGCCGAGCGACTTAAGCCTGTGCTCGGAAACGCTTCTTGAGCCCGCTCGAATTTTTGTCTGTCATTTAAATCTCTTCTTTGGGTCGTGCCCGAATCCACTTCCCACATCACCACCTCCGGCGGGCTCCTCACGGAGGCGTTCATCGACTCGATGCGCACCCCGAGCACGGATCGGCCGCACACCGGGCCAGCGGCGTTCGAGGTGCCGTGGACCGATACGCCGAATACCGCCCACGCACTCGAAGAGGAAATTGCGGCGGCGTGGGAGCTGCTGCAGGAGCGCTGGGAC
Organism: Salinibacter sp. 10B; assembly: GCF_002954405.1. Lineage (NCBI taxonomy): Bacteria > Pseudomonadati > Rhodothermota > Rhodothermia > Rhodothermales > Salinibacteraceae > Salinibacter > Salinibacter sp. 10B. The sequence continues at coordinate 535,189 of NZ_MQWC01000004.1, read as the reverse complement.
AGCATTCGGCAGGACACCGACCGACTGAACGACCTCGACGTCTCCGAGACGCGGCGGCGGTGGCTTCTTCCGCTCCTCCAGCTGCTGGACTTCGATCCGGAGTTTCAGCGAGCGGACCTGATCCCGACGGAGGACGATGATCTTCGCTTCCCGATCTCCCATCGCGGATGGGATGGGGAGCATGCGCCGGCCGCGCACCTGCTCGCTCCGGCGCAGGACCTCGACGAGCGGCAGGGAACCGGCCGCGGGCCGAAGGCGAAGTCGCCCCATGACATGATGCAGGTCTTCCTCAACGTGAATGAGAACGACCTCTGGGCCGTGCTCTCCAATGGGCGTACGCTCCGGCTGCTGCGGGACTACTACCACACCTTCTCGAAGGGCTACGTCGAGTTCGATCTCGAAAGCATCTTCGAGACCCGCAACTACGCGGACTTCCGTGCGCTCTACCGGCTGGCTCACGCCAGTCGATTTCGCCCGGCGGTGGATGACGACGAGGAGGATGCTCAGCTCCCACTGGAGCAGTTTCACCAGACAGCCCGTGCCACCGGCGTGAAGATTGGGGAGGACCTGCGCCCACAGGTCGTCGACGCAATCGAGTACCTGGGGAATGGCTTCCTTCAGGGAGACCCAGAACTGATTGAGGAGCTCCAGGGCGATCCCGACGCGGCCCGCGACTTCTACAGCGAAATTCTGCGGGTCGTGTACCGCATCCTGTTTCTCCTCTTCGCTGAACAGCGGGGTCTCGTTCCGGATGCCGACGCAGAACTGAAAGACGTGTACTGGAGCGACTACAGCCTCACCGCGCTTCGGGAAAAGGCGGAAGGAAATATACCGGACCGAGCGGAGCACTCCGACCTCTGGCACGGGCTCCGGGCGACGTTTGAAATGGTGAGTGAAGGCGCCGAACCGCTCGGGGTGTTCGGGTACGACGGCGAGCTCTTTGACTTGGAAAAGGGCGAGTACCTGCCCCAGCGGGCATGTGACAACGCGCATCTCCTGCGAGCCATTCAGAAGCTCACTTTGATTGAGCGAGAGGGCGTGCAGCAGCGCATCTCGTACCTCGACCTCGGCGTGGAGGAGCTGGGTGCCGTGTACGAGAATCTGCTCGACTACACGCCCCGCGTGACGGAGGACCCGGAGACGATCGAGGACCGAGAGGTGTCGGCGAACGAGTTCATTCTTGACCCGCGAGGACTGGAGCGCAAGCAGAGCGGCTCCTACTACACGCCGGACTCGCTGGTGAACGAGCTCGTGAAAAGTGCCCTGCTCCCTGTGATGCGAGATCGGCTCCAGGATAGCGGCTTGCCTGTGGTCGATGAGGACGACCTCGGGGAGGTGACGACGGGTCTTCTGGAGGAGTATGCCAACCTGTCCGATGGGGAGCGTGAGGCGGGCGAAGAGGCGATATTGTCGATGGACGTGGTAGATCCAGCGGCCGGGAGCGGACACTTCCTCGTGAAGGCCAATGACGTGATGGGGGCGGAGGTGGCTCGGCTGCGGAGCGGCGACGAGTACCCGACCGAGCGGGCCGTGCGCCAGGCGAAGCGAGCGGTGCTGGCCCGCTGTATCTATGCGGTTGACCTCAACCCGATGGCCGTGGAGCTCTGCAAGGTGAGTCTCTGGATAAATGCGAGCGTTCAGGACCGGCCGCTCAGCTTCCTCGATCACCACATCAAGCAGGGAAACTCACTGATTGGTGCCACCCCCGAGCTTTTGGACGATGGGATTCCGTATGAGGCCTTTCCCACGAAAAGCAAGAGTCGATCCGGTGATGATGGAGAGACCTCGAAGGCCTTTCGGGAGAAGACCAAGACGGAACGGAGAGAAAGCAAAGAAGGGCAGGGCGTGCAGATGGGCGCCTTCGAGAGTGCGGTGACGACCGAGCCGCGCGTAGCTTACGAGGCCGGAGATTTCGAACAGGTGGCGCAGGAGAAGCCGAAACAGGCCCGACAGATCTACGCCGAGTACTTAAATGATGAGGAGCGGCGGCAGGCGAAGTTGGAGGCAGACATGTACACCGCCGCCTTTTTCTGGCCGATGCCAGAGGGCACCGACTGGGCGCCGACCTACGGGGAGCTGTTTCGCGTGCAGCGGCAGGGGCCTAACGCGATCCCTGACGAGCAGCGGGCTCGCGTTGAGGAAATGGCCGAGGAATACAACTTCTTTCATTGGCACCTGGAGTTTCCAGAGGTCTTCGGCGAGAACGGCGACGGTGGGTTCGATGTGGTGGTCGGCAATCCGCCGTGGGAGCAAATTCAGTTGGAAGAGAAGGAGTTCTTTGCGATGAAGGCACCGGCAATCGCTGGTGCGGATACGGCTGCTAAGCGAAAGGGAATGATTGAGGACCTGAAGGAAAAAGGTGATCCTCTCTACGACGAGTACCAGCAGGCCCAGCATTTCAGCAACGCCTTGGGAGATTACCTGAAGAAGAGTGGAAGGTATGATCTCACAGCTGTGGGCCGGATCAACGTGTACCAGATTTTCGCTGGGCTGGTACGACAGGTTGTCGATCCAGAGGGACGGTCGGGCGTCATTGTGCCGAGCGGGATCGCAACGGACTACTACACGCAGGACTACTTCAACGCGATTGTAGATAATCGGGAGCTTGTGAGTCTCTTCGACTTCGCTAATCGAGAGCAGCTCTTCTACGGTGTTGACAGTCGCATGAAGTTCTGTCTTCTCACGCTGACGGGACTGGGTGCGCCAGAGCGGGAGATCGACTTCGCCTTCTTCCTGACGCAGCCGGAGCAGCTATCAGAGGAGGACCGGCACTTCACGCTCACGCGCAAGGAGTTGTACACGATCAACCCGAATACTGGTACCTGTCCGACCTTCCGATCGAAGCAAGACGCAAAGCTTACGAAAAAGCTTTACCGGGCCGCGCCCGTACTCATCAATGAGGAGGAGAATGAAAATCCGTGGGGCGTGTCGTTCAAGCAAGGACATTTCAACATGTCGAGTGATAGCGATCTCTTCTATACACGGGAGGACATGGAGACGGAGGGATTTGAGCTCCGGGGCAATCGATTTGTGAATGAGGAAGATACGTACCTGCCATTATACGAGGCGAAAATGTTTCACCAGTTCGATCATCGATATGGAAGCTTTGCTGAGTCGGAGAATCGGACTAATGTTCAGCTTTCCAAAGCTTCCGCTGAGCAACATTCGAATCCGAGATATACGCCTGAGCCCTGGTTCTGGGTGGACGAGACTGAAGTGGAGGAAGAACAGGAAACTCGTCAGTCGCAGTTCTTGGTTTTTAGGGACATTGCCCGAACCACTGATGAAAGGACTGGAATCTTTAGCCTGATCTCGTGGTCTGGAGTAAGCAATAAGGCTCCGATTCTCTCGTGGGAAACAGTCGATACCAAAAAAGCGGCCGCACTTTTTGGCGAACTCAACTCCTTTCCTTTCGACTTCTCAGTCCGACAAAAAGTTGGAGGAGTTTCACTCAACTTCTATATCGTAAAGCAGCTCCCTGTTCACCCTCCTGGAGCTTATACGTCGGAGTTATTGGAGTACATCGTCCCACGGGTTCTTGAGTTGACATACACAGCGTGGGACCTGGCCGCATTCGTGGATGACGTGTGGAGTGAATCCGACGACGCCCTCCAATCCGTCATCAGGGCGCAGTGGCAGGCGAACGTCCGCGCTACCGACGGCGGCCATCACGGTGCCACCCCGCCCGAGTGGGTCGAGCACTCCGATCATGCGGATGAGAAGTTTCCACATCCACCGTTCATGTGGGACGAGGAGCGCCGCGCCCAGCTCCGCGCCGACCTCGACGGCCTATACGGCCACCTCTATGGATTGGAACGCGAGGAACTGGCCTACATCCTTGACACCTTCCCGATCGTGGAGCGGGAGGACAAAGAAGACTACGGGGAGTACCGGACGAAGCGGCTGGTGCTGGAGGCGTACGACGAGTTGGATGGTTCAGAGATGCTCAGAGAGGAAGCCACTCCGACTGATGAGCACTCGCTGCACACGTCTACTTAATTTCCTACGTTGATGAAGTGACGTACGACGACCTACCCGGACTTCATTACATCACGCCGATCGAAAATCTTCCGTCAATCCTCGAGCACGGGATTTTGTCTCATGCTCGTGTGGAGGAGATCGACCACGAATCAGTTGCGGATTCGGAGGTTCAGGAGCGCCGTGCCGAAAAACGAGTACCGGAGGGGCGGCCCCTTCATGAGTACGTGAATCTCTACTTCCACGCCCGGAATCCGATGATGTACAAGCGAAGGGGGCAGCACGAAGATCTGTGTGTATTGAGCGTACACAAAAGGATATTGAAGCAGGAGGGAGTCGTAATCGCAGACCGCAATGCGTCAAGTAAATACGTCCGATTTGGTCGGGGCGCTGACGATCTTGAGATCTTGGATGATCAGTGGGTCTACGCACGGGACTGGACACACCCGAGTCGAATCGCTTATATGGAACATAGGTCGGTCAAGTGTGCTGAAGTCCTCATTCCTGATCATGTGGCTCCGACACATATGAGACGTATATTCGTATCATGTGAAGAAAGCAAAGAGAGAGTGAAGGGGATTGTCGAGGACCTGGAGGTGAAAGTTCATTCCGATCTCTTTTTCCAGCAGGGCCATGGTTAACATTCTCATTGGCAACATTTTCGAGTCCGACGCGCAGACGCTCACCAATACGGTGAACTGTGTTGGCGTGATGGGGAAAGGCATTGCCGAGCAGTTCAAGAAGCGGTTTCCCGAAATGTACGAAGATTACGTCGAGCGCTGCGAGAACGGAGACGTACAGCGAGGGCGTCCCTATCTCTACCGGCGAGATGAGGAGCCCTGGGTTCTCAATTTTCCGACGAAAGGGCACTGGCGGGCCGTCTCCAACCTGTCCGACATTCGTCGCGGCATGGAGCACGTCCTCGACAAATACAAGGAATGGGGGATCGAGTCGCTTGCCGTGCCTCCACTCGGCTGCGGAAATGGACAGCTCGACTGGCGTGTGGTAGGGCCTACCCTCTATCGATACTTGAGCGAGATGAACATTCCGGTTGAGCTATACGCTCCGTTCGAGACACCGGATGAACAGCTGGACCATGCATTTCTGGAGCGACAGGAAATCACTTCTGATGACATTCAGTCGATTCGATCGAAAGAGGAAATCGACGCTGGCACGTTCGCTCTCGCGGCGATGGTCGCCAAGATCGAACGACAGCGCTACCGTCATCCGGTCGGTCGCACGCGCTTTCAGAAGCTCGCATACTTTGCAACAGAGGCCGGTATTCCGACGGGTCTGGAGTTTCGAAAAGGATCGTACGGCCCGTACGCGGACGATCTAAAAAAGGTATTTGGCCGTCTCCAGAACAACGAGGTGCTCACTGAACGGAGGCAGGGACAGATGCTGCGAAAGAAGCCGGGACCGGCGTTCAATGACGCCCTTGAGCTTTTCCGAGATCAGCTTGGAGATTGGTCCGACGAATTGAATCGGGTGACGGACCTCTTTCTGCGGATGGACACGCAAGAGTCGGAGGTGGCCGCTACCGTACATTTCGCGGCCACTCGTCTTGTGGAGGACGATCACCCTTCGGAGATGGATGTTTTGGAGGCCGTGCAGTCGTGGAAGCAGGACCGGTCGTTCGACGAAGAGGAAATTGCCTCAACCATTCGGAATCTGAACATGCTCGGATGGATTGATGCGGAGTTCAGTCCAGAGCTCATGGACGATGAGTTGTTTGGGACCGAGGATGATGAGGAGCCCCAGCCCAAAGTGAGCGGTTGAGAAAACGGCTTTCAACCCCGGGATGAATGTATACCGGTTGAACGGTCCGGCTGTGTTCTGTCAACCCAATTTTTGCTCGGAAGATATCGTTTATTCAGCTCAGATTGTGCAGGTCTCCAATCGACAATTGAATTGAAGGGTCTCAGCGATCATGGAGGATCGTCAATTTTATCAGTCGATCAGCGACGTACTGCCCGATGATCAGCAGGTTCAGACTGTTTCTCCAGACACACCTGTTGCTGATGCCGTTGAGATCATGAGGGAGGAAAATTACTCCCAATTGCCGGTGGTGGACGATGAGCGCGTAATGGGAATCTTTTCGTATCGCTCCTTCACTGAAGGTATCCTTGACCTCCTGGAGCAAAACCCTTCTGAGGACGAGCTTACGGTTGGGGCGTTAATGAACCAACCTCCATTTCGCTCGGTCGAGCGAGATCCCGAAGAGGTGTTCGAGGATTTGGACCGGCATGATGCCGTTCTCGTTGAGTCTCGAACCAATCTCACTGGAATCCTTACGGCGATGGACGTACTCCATCACCTGCATTCGGTCGCTCAGCCGTTTGTTCTGATAGCAGAAATCGAGCGACACGCTCGCGAAGTTATCGACTCGTGTGTGGATGAAGATGAACTCGAAGAGTGTGCGGTGCGAGCCCTTCACGAAAGTCCGTATCAGGATGAGGAAGATGTGCCCGTAGAACTCACCGAAATGTCGATGGGAGATCTTGTCGGGATAGTTCGACACGGCGATAATTGGAATACCCACTTTGGCGACGCGTTTTCGGCTTCAGGAAATGATCTCCAGCGAGGGATCGTAGAGACGCGCCTTGATGACATTCGGGAACTACGAAACACTGTTTTTCACTTGAAACGCTCTCTCGACGAAGACGAGATCGACACGCTTCGCGAAACCCGGACTTGGATTCGGGAACGGCGAGAATCGGTCCAAGCCAATGCCAATGTACAGACGCAAGAGGACGAAGGATGACTGAAAGAGAAACGGGGCAAACGTTCGAGTACGAAGCCACATCTTGGCAACATAGGGTCGCCGAAAATGTCTCGGAGAGTGACTCTGGCCGGTGGTTAGTTGCTGCTCCCGCGGGCGCAGGTAAGACCTTTCTTGCCTTTATTATCCTCGCACGGATGCGGCAGCGCAATTCAGATGCACGGATGTTCTGCGCTGCTCCTTCATCAGCTAAGGCCGGACACTTTGTTGAACGCCTCCGCCGCTGGGATTTCGAGGAGAAGGTACACTTAGCCTCTCCCTCTTGGTACCGTCGTCAAAAGTCGAAATCTGCTGACAGTGCTGATATCTGGGGTGGAGGGACAACATACGTGTTCGATTCGTCACTCCTGCAGCGACCCTCGGCGGAGGAGTCCCTCCAAGACGTTTCTTGGGATCTCGGCGTGGTAGATGATTTGGATCTGGTCGTGAGGGAGAAACTCCAGAACGATGAGCCCTCCCTTCGCTTTGCTCTGGAACGTCTTCTGATAACAGACAAGTGTGATCGGTTCCTTGCTCTCAGTCGAGAGGTCCATCAACCGTTCTCAAAACCTCTAACCGTCTTCAAGCAGGACCATGCTGTTGTGGAGGCACAGGGTGTTGATTTCGAGCGCTCTGTTCTTGAGTACGAGCGGACGGAGAGGGAGCAAGCTTTCCATACCGAGTTAGATCGAATTGGTGAATACCTATCTCCGGACGCGAGGCAGTCAGCAGGTTTGATCCGACGAACGTTTGAAGCTCAGATTTCAAGTTTATATTCCGTTGATCAGTGGCTCTACGCTCTGAAGCGACTCGTCGATGCAAGTGAATTTGCTCACTCGACGAACCCTTTTGGGGGACGCACAGAAGATTCCGAGTTCTGGGAGGGAATCGAAAACCTCGATTCACTATGGATGCAGGTCGAAGAGGCCAGGAAATGGATTAACGGCCTTCTTGATCTGATGGCTGAAGTTGAGACGGATGCAAAGTTGGAGTGCTTGAAGCACTTTCTGGATGACAGCGCGCCATCACACGTCACGTGCATGACATTCGATATACATACGCTGAAGTATCTCAAGGTGAGTTTGGAAGAGACGAACGTTTCCGTCTACCGCCTCCACGATAAACTTAGCATAGATGAGCGCGAAGAACTCGTGGGTGACTTCCAGGAGCACGGCGGTGTGCTTCTTGTCTCCGATGACGTTCTCCCAGATCTCGGGCTAATAGAGGCCAATGCTGTAGTCCACTTTGACCTTCCTATGCAGACCGGGTCAATGCAGCAGCGCAAGGCGGCAGTACTTCCAGATGAGGGCGATACACTTTCAACGTATGTTCTCCGCGACAGGGCAGAGACAGTGGATGGCGAAAACACCCTCTTGGGGCAGTACGGCTTCGGTGAGGAGTGATGACACCTGAATGGAACTCGAGAATTGGGCAAGTACGTCTACAGGCGTGCTAAAATCTCCGGAGGTAGGGTTCGGAATTTCCCGTTGGTTTTGATCAACACCAATGATTTAGTACCAGGCGCGAACCGACGAATTTCATCCTCAATAATGTCTTCCCCATCCCCGAAGGTCTCCAAAAAGAATTCTCCAACCTCAATACCTTCGTCCCCAATTTCACGTCTTCGCTCCTCCACCGCTGAACGGACGAGACTGAGCAACCATCGCCGAACGATCCAAGAAGTACTGCTATACGGATCTGCTTCAGCGTGAATGGGCGTGCCAATTAGCTGGGCGTTCATTAATGCACCAAACTCCGGAGTGTCTGGTGCCAGGCACGCCTCCGTGAACCCATGTTTTTGAGCGGCAAGCTGTGTATTGCTGACCTTCAGACGTCCGCCGTATCGGGTTGAGTAATTGTAGGTGGGGTTGAAGCTCTCAGCCCTTCCATAGTATAAGTGGTAGTCATCTTGTCCGTGGTTCCTGTAGAAAAAACCAAAGGTTCCGACGGAAGGAAGGAGGGCGTCGGCAAGCAGAGACCTTGGTGGATTGAATGTACTGAAAGCCCCCTCGATTGGTGGCCGTCTGGAAAGCAAATCCCACTGTTCCATATTCGCCTTGAACCAAGGTCGATCATCGAGGTGTGGAGTTCTGCGATTTCGTTCTGATTTTGCCTGGAGCAAAGTTAGTCGAATCGAAGGATTTTTCCCCGTCCGAAAAGCTACAATCAGAAGATCTGCAAGCTCACATTGAGGAGACGATCGAGCCCAATCGTACTCGTCATGAGTAGGCGGGGCAAATTCGACCTGCGACACTTGGCCGTGGTATTCCTCCACATAAAAGTGCCTGCTCATTCGCTCGAAGGCGTCCTGCATGGAGCGGAATAGGGGCACCTCCTCCGGAGGATTTCCGGAAGTGCTTTGGCGGAAGTAGTAGTCGAATGCAGCGCCAAAGAGACAATCAAATTCTTCCACCTTGGCCTCAACTGCATTCGGCCATGGAGAAGAAAAGCCTGGAACTGCGAGCATGATCTTTTTGATTGCTCATACGATAGAGAGGGTATAGTTTACAGGTAGCCAATCCTGCTGGCAAATCTGATATACCGACGAATAGCAATAAGTCTTCCTGTAGCGTATGAATCCCTTCCACGTCCTCTCCGACGTTCAGGACGCCTATCGGACATATGTCCACACCTTCCAGCAATTCCGAAATCCCCAGATCGAGGAATGGGTCGGCGAGCGGATCGACGAGGGGACGCTTCTGTGGAGGGACCCGTTCGTTCAGCTCGACCGCCGCTTCGAGCGCGGTGCTGAGCTCAGCGATCTCGTGGAGGAGGGACATATCCACCCGGACACGCCGAAGTGCTTCACAACCGAAGCCGGCGATCGGCAGGCCGAGCCGATCCGGCCGTACAAGCACCAATCGGAGGCCATTCGCTCGATCCAGACCGGCAACAACACGATTGTTGCCACCGGCACTGGGTCAGGCAAGTCCTTCGCCTTCGGCATCCCAATCGTGAGCGAGTGCCTCCGGGCCCGCGAGCAAGGGACGACGGGCATCAAGGCGGTCATCGTGTACCCGATGAATGCCCTGGCCAACTCCCAGTATGACGACTTTGCCCGCCGTCTGCAGGGCTCTGGCCTCAAACTGGCCCGCTACACAGGCGACACCTTCGAACGCGAGGAGGAGGCCCTACAGGCCTTCCGAGAAGTGACCGGCCGCGAGCAGCCCTTCGACAGCGAGGTCATCAGCCGGCAGCAGATCAAGGAGTCGCCGCCGGACATCCTCATGACGAACTACGTCATGCTGGAGCTCCTCCTCACCCGGTTCGAGGACCGGGTTCTCTTCCCTTCCGAAGACGAGGGGATTCTCCAGTATCTCGTTCTCGACGAGGTCCACACGTACACCGGCAACCGCGGCTCGGACGTGGCCTGCCTAATTCGCCGCCTCAAGCAGCATACTGGCACGACTGGCGAGCTCCGCTGCATTGCCACGAGCGCTACGGTGCAGAGCGGGGAAGAGGAGGACCCGAAGAAGCTCATCTCGGACTTTGCGACGAAGCTCTTCGGCGAGACGTTCGACCGAGACCACGTGATCGGGGAGACCCACCTCCCGACCTACGGGCAAGGCGATGGAGACCTGGCCCCGAGCATCGAGGTCACCGACGAGATGATTGAGGGGTTTGACGGAGACGAGGGGCAGGTGACCACCATTGCCGAGGCGCTCTTAGGCCGCGAGTTGGGGCCTGACGAGAAGAAGGGAGAGGCGCTTGGGGAGGCGCTCAGCCGACAGGCCACGCTCTACTTTTTGGAGGAGAAGCTTGGAGAGGGGACCCGAAGCCTTCCTGATATTGTGGAGGAGTACCAGGAGGCCTATCGGCCGGGGGCCAGCCGGCAGGACGCACTGCGCGAGCTCACGGCGGCGCTCCTGGTTGGGAGTGCCCCAATGGTCCGGCGGAACGGGACCGACGAGCTGGACTCCCGGCTCATCCCCAAGCTGCACGCGTTCTTCTCGCAGGGCCGCGGCATCACGACCTGTCTCACGCGAGAAGGACCACATCTGAACGATCGCGGCGAGCGGGTCTGCCCGACCTGCAAGGAGCAGCACGGTCGCGAACGGATTGCGCTCCCACTGAACTTTTGCCGGGCGTGTGGGCAGGAGTACTACGGCGTCTCCGTGCTGGAAGACGGCACGGTCCTCCCTCGGGATCTCGGAAGCGAGGAAGGCGAGGGCGCCCCGGCCTACATCTACCCGGAGCACCATGACTTTCAGGCCACCCCTATTCCGGATAACTGGCTCACGAAGGCCGGAAACGTCAAGAGCAAGTACAGCGACGCCGTTCCGGAAAACACCACCTACTGCCCGAAATGCAATCAGCTCGGCGCCGGATGCGAGCATCCCCAAATCGACGTGGCAGTCATTCAGGTGCCATTCCTGCTTTGCTCGGAATGCAGCATCGTCCACACCCGTCGTCCACGCGAGTTCAATAAGCTGTTTACGTTTGGCACGGTCGGGCGCTCGACGGCGACAGACGTCCTGGTGTCTAACAAACTCACCTCCGCGCCGAAGGACGAGCGGAAGGTGATTGCCTTCTCGGACAATCGGCAGGACACGGCGTTGCAGGCCGCCCACTTCAACAACCTGCAACGTAGACTCCATTTCCGGCGGGCCGTCTACCGAGCACTCCAAGACGCCCGGCGGCCGCAGAGACTCGGAGACATGGGCCTCAAGATTTTCGACGCGATGGAGGAGGCAAACGCACTCCCGCCATATCAGCAGGAAACAGGACGTTTTCGGTCAAGCCGAGGGGGAGAAGAAAAGTATCAGCAGTACTTGGAGTTTGCCCTCCTTCAGGACCTGGAGCGAACGAGCCGACGCATCCACCAGAACCTCGAAGACACGGGACTCCTGGAGGTCACGTACGACGGCCTCAATCAATTGGCTGCAGCCTCCGACATCTGGCGGGACGTACCCCTCCTCCAGGAGGTGAGCGAAGACATCCGGTACGATTACCTCCGGGGCTTTCTCGACATCATGCGGAAGCGGCTCGCGATTCGCCATTCCGATCTTCTGCGCTTCCAGCGATTCAAGCGAGAAGTCCTCGCTGAATTGAACGAGGAGGTCTTTATCGAGGACATCGACTGGTTGAATCCGACAGGGTTCAGCGACGAGGCCAACACGGACGCATATCGGGCCGATGTCCGACGTTTTGTGCATCCCTCCACGACAGTGGTGGCCTGGACGAGGCGTGCTCTGAACGTCGACTACGGCCAGTCAGAGGAGATCATCCCGGCCGTCGTCGACACGCTTGCCAGCGGGGACGTGCGATTTCTGGAACGGGAGCACATCCAGTATGCCGGCGACCTCTACATGCTTCCGGCGGATCTCCTCCAGCTTTCCGTCACCGGAGAATCGACCCATCAAGTCTGTCCAGAGTGCGGAACGGTCCACCACTTTCGCTCCCTGGAGGTCTGCACCGAGAAAAGCTGCGATCAGATTGAGACCGGCGTCGACCTCTCGGAGAACTATTTCCGCCGGGAGTACAAGCGAGACCTGGAGGATGTCGTTCGGGTACAGGCCGCCGAGCACAGCGGACAGGTGCCGGGGCAGGAGCGGCGCCAGACCGAGGAGAACTTCCGCGATCCGGATGACGATCTGAACGTAATCGTCTGCACGCCGACGATGGAGCTGGGGATCGACATCGGGGACCTCTCGACCGTCTACATGCGCAATGTACCGCCCAGTCCCTCGAACTACGCACAGCGTGCGGGCCGGGCCGGTCGGAAAGGGCAACCGTCGCTCATTACTGTATTCTGCGGGGCAGGCAGCTACCGCGGTCCCCACGACCAGTACTTCTATCGCAATCCGGAGAAGATTATCGCCGGAGAGATTAGCCCGCCGCGTTTCCTGCTTGACAACGAGCGACTCATCAAGACGCACATCCACTCCCTCGTGCTGGAGGCGCTGGCCCATAAGGCCGAAGTGAAGCTCCCCCCGAGGCCCGCCCAGATTCTGGACATCGACACGGAGGGGTATCCGATGTTCGAGGACCTACAGCGGGAATTTGAGGAGGCCGTGTCCACGTACCGCGGGGAGATCGAGGAAGCTGTCCAGACCGCGTTCAGTCGAGAGATGGAGCGGTTCGACTGGCTGACGGAGTCGTTTATCCGGGATACGATTCAGCAATTCCCCCTTGCACTGGATCGGACGTTTGAGAGCTGGCGGGAAGAGTACAGCGACCTCGTTCAGGAGCTTCGGGAGATCAACCGGATCATCGAGCGGGAGGGAGGAGACTATTCCCAGCGCATGCGATACGGCGTCATTGGGGATCGACTCGACTCCATGCGCAGCGGAGAAGGAGAGTTTTACACCTACCGGTACCTGGGCAGTCAGGGCTTTCTTCCGAACTACGCGTTCCCCCGTGATTCGGTCTCGACGACGTTCTACGACAAGGACGACAAGCTCAGCCGCGACCCCGTTCTTGCCCTTCGCGAGTACGCACCCGGCAACTTCATCTACTACAGCGGGAATCGATACGAGGTCGTGTACGGCCGGCCGCAAACGAGAGGCGATGATGCTCTCGCATTCGAGAAGCTTCTCGTCTGCCCAGAGTGCAACACCGCTTATCTCGGGGAGGACAGCGTGAAACGAGCCGCGTGCCAATACTGCGAGACGTCCCTGAAGGGGACCCACGCCAACGAGAAGGCCCTGCCGATGCCCGACATGGTGGCGCAGCCCCGGGCGTCCATCACGGCCGACGAGGAGGAGCGGATGCGGAAGGGCTACGAGATGGAGATCCATTACCAGCTCAGCCGGGCCGCCGAATCGTATGCCGTAAGCGACGGTGAGGAAGATGCGTTCACGCTGACGTACGAGCACAACGGACAAGTCATCAACGTGAATCGTGGCCCGCGGCAGGCCGAAGAGGACGACGAGGCGATGGGGTTTGGCTACTGCCGGGCCTGCAATCGGTGGCTCGTAAGCGAGAACGCCCTCGACAACCACGTCGGCGGGGACGACGAGGACGGAAAGTGTCCACAGAATGCGCGAGCCGATGAGCTTCTACGGGGCATCCACCTCTTCACGGAGACGCAGAACGATGTCATCACGATCGACTGCCCCCTTCCCGAGGGCGTCGACGATGTCGAAGGCTTCTACAAGACGCTTCGGTACACGCTGGAGCAGGCCATCTCTGTGACGATGGAGCTCGACGAGAGTGAGCTCAGCGGCTTCATCAACGAAATTCCGGAGGACCCGGATCGTCGGCGGATCGTGATTTACGAAACGGCGGAAGGAGGAATCGGGGCCGTACAATCGCTCACCGAGGCGCCTCGACTGCGGGCGGTGCTCCAGAGCGCTCGTGAGGTCCTGCACGAAGGGGAAGAGGGTTGCGAGAAGGCCTGCTACGAATGCCTCTGCACGTTCTACAACCAGCGGGACCACGATGTCCTCGACCGCACGCTCGTCCTCCCATTCCTTCAGGAGCTCGGCGACTTGGAGATCGAAGGTCGGCAGTCAGGATCGCCGGACCGGTTGGTGGCTCTCCTGGAGCAGTGCCAGTCCGACTTCGAGCGGCAGGTTCTGCGCGAGATCAGCAGCCGAGATCTTCGACTCCCGGACGCCGCACAGAAGACAATCTACGACGGGGACGAGCCCATTGCGGAGGCCGACTTCTACTACGAGCCGAAGATTCCGGTCTTCGTGGACGGGTCGCCTCACTACAAAGACTACATCGAGGCGGCCGATCGGCAGAAGCGAATGCGCCTCAAGCGGCTGAACTATCGCGTAACCGTGATCAGCGATTCGGGAGACCTGGACAGCCTGCGTGCAAAACTGTGAATGTCTCGATGCATGCCAGGTCATTGTTGGCACTGTCTGCAGAGCAGCGCTTCGTCTTCCCTTTCACTACCGATTCGGAGCACTCATGTCCGAACCTCAAGCTCCATACTTTCGTGACGAGCCCGGTCGGGAGGATACTGAATACAATGAGGCCGGTCACCGCTGGGACTGGTATGTGGAACGATTCCGAGATGTCCTGTCGGAGGGCTTTCCCAATCCTTCCGTGAGTGAGGACGAAATCAGGGCCTGGTTCGATAACGGCGTCCATCCGGAAGTAGCGGCTGGTCGTCACAGGAACGGCCGCTCTCCAGGGAAGCGTGATGACGCGGTCGATAACAAGTAATCGTCAACCCATCATGCGGGCGCGCACGCCCCTGTCGCTACCAGCCAGTACGCTACCAAGAACGGCTGAAGTACCGGCCGGGCGCCGCTTGCAGTTGTCAGGTCTTCGGAGTGAGCTTTCAGAAGGCGTGTTCAGTGATCAATGGTCGAGAGCTTCTACGGCAACGAGGTTTGTTGACGCAAGCGACAATTCGGATGGTTCGTATACTTCTGATCGAATGAAGGAGGTGTGTAGTTTCACGGTTTCTTGGTTGGATCCGAACTATCGGAGGAATCCGAAACGGCGTCTGTCCCCACCTTTTCCCATCGGCCGTTATCGGTGAGTCGCTGGATGAGCCCCTGGCGCTCGGCCCGCTCCAGGTCCTTTCGCAACGTCTTATCCGTGACCTGAATCCCGTTCTCTCCGGCGGCGGTGTAGGCCTCGCCGCTTGAGAATCGGTCGTCCACGCCCTCCAGCATCACCGCTATTCGGCGGCCAGAGGCATCGGGTGGTACCTCGCCGTCCAGGTGGTCCTCTGCAAAAGCGGCCGCGTGCGACGCGTACCGCGCTGCAAGGTCTATGGCCGTATTCACATCATTCGACTCTGCCTCCAACTCGTCGGCTCGCTGCAGTGGCACGCCATTGTCGTGAGCCCGAAGGACAGTGAGCACCATCGCGATACGAAAAGCGATCAGACCCGCACGCTTGTATACATCGGCCAGGTGACTCCGTCCTTCAGAAACAGCCTTGTGTAAGAGCTCCCGGAAGGCCTTCCCGTGTAGCTTCCACTGCGCGGTTGAAAGTCGGAATTGAAGCGGCTCTGTGCGATTATTCAGAACTCTATGTATGTCCGATACGGCCTCGGCGTAAACCTCCTCGAATCGGTCACGAGCGTCAAGGGCACTCTTCGACGGCCGTTGAGACTTCCACATTGGCACGTCTTCGAAGTAGTACACCGCGAAGCGGCTGTAGAGGCCGTTCTCGGTCGTGCCCATGAGCTCAGCGTACTGCCCAGGCGTGCCTGATAACACCACCGAAAGTTGAGGGCTCTCCAGTTCTACACTCCCCTCGTTCTTCCGCCGGTACGAAACCGGTTCGTGGTGATAGGCCTTCCGCAGGGTATCGTCAAACTTTCCCCACTCCTGTCCCAGTGCATTCGTGAGCGTGTCAATTTCGGTCTCTACCACCAGTGCTCGCTCATCTCGGTCCTTCAGTCCTCGGTGGAACGTCGCAGCACTGGAGTTGGCTGGAAGAAGCAGACTCCTTTTCGGAGGTTTCGGCTCACTGAAGGGGTCGCTTCCATCATCTCCTTCGGAGGCAGACTCATGCTCCTCCTTCCGCTCCTTCCATTTCTCCCGTGCCTTCTCGCTCTGCGCTCTGATCCGCTCGTCCGTTTTCGCCCCCAGACGCCTCGACCACTTGACAGCCCCTTTTCCTCCGGCGGCGCCCGCTACGATCGACGCGAATAAGTCTGGAGAGAGGGGCTCTGGAATGTGTCCGTAGTTACCGCGGACGTTAGGCATGCAGGCGGCCAGTACCGGGAGCGCCGCCGTCAGGAAAACGTCGCGTTCGCGACGCTGCTCGAACGTTGCTCCCGCTTTGGGAAGGAACGCAGGCAGGTCATCGAAAACGTCAGGAAGGGGCGCAGTATCTGCGGGACGCTGCTCGTCGGCCGTTCCTGCTGGTTCTTCAGCAAGCTGTGATTGCAGCTCCTCGGCGCGAGCTTTCCAGTCCGCACATTCGGATCTGGCTCGTTCGAGCTCGTCCCTAAGTTTCCGAATCTCCTCGGAGGCGTTCGCGAGAAACTCGTGATCAGATGGATTCCCGTTCTGAGAGGGTGATGGACTATTCATTCTCACCACCCCCGGCGGCACGATGACCGACCTCTTCCAGAGCAAAAATGAGGTTGCGAAGCACGAGGTATGGGTTCTCCTCAAGCGCGGTCGCAAACATCCGGGCAGCCTTTTGGGCAGGAATCGTCGTTTCGCCCGGCTGACCCGCCGGTTGCTCGCGTGCGAGATCGCGGACGACATCAAGTAGGCGTTCGACCTGGGCTGGTCGCAGGCTGTAGCGCTGGGAGTCGGTAATCAGATTATCCACGACGGCCGTCCTCCCGGCGCGCCTGCTGCCGAATGTATGCCTCAAGGGTGTCGGGGTGGTAGAGGACACGGCCACGCACCCGAACCGGCTGAATTTCGCCGGCGTCGGCCAGGTCGTGGAGGGTGCGTGTCGAGATCCGGAGTCTCTCAGCGGCCTCCTCTCGCGTGAGAAGAGAATCTGCACCCTCTGGAGCTTCTTTGCGTCGAAGGGCCGTAATCTCCTCGCGAAGGGCTTCTACCTCTCTTCTCAATCCAGCTACAAGCTCACGGAGCTGAGTGCGAAGGTCCTGTTCCGGCGGATCGCTATTGCTTTCGTTTCCTGTAGTTGATACCATGGAGAGTAGTTAGACCTGTGCCGCTCTCGGCACTTTGCGCCCGTCTCGTGTATCCAGCACGAGGCGGGCTTTTTCTTTGGCCATACACGAACGGGGACACCCAGTCCCGGGACGGACGAAGGGTGCCCCCGTGTGCGCAGACCGCCGGGAGCGGCGGTTCGAATGTTATGCGATCAGTGTCCGTCCCGTACTCTCCAAGTATCCAAGCAAACCCTCGCACTAACAACGGAACACTATTCCGTTTCTTGGTCAATGCCATTCCGTTTGTGGTACTGCCGATAGGAGCGGGCCATCGAATCGGCGGAAGAGTAGCTGCATTCCACATCCAGGTCGTCACACAGGTCCCGGTAGTGTTGGTAGCAGTCCTCCCATGTCCAGCCTTCACTGTTGCGCTTGGGATTCAGATATTCGCCAATCCATTCGAGTCGAGCACTGTCATCCGAAAGTTTCCGACGGAGCTCAGCGTCTTCGGTGTCTTCGTCACTCGTTTCCCAAGGCATGGATTTCCCCATAGCCCGTCGCTCCAGTAGATTTTCGTATACCCCGAGACGTGCTTGGTAGTAAGCGAGGCGGTTGTCCTTCTTCTTCCAAACCTCTTTCCACTGGTCGATTTTCTCCCGAACTGCTCGTTCCGCATCCTTCCAGGTTGCATCTTCCGCGAGCTCTACTCCGAGATCAAGATAGGCCTGTTGATCAGTAGGGAGGTTGTGCATTTTCAATTCGGGTAAGGACAACTCCAAGATTATTCTCGATGCCGTACCAGTAGGTCGTAGAACGAAGGGGCCCCAATATTCTCCATCTTCGATTGTGACCGTAGCTGCACTTGGTCCTGATGGCACATCCTCGGCAACTAAATCGGTTTCGTCATAACGGCCGAGGCTTGTTCTCATGAGGTGATAAACGGTCGATGTAGTACTCACTTGGTTGCGTTCAGCTAACTTGGACTGGACGTGCTCCTCGATCAGGTCACGTTCTTCTCTTAACCCCCTGATGCCGTCGTCTTCGAAGATCTGTTCGGCTTCAGCCTCCACCTCTTTCACAAACTCCATAGTGTCGCGACGCCACTGCTCCGGCGACCGAGACGGGTCTGAGAAGTAGCGACTGCCCATGATGGTCGGTACCGGTCCGTCGCCCCGTTTACCAAGCCACTCATTCCACTCATCGAAGTCGTTCATAACCTCCCGGCGATCAGTTCAGGTCTGTGCACAATTAATACACATCTCTTCGAAACACGCTGTTCCGTAGAGTGTGCACTCAAGTGCTCTTCTCTAAATCACTTTACTGGTATGCCGAGCATAAATACCGACGATCTCATTACAATCAGCGCCGCCGCTGAGCAGAAAGGATGCTCTCGGACCACCCTATATCGTGCGATCTCTGACGGAAGGCTTAATGCCGTGGAGGTTGGAGGTCGCCGGATGCTTCTGCAAGACAAGTCATACCGAACGTTTGAACCCGAATGGAAGGGAGGTCGGGTGCAGAAGCTTCAGGAAGAATCGGAGCGAGGCGACGCTGAAGAAGGGTAGTACTTCACATTACTTCACATATTTTCAGCACACACTCCTATGGGATCAGCTTCACTTCGCAAGAAACGCGACAAGTACTACGCCCGATTCTACGACAAGAAACAGCGCCCTAAGCGAAAAGAACTGGCCCTCTACACTACGCGGAAAAGCGTTGCGAAAAAGAAGCTCCGCCGAATGGAAGAGGGATGGGCCGACGGTACATTCGATCCTTGGGCCGGCGGTTGGCTCGTAGATAATGAGACGGTGTCGGATGCCGTTGACCTCTTCCTCGATATCAAGGAAAAGGAGGGTCTCCAGCAGAGCTCGATCGATTCTTACCGCTACAAACTGGGAGCCCTTGTCGATGAACTCCCACCGGGATTGATGGTCCGCCATGTCACCTCGGGTCACCTACGCCCGTACATCCACAGTGCTGAAGTATCCAACGCCACGCAGCGAAGCCGCTATCGGCACGTGCGAGCCTTCTTCTCGTGGGCCGTCGAGCGAGGCCTTGCAGACGACAGTCCCATTCAGGATCTGAAGCAGCCTCGGAAGGAGGAGACGAAGCAAGCATTTCTCGATCCAGAGGACATCAAAACGCTTCTTCGTGCGATAGATGCCCATCGGGAAATGCTGGAGGGAGAGCCCGGCCCAACGCCCCACGACACGTGGCTGAAAAACATGATCCGCGTTGCAGTAGGCACTGGTCTGCGTCGTGGAGAGCTGCTGAATCTTCGGTGGGCTGATATTGATCTCGAAGAAGGTCAGCTTATCGTTCGGCACCGGGAAGACTTCACCGCGAAGAATGGGCGGGAACGGGTCGTGCCTCTCAGAGGGGATGCACTCAATGTTCTCCAATCGGTGTATGACGAGCGGCAGCCGATTCCGGGTGATCCGGTGTTTCTGGATGCGAACGACGATCCGCCGAAGCCTGATCGGGTAAGCAAGCGGTTCAAGTTCTACGTACGAAAGGCGAAACTCGAAGACCGGGAGGAGTTGTCGTTCCACTCATGCCGGCACACGACTGGCTCGTGGCTCTCGATGCAAGGCGTGCCGCTCCGCGTGATTTCGGAGATCCTCGGTCATTCAAGCACGCAGGTCACTGAGAAGTACAGTCACCTACAGCCCGAGGTAATGGAGCGGGCGATGGATGAGACATTCGGCGATGTCGCTTAATTATGCAACTGCCACAAATTAAACTTTGGAAACGCACCAAAGCCGATCGATGACATACGCTATTTTAGATACCAACTTTTTCCTCCACTTCAAGCAAATAGAAGACGTAGATTGGAGGGAGATGCTCGATGCCGATAGCGTAAAGCTTGTTATTCCTCGACGAATGATAGAGGAGTTGGACGAAAAGAAAGATGAAGGATCTTCGGAAAAGCTCCGAGACCGAGCGAGAAAAGCCCAAGGAAATATCGAGCAGTACCTATTCGAAAACGATACAAACGAGATTCAAAGTTCGGTGCTGCTCGATCACTATCGAAAATTACCTGAGAAATATTTTAACTCTAAAGACCTTGACCGAGACACCCCAGACGACCATCTCGTTGCTACAGCTTTACATATTAAGGAAAATACCAATGACAGCGAAAGCCGTGTGCTGATAGTGACGAACGATATAGGGCCGCGGCTATCCGCTGAACCTCGGAATGTGAACACAGAAAAACCTCCAGAACATCTTCGACTACCAAATCCCAAAAGCGAACTTGAAAAGGAGATAGCCCGGCTTCGACATGAAAAGCAGCGATTGGAAGGCACAATGCCCGACCTCGGGCTTCGATTCGATAACGGAAAAGATCACCTTGAAGTGGGGCTGGACCGAGATAGGGTTATTTCATCCGAAGAGATAAAGTCTGAAATGTCGAACGTAAAACAACAATTCCCCCCTAAAGAATATCCAGAAGACTGCGCCTCTATGGATGACCTGAAGTCATCCATTAACTCAAGTATAAAAAAGAAAATAGGGGAGGAGGTAGAAAATGAAAAAGTCAGGTCTACTATACCGAAGGAAGAGTACGAAAGATATAATAGTGATTTAGAAAATTTCTATGAAGATTATGCGTCTTACTTAGAAGACAAAAGGGAAAACTCAATTATAGAAAATATGATAATCGATATAAATCTAAAGATGGTAAACGACGGTACAACACCGGGTGAAGACATTGATATCGTGCTTCGGTTCCCGGAGGCTGTTCATCTCTTTAATGAAGACCCAGTGTCCGATTTGGAAGAGCCGTCAAGGCCAGAGCCACCCACCCCTCCAAAGACATTCGGTGATCTCGTCGGCGACAGGGGATTGGGGGGCACTGCTTCGCAAGCTGCCTTGATCTCACCGAAACCAATTCAGGGGGCCGAGTTACTTCAGCCGCAGCTGCGGACTGGATCAAGTCCAATAGTCGAAAATCGAAACGAAGATATTTCCATAGCTAAATACCACGTGACCAAGCTCAAGCATAATCAGGGAAGATCACTTTCCTCTATCTATGCGATTTTTTCGCCCCCTGGCGCAACTAAAAACTTCGAAATCAACTACGAAATGACCGCGGCGAACGTCCCCAATCCAATAACTGGTAGCTTGCACGTGGTCATTGAGGAAGGAAGCGACTGAGGTCACTTCTCATTCGTCCCCATCTCGTCCCCACAGCGTCCCCATAAATCTTCCATCTCCTTCTATTTCTTTCGAGAACGACCGAAAAGGGACAAATAGAAAAAGCCCCTCAGATCGCCGTCTGCAGGCGCTGAGGGGCGTTTTTGCTGGTGCCCGAGAGAGGACTCGAACCTCCACGGCCATAACGGCCACGTGACCCTGAATCACGCGCGTCTACCAATTCCGCCACTCGGGCATCTCAGTAAGTGCACTTCGGTCTACGTGCGAAGCCGGTCCGTGTGTTCCTTGAAATTGACGCACAGGTCGTGTTCGCATGCTGTCCTTCACGTTTCTTATGTTTGATTGCACACTCGCTCTTCCACACCCTCCGTTCGCCCATGCGCACTGCTCGACGCCTACTCGTTGGTCTCTTCGTTCTGCTTGGCGTGCTGGGGCCGCACGCTGCTTCTGCGCAGTACGCCCAGGATTCGCTGAACTTTGATCTTGAACACGTCTTTGATCTCGAGTACGCCACCGACCCGCAACTTTCGTCCGACGGGAATCACGTGGTTTATGCTCGAACCTTCATGGACAAGAGGGCCGACCGCCGGTCGACGCGCCTCTGGATGGTGGGGACGGATGGGACAGGCCATCGTCCGATCACGGATCCGGACACGAGGGCGTCCCAGCCCCGGTGGTCGCCCAGTGGGGACCGGGTGGCGTACGTGGCCGCCACAGAGGATGGCGCCGAAATCTATGTGCGCTGGATGGATTCAGGGCAGACGGCCCGTCTCACTCAGTTGGAGCAGTCTCCTGGGGGGCTCTCGTGGGGGCCCGATGGGGAGCGCCTGGCGTTTACGATGTTTGTTGAGGCCCAGGACAAGCCGTTTGCGAAAATGCCGAGTCCACCAGAGGGAGCTGACTGGGCGGAGCGGCCCGACGTTGTCACGCAGACGTACTATCGATCGGATGGGGGCGGATACACGGAAAAGGGATACACACAGGTCTTTACACTCCCGGCGTCCGGGGGCACGCCCCGACAGATCACGAGTGCGCCGTATGACCACGGGGGCACCCCCAAGTGGACGCCGGATGGCGAGACGCTTCTTCTTAGCGCGAATCGACACGAGGACTGGCGTCTCGATCCGCTCAACACTGAGGTCTACGCGATCGATGTTGAAAGCGGGTCGGTGACGCCGCTGACCAGCCGTCAGGGGCCGGACGGCGATGTCGCGGTCTCGCCCGATGGGGAGCAGGTCGCCTACACGGGCTTTGACGACCGGGAGCAGGGCTATCAAGTGACGAAGCTCTATGTAATGGACCGAGACGGCAGCGATTCCCGTCTCCTCACGGAGGGCTTCGGCCGGGATGTGCAGAATCCGACCTTTACGGCGGACGGCAACAGCATTGTTTTTCAGTACGATGACGAGGGCTCGACGAAGATTGGTCGGGTAACGATGGACGGGGAGCGAAGTGTCGTGGCCACCAATGTTGGGGGCACCTCGATCGGGCGTCCCTACACGAGCGGGTCCTTTAGTATGGCCTCGAATGGCCGCGTTGCTTACACGCATGCGACGCCTCAACGACCGGCGGATGTAGCGGTGGCTCAGCCGGGGCAAGAGCCCCGCGTGCTCACCTCCCTCAACGACGACCTCTTTGGGCAGATCAAAACTGGACGTGTGGAGGAGTTTACCTACGAGTCCTCGTACGACGGAAAAACGATCGAGGGGTGGATCGTGAAACCGCCCAACTTTGATGCGTCAAAGGACTACCCCCTCATCCTTGAGATCCATGGGGGGCCGTTTGCGGCTTACGGGCCGTACTTCTCGGCGGAGGTGCAACTCTACGCCGCAGCAGGGTACGTCGTCCTCTACACGAATCCACGCGGCTCCACTAGCTACGGGCAGTCGTTCGGGAATGCGATTCATCATGACTACCCGGGACACGACTACGATGATCTGATGTCCGGTGTGGATGCGGTTTTAGAGCGCGGGTACGTGGATGCGGATCGACTCTTTGTGACGGGGGGGAGCGGAGGCGGGGTGCTCACGTCCTGGATTGTCGGTCACACGGATCGGTTCCGCGCAGCTGTGGCGGCGAAGCCGGTCATCAACTGGTACAGTTGGGTGCTTACGGCCGACATGTATCCGTACGGGGCCAAGTATTGGTTTCCCGGGATGCCGTGGAATCACCGCGATCATTACATGGACCGTTCGCCGCTGACGTATGTTGATGAGGTGTCCACGCCCACCATGCTGATGACGGGAACGGAGGATTATCGCACGCCGATGTCGGAGGCGGAGCAATTCTACCAGGCGTTAAAGCTACGAGAGGTAAAGACAGCCCTTGTGCGGGTGCCGGGGGCGTCGCATGGCATCGCGGCACGTCCCAGTCACCTCGCGGCGAAGGCGGCTCACGTACTGGAGTGGTTCCAGCGGCACGGGGGCACGTCACCGAATGAGGAGTGATCTCCGGACAGGAAGCCCCGGGTCGGATCTGCAGAATTCGGTCGGCGTACAGGCCCGGGGTCTTCATCTTGTTGCATCTACCAAGTCTTGTTCGAATGCGTGTCCGCGTCTGGTTTCTTGTTCTGCTTTTGGGAAGTGTCGGATCATTCGGGGCGACGGCTCAGCCTGCTGCTACGTCCGACACCACCCTGGAACAGCGGCGGCCCCTTCCGTATCCCATCACGCCCGATCGCGGTTTCCAACAGGCCCTCGAAGAGGGAACGCGCACTCGGTCTGGAAAGCCGGGACCAAACTACTGGACCAACACTGCTACCTATGATCTGTCCGCTCGGGTAAATCCCACCGCGAACGTGTTGCGCGGCCGAGGGACGATTCGCTACCGCAACAACTCTCCGGACACCCTGCGGCAGTTGGTCGTGCATCTCCGGCAGAACATCCACAAAAAAGGAACCTTTCGGAACCGTCCGGCCGAGATCACAGGGGGCATGACGCTCGACCGGCTGGGGCTCGGTGGGGCCGACTCCTTGCGTCGCGTGCAGTCCCGACAACAGCTTCAGCGGCTCGGACAGGGCTACGTGGTGCAGGATACGCGACTCATTGTGTTTCCGCCCCAGCCCCTTGAGCCCAAGGATACAGCCACGGTGAACGTGCGCTGGCATTTCGACATTCCCGGGGCGGATAATTTTCGGATGGGGCAGGACGGAGAGGTGTACTACCTTGGCTACTGGTATCCGCAGATGGCCGTCTACGACGATGTGGAGGGCTGGAAGGCGGAGCCCTATCAGGGCGACGGGGAGTTTTATATGGGGTACGCCGACTATGAGGTGTCCATCACAGTCCCGGAGGGGTGGCTCGTGGGAGCGACGGGCACGCTCCAGAATCCAGAAGAGGTACTGACCGACTCGGTGCAGGCGCGTCTCGATCGGGCATCGACGACGGATGAGGTTATTGCCATTGTTGATAGCAGTGCCCGCGGCGTCGGGACGGCTACCGTAGCGGCCTCCGATGCCGACAGCACCCTCACCTGGCAGTTCTCCGCTGAGCAGGCGCGTGACGTCGCGTTTGGCACGTCCGACGACTTCGTCTGGGACGCCACCTCGGCAGCGACCGGAGAGGGGCGCAGCATGATTCACGCCTTCTACCGGCCCGAGAAGGAGACCTGGCGCCGATCGGCGGAGTTTGCTCAGTATTCGATCGAGCACCTCTCGGATATGATCATGCCCTATCCCTATCCGCAGATGACCACGGTCGAGGGGCCGATTGGGGGCGGCATGGAGTATCCGATGATCACGCTGATTGGAGACCCCTCCTCGTCGGAGGCGCTCTTCGGGGTCACCTATCATGAAATCAGTCACATGTGGTTTCCGATGGTGGTGGGAACCAACGAAAAGGCGTACGCCTGGCTTGATGAAGGGACGACGACCTTCAACGAAACGGAAGGGCGCGACGACTTCTATCCGGATCAGGATGCCTGGGCACGGTCAGAGCACTACTATTACCGTTTTGCAACCTCGGTCGACGTGCCGTCGATGCGCCACGCTGACCGCTATCCGGTGGAGGGGCCGGCCCGCTACGTGGCGTCGTACGACAAACCCGGGGTCATGCTACACGCCCTCCGCAGTGTGGTGGGAGACGAGACGTTTTTTGAGGCCTATCGCACGTTTGCCCAACGCTGGGCTTATAAGCACCCGACGCCGTACGATTTCTTTAATACCTTTGAGGATGTTGCCGGCCGGGAGTTGGACTGGTTCTGGCGCGGGGCCTTTTACGAGTCCTGGACGATGGATCATGCGGTACAGTCCGTGGAGCAGACGGACGAGGGCGTAGTTGTCACCGTGGCCGACCAGGGACAGTTGGTTATGCCCGTTTTTCTGGAGGCGGCGTACGCCGATGGCCGTACCGTTGAGCGCCGCGTCGGGGTTGATCCTTGGCTCGATGGGAAGCGCACCGTCGAAGTGCGGCTTGAGGAGGGCACTGTTACGCAGGTGACCCTCAATCCCGGGCACACGCTTCCGGATGTGGATCGGAGCAACGACGAGTGGACACGGCAGGAGGTAGACGCTTCGGTGAAACCGTGAAAAGCGAATCAACGCCTTGACACAGAGGGGGGATATCCTGTACCGTTTGTTGCGGACGGAAGGAGGCAGCCGTTCGGAACCTCCCGACGGGGCTTTGGGTTTTTCCGATTCCTGAGACGGGAGACGCACATTTGAGATTCCTCGGTAGCTCAACGGTAGAGCATGCGGCTGTTAACCGCAGGGCTGCTGGTTCGAATCCAGCCCGGGGAGCACGATGCCCGCCTGAATCCCTCAGGTGGGCTTTTTTTGTTTGATTCTTTCTTGCCCCTTTCTGCGCTCGTCCCGCTTCTGTTCATTTCGTGAACGGGACCGGCCAATCTCCCGGTGGGTCGATCATAGGGACCATCGGTGCATCCGGAGGAGCGCCGAAGTGTCGCGGATTATTCGAGACGAAGAGCGTATTACGGCGCAAGAGAAACGCAATCTCTGGGCGAACTGGCCCGAGAGAAGGGAGGGCACTGGCGAAAGGATCGAAGAGGAGATCCTTCTGCATTTCCTCGGTAGTAGTCTCAAGTCGGAAAGACAATAATTTCGGAGGCTCCGCGAAATCCGAGTGTGGAACCGGTCCCCGTTGAAATGGCAGCGTGCTCCCAGTACTTTAGGGATGCACGACAAGCAATGTCCGCGTTGGACTCCGCCCACACATCTCCTCCCCTGTCTGCTTTTATGGCCGATCCCGAAACGTCCCCCAACTCTACACCCACCAGCGATCCGTCGTACGATCTCATCTCGTCGGGGCGCCAGCCGCTTGATGCCATCTTTACGCCCGATAATGTGGCGGTGATCGGCGCCAGCGAATCGCCCGGCAGTGTGGGGCGCACGCTGCTCTGGAATCTTGTGAGCAATCCCTTCGGCGGTACGATCTTTCCGGTAAACCCGAAGCGCAACAGCGTTCTCGGCATTGAGGCGTACAGCAGCATCCAGGACGTGGAGGCGGATGTGGATCTGGCGGTGATCGCGACGCCGGCTCCCACGGTGCCGACCATCGTGGAAGAGTGCGGAGAGGCTGGCGTGCAGGGTCTCGTCATCGTGTCGGCAGGTTTTCGAGAGGTTGGGGAAGAAGGCGCCGAGCTCGAACGCGAAATTAAAGAGATTGCGCGTGAGTACAACATCCGCATCGTGGGGCCGAACTGCCTCGGCGTGATGCGTCCCCCGGACGGGCTCAACGCGACCTTCGCAGGATCGATGGCCCAGGAGGGCAATGTGGCCTTCGTCAGCCAGAGTGGGGCGCTTCTTACGTCCATTCTCGATTGGAGCTTCCGCGAGAACGTCGGCTTCAGTTCGTTCGTCTCCATCGGGTCGATGCTAGACGTGGACTGGGGCGACATGATTACCTATCTGGGCGACGACCCGAAGACCGACAGCATCGTCCTTTACATGGAGTCGATTGGGAACGCACGCTCGTTCCTGTCAGCGGCCCGGGACGTGGCGCAGAGCAAGCCCATCATCGTGATCAAGGCCGGGCGCACGCAGGCGGCGGCAGAAGCGGCGGCTTCTCACACCGGCACCCTTACCGGCAGCGACGCGGTTCTGAATGCGGCCTTTCGCCGGTCCGGGGTGCTCCGGGTCGACGACATCAATGATCTCTTTTACATGGCTGAGGTGCTGGGCAAACAGCCGCGGCCGGAAGGACCGAACCTCACCATTCTCACGAATGCGGGGGGACCGGGTGTTCTTGCGACCGATGCCCTCATTGACGGGGGAGGAGAACTCACTCCATTGTCTGAAGAGGCGCTGGAGGACTTCGACGAGATTCTGCCTCCGGCCTGGAGCCACAGCAATCCCGTCGACATTCTCGGAGACGCCGATCCGGAGCGCTATGCCAAGTCGCTGGAAGTGGCGGCAAACGACGAAAACAGCGACGGCCTGCTCGTTGTCCTTACGCCGCAGGCCATGACCGAGCCGACCAAAACGGCCGAGCATCTCCGACCCTATGCTCGTGACAACCGGAAGCCGGTTCTTGCCAGCTGGATGGGGGGCGACTCGGTGGCACCGGGCGAAAACATTCTCAATGAGGCTGGGCTTCCGACGTTTGCCTACCCGGACACGGCGGCGCGCGTCTTCAACAACATGTGGCGGTACAGCTACAATCTGAAGGCCCTGTACGAGACGCCCAGCCTGCCGGAAGACGAAGAGGGCATTCCGGATCGAGATGCTGCCGCTGCTATCGTGGAGGAGACCCATCAGTCGGGCCGTGTGCTGATGACGGAGTACGGGTCAAAGCAGCTGCTGTCAGCGTACGGAATCCCCACGGTGGAGACGAAGATTGCTGAAACGCCCCATGAGGCCGTGGCGGCGGCCCAAGAGATTGGCTATCCGGTGGCCGTGAAGCTTCACTCCACGTCAATCACGCACAAGTCGGATGTCGGTGGAGTGCATCTTGAACTCACGAGCGACGAAGACGTCAAGACGGCATTTGAGCGCATCGACGACAACATCGTGGGGGAGGGCTTCGATGGAGTGACGGTCCAGCCGATGATTGATCGGAGTGACGGGTATGAACTCATCATCGGGAGCAGCATGGATCAGCAATTTGGCCCGGTCCTGCTCTTTGGATCCGGCGGCCAGTTGGTTGAGGTGTATAAGGACCGGGCCCTTGGCCTGCCCCCCTTGAACACGACACTGGCCCGTCGCATGATGGAGCAAACCAAGATCTACGAGGCTCTGAAGGGAGTCCGAGGCCGCGACCCGGTCGATATGGACGCCCTGGAAACGCTCCTCGTGCGCTTTAGTCAGCTGGTGGTGGAGCAGCCGCGTGTGAAGGAGATCGATGTGAATCCGCTTCTGGCCCGGCCCGGTGAGGACGGCCTCCTGGCACTTGACGCGCGAGTGGTGCTACACCCCTACACGACCGATGAGGAGGAGCTTCCGACTCCTGCCATTCGGCCCTATCCGCGCCAGTATATCGGCACCCAGGTCATGCGCAATGGGGAGGAGGTCACCATTCGTCCCATCCGCCCGGAGGATGAGCCCAAGCTGGTGACGTTCCACGAGCGACTTTCGGAGCGAAGTGTGTATCTACGGTACGCCAGCCTCATGAAGTTGGAGCAGCGGGTGGCCCACGATCGCCTGGCGCGCATTTGCTTTATCGACTACGACCGAGAGATGGCCCTGGTAGCCGAACGTACGGACGCGGATGGGGAGGAGCAGATCATTGGGGTGGGCCGCCTCACGCAACAGCCCGGTCGCAATGAGGCAGAGTTTGGCATGCTGGTGATCGACGAGTTCCAGGAAGAAGGCATCGGAACTGAACTCCTGCGTCGTCTCGTGCAGGTGGGAGAAGATGAGGGGCTCGACCGTATCACTGCCGATATTCTGGAGCAGAATCGGGCCATGCAGCGCGTGTGTGAAAAACTCGACTTCGAACTCGTTCATAGCTCCGACCCGGACGAGGACATGGTGAAGGCGGTCAGAACGCTTCGAGACTGATCTCGCCACTGAGTGCCTTCAACTCGATCATCGGGGAATATCCTCTGTGATAGCACGGAGATCGGTTTCAGCCTTGCAGTTGTGGAGGCAGGACCGTCCCCGACGATCTCATAGACGTTCATAAAGGCCCAACTGCCGTATCGTACTCCAAGGATCCTCCATTTTGCTTCGGGCCCGTATGCCATCTCGAGGGCCTAGTGGTGCGTCATGTTTTCCATGTCGGGTAGAACACTGACTTGTGGACAGTACTCAGGCTGCTGAATGCCGGATGCAACACTGCGTGTTCAAATGAGCACCCGACGCCCTCCGCTTGACTGACTACTAGCGGACGAAGGCACTGTTTGTGTGGACGAGCTTCTCTGGGAAGGGTCGCCATAGCCCGTACACGCTGTGCTCACTTCCCTCGCTGTCGCTGATTGGCCGTTCGGAATGGGACGTCGAGGGGAGAGAGGCTTGTTTTGGGAATGACCACTCGACACGGAGACGGGTCCTCTGAACATTCAGGCGCTGGATCCGGTCTCGAATTCGTTGAACTACACGACGGTGGGTCGAACACGCACCTCGAGCAGGGCAGAGCAGATCTGAATTGAGCGGCGAGCGGATCGGGCCGAGCGCGTGGGCCTTCCGTCATCGGCTTTCGGGTACGTGCGCCGAGCGGTCGTTTCACGCGATTGCCGTGTGGAGAGGCGGTTCCGGCAGGAGGAAGGTACCGGCCGGGAGCATGCATCTACCAGCGTAGGTTCGGACTGCGCCCGTGCAGATGCGCTATGGTCGTAAGGATACGCGTAGTGGGGTTTTGTCTCAATTATATTGTGAAGTTGGAGTGAATATGGGTTAGTGCAACATATGTCAAAGGATTTGAAACGTGAGTGTAAGCACGTTTCCAAAATGGTGGTTATTCCCAACAATGTCGTTCCGAGCATTTCAGCACGCGGGCGGCAAGGAATTGACATGAGCGGAAGGGAGGAGAAAGCGTTGTTCACTGTTCGGAGTGTTGAACTGAGAGGGCACGACCCGCTGTTTTGATTCACCACCATTGTACCACATCCCGTTATGCGAGAACTCATCGACGCGCCCGATCTCCACGCCTTCGCCGGTGCCGAGGGCTCAACCTTCACCGTTCGTACGGCTGATGACGCTACGCTCGTCCTCGACGAAGTAGATCGCTCCTGCAACACCACGAGGGATTGGGAGAACTTTACGCTTCTTTTTCGCGGTCCCGCGGAGGAGCAGTTTGAGGCCGGCATTCACCGCTTTTCTCATCCGCGCCTCGACGACTTTGACACGGACGTGCGCCCGGTGTGCGTCGTTGATCCGGACTCCGACGCGATGCACTACCAGGCCACCTTTGCGCGCCATGTCCCCAATCGGGAGCCGGATCGCTCATTTCGGGGAGAGAAATCGTCACGACGGGGGTTTTTTGGGAAGGTGGCGGCAGCCCTTGGTGGGGCCGGGCTCCTTGGAGGCGTGTTCGGGTCAGTCGATGCAAGGGCAGGGACGAGTGCGACCGGAGGAATGGCAAGTCAAGACAAGAGCATGATTGGCACCATTGCTATGTTCGGAGGGAATTTTGCCCCGCAGAACTGGGCCTTCTGTAATGGACAATTACTTCCCATCAGTTCGAATACGGCTCTTTTCTCCATTCTTGGCACTACATACGGCGGCGACGGACGGAGCACCTTTGCTTTACCGGACCTGCGAGGACGTGTCCCGATGGGAACTGGGCAGGGATCGGGACTTACTCCTCGGACTCTTGGAGAGAATGGGGGAGCAGAGCAGGTGACGCTGGGAGCGCAAGAGATGCCGAGTCATACGCATGGTCCCTCTCTTCCGGTGAGTTCAAACGAGGCCGATGCCACGACACCGGAGGGCAATGCTCTCGGAGCGCAGCCCGATGCACGCGGAACAGTGCCGGTCTACAGTACGGGCTCAACCGACGGGTCGATGTCGGTGAATAGCAGCAACGCGGGGGGCGGGCAGGCCCATGGTAACGTGCAGCCATACTTGGCGGTCAATTTCATTATCGCTACGATCGGCATCTACCCGAGTCGGAGTTAAATATGGATAGGGCCTTCGAATCCAGTCTCCCGCGTTTCTCAGATCCGTGATCCTATGCTGTTGACCCCTTTGTCTGCCCGTTCTGTTCGATTTGTCAGCTTTCAGAGGCGCGCTCTGTTGTTTATCGGTTTGCTTGTTGTCGGATTTCTCGCTTTCCCCCGTCTCGCACAGGCGCAGTATGCCGAGCAAACGGGGAGTGACAATCCCTTCGACGGCCTTTCTGCTACGTCGACCCCGGCTGCCGTCGATGCCCTTGCGGGCGACTTCGACACCGACGGGGACGTGGACCTCCTCGCCTACGACGGCTCTTCGGAAATCTTCTTTGCGAACGACGGCAGCGGGACGTTCTCGGCGACGACCGGCCCAGAGAATCCGTTCAATGGAATTGGCCAGATCTTCGGTACGCGAGGGCGCACCTTTCTTCGAGACGTAGATTCGGACGGAGACCTCGACGTGGTGCCCTTCGATTATACCGAGAGCGGGACCGGCACACTTGCCTTTGTCGAAAATACCGACGGTTCGACTTACGCGCGGCGGACTGGCACCGACAATCCGTTCGACGGCATTACCGTCAGCGGCAACCAGTCCACTGTGGACGCCATCATGGGCGACTTTGACCATGATGGAGACCCGGATCTCCTCGTCTACGACGGCAGCAGTACTCATTACTATCAGAACGACACTTCGGGCTCCGAAGCGTCTTTTTCTGAGACGACGGGTGCTGCGAATCCGTTCGATGGAATCTCGCAGCCATTTTGGACCAACACCACGACCCTCGTACGCGACTTTGACGGCGACGATGTCGTGGAACTTGCTTCGCGCGATGGGACTGGCGATGCCACAAACTGGACCTATCTGGATGATACCGACACTGGGTACGCAGTGCAGTCAGATGCCTCGCATCCGTTGAGCGACGTGGCGGCCGACGCCACTGCAAAAAGCGTAGCCCTCGAAACAGGGGACTTCGATCTTGATGGTGCTCTCGATCTCATCACGTATCATGACGGCACGCAGCGGTACTACGACGGAGATGGAGCAGGGAGCTTTGTGGAGGAGACAGGGAGCTCCAGTCCGTTTGACGGTGGAGCCGCGGTTCCTGCTCTTCGGGTAGGGGCTAACACCTTTTCTCAGGATATGGATGGCGATGCAGATCCCGATCTTACCTTTAGCGACGTTGAGGCCGATGCAAATGGACTTCGCTTTGTTCAGCGGACGAATGCGACATTGGCCCTTACCGATGGATCGAGCAGTGGAGTCGACTTTACAGCGGAGGTTTCTCCCGGGACGTCCAACAATGCAATTGGGGTGCTGAAACTGTCTGCCGGGCAGACAGGAGCCACGATCCACGAGATTACAGTGACAAATCAGGCCCCGGGCGTGGCCGGCATCAGTGCTGCTCGGCTCTTCTGGTCGAACGATCTCGACCTGAATGTGGGGACGGATACGGAACTGGACGCACAGACGACCGACGTCGACAGCGCGCCCGCCACCATCACGTTTACCGGGTTTCACCAATCGGTACCCCCGACGGCCCATGCATTGATCGTTGCAATTGACGTCGAGACAGGAGCCTCCGCCTCGGGGGTCCGGTTTGAATTGGCGCAGCCGGAGGACCTCTCCATTCTCGGGGCGCAGATCGGCTCGGTCAATGGGAACGATAAGACGAGCTTTTCCGGGCTTCCACTCTCAAATGGGTCGACGGACCTGCCGGTCGAGATGGCGTCTTTCGAGGGGACGACCATGAAGGCCGGTGTGCAACTACAATGGCAAACCGCTTCGGAAGCGGAGAATGTCGGATTTCGGGTGCAACGACGTGAGAGAACGGTAGAGGCTTGGACAGATCTCGGCTTCGTAGACGGAGGCGGGACGACCTCGAAGCCGCAACACTATCGATTTACGGATCGGGAGGTGCCGTACGCGACTGACTCAGTACGCTACCGGCTGGAGCAGGTGGATACCGACGGCACCACCTCGTATACGGCCTCCGTCGTCGTGGCCCGCGAGGGACCGAACCAGGTACGGTTGGTGGACACCTATCCAAACCCGGTACGGGAGCGGGCGATCATTCGCTACGCGGTCCCGCAAAAACGGGCGACGGCCGTGACCCTGCAGCTCTTCGATGTGATGGGGCGGCGAGTGCGCACGGTTGCGGGGGAGGCAGAGGGGGGACGGCATGAGGTGGTGATGGACGTCGACGGCCTCTCCAGCGGAGTCTACGTTCTACGACTACGGGCTGGACACGAGGTCAAGACCCGAAAGCTCACGGTAGTACGGTAGGAAACCGATCGCAAGATGTACCAGGTGCAGAATGCTTCTTCGCCGAAAAGCTCTGTCGTTGAACATCACACTCCTCCGATGGAGGCGGGTCATCTGCTCTGAAAGAAAAATTAGAGGCGTTGGTTGTGGGGATACTACGAAGCGAGTAGAGAAGTCCTTTCGGGCGAAAAGGGGACCAGGTACAGAGAACAGCGAAGATGTCCCCACCACGCCACATATTCAGCGACCATAGATAAGGGGGTTCTCCTTGAATTCTTCTCAGTCAGACGAAGTTTTCAAGTCTGAGGTGCATGAGTCCCCGGAATGAAGAAGGAAGAAGTACTGGTTTCCTTGACATTAAGCGAACCTGCCCATAACCTAAAATCGGTGATAGGGTAGACTCAGGTGAACAGAGGAGCCTGCCCCGAAAAGTAGAGTCCCTGGTGTGGAAGCGCTTCCAAAATGCAATCAGATAAGACCGCGACGACGGTGTTATCGAAAGAGTCGTTGCCTGGCAGTGCTTGCCGCACAGTAAGCGTCTCATTTGCGCATCCCTTACGTCTAGTACACCATCTATCATGTACCGAACGATACTCGCTGCCTTGGTAGGAGTATTACTGGCGGTTCCGGGGAGTGTCTTCGCCCAGGAGACCGGAACGATTGCCGGGACCGTCGTGGACAGCACCACTTCTGAGAGCCTTCCTGGAGTAAACGTCGTCGTCCAGGCTTTGAACCGAGGTGCTGCGACCAGATCGGATGGATCCTTTCGGATCACGGGCATTCCCGCTGGAGAGTACGTCCTCAACGTTTCTTTTGTGGGATATCAACAGAAGAGACGGACGGTTCAGGTCGAAGCGAATTCCACGACCAACCTCCGAATTCAATTGGCCACCGAAACGGTCGGGATTGACAATGTCGTCGTAACCGCTCTTGGCGTTGAGCGCGAGGAGCGCGCTGTGACGACGTCTGTCCAGCAGGTTGGGGGAGCGGAGCTCGATGCGACGAACAGCGAGAACTTTATAAACTCCCTGAAGGGAAAGATTGCGGGGGCGAGCATTCGATCCTCCAGTACGATGGGAGGTTCGTCAAACATCATTCTTCGCGGGTATAGCTCCATCAGTGGGGACAATCAGCCGCTCATTGTGATTGACGGCGTGGTGGTCTCAAACCGAAGTCGCCAGACGGGCGATGGGACCGTTGAGGGGAATGGCGGATTCGACTTTGGAAATGCAGCTCAGTCCCTCAACCCGAATAATATCAAGTCCGTCTCTGTTTTGAAGGGACCGTCCGCCGCCGCGCTCTATGGTTCCCGGGGGGCGAACGGCGTCATTCAGATCACGACCAAAAGCGGGGCCAATCTTGAGGGGGAGCTCGGTGTGTCCTTTTCCTCGAGTGTGTCCTTGAGCCAGCCGTACGAGTTCATGGACTACCAGAACCAGTACGGAGGAGGTCCCCCCGGATCGACGTTCTCGACGCTCGACGGGGACTACAAGCAGCAGAGTGAGAGCGATCACTATGTAGCACAGTACGCGGTAGATGAATCGTGGGGACCCCGTCTTGACGGTCGTCCAGTCCGACAGTGGTATAGCTGGGACAACGTGAATGGACTCGAAGGCGAGGCGACGCCCTGGGTCGCGCATCCCGATGCTGTGAAGGACTTTCTGCGGACAGGAACGGTTTATACCAACAACATCGCCTTGTCTCAGCAGACCGACTTCCTGAATTACCGGCTGAGCCTCAACACTCGAAACCAGGGAGGTGTGATGCCGAACGGTTCAATGGACCGATATCAGGTAAACTTCAACGGGTCGGCAGATCTCAGTGAAGAACTGAGGGCGACCGCGTTTGCGAAGTACAGCTACACCAACGTGAAGGGCCGCTCAGGCATGGGCTATGGATTTGAAGAAAACCCCTTCGCTGCGTTCAACACCTTCACGCAGCGACAGCTCAATTACGGGCCGGACAGCTACATGCGGGATTACCAGCGCCCAAACGGCCAGCAGCGAGGCTGGAACTATGCAGGCGTTTCGGGGGCGCAAGGCCCAGTCACGCAGTTTCAGTATACGGACAATCCGTACGTGAATCGATACGAAAACTTCCAGCAGGACGATGAACAGCGTCTGATTGGGAAGGCCGAAGTCGCGTACGACATCATACAGGACCTGACGGGGACTTTCGCCGTGTCGACCGATTACCGGAGTCATCGGTTTGGCGACCGGCGGTCGGGAATCTCGACTGGAGCCCCGGCTGGTTATAGTGAGGACATCATTGAGGAGCAAGAGACGAGCTCTGAGCTCCGCTTCGATTACTCCGGGACACTTACGGAGAGCATTGATTTCTCCTCGTTTGTGGCCGGAAAGGTACGGTACTCGACCTACGAGGAGAATGAGTCGTCAACCAACAATGGTCTGGCGGCGCCGGGAGTATACACGGTCGGGAATTCCGTGGGACGCCCGACTGTGGACGACTACTTTGAGGAGCAAATGGTCTACAGTACCTACGGGCTTGTGAGTCTGGGGTACAACGACATGGTCTATCTCGAAGGGACACTTCGAAACGACTGGTCCTCGACCCTGCCGGCAGACAACAAC
Organism: Salinibacter sp. 10B; assembly: GCF_002954405.1. Taxonomy (NCBI): domain Bacteria; kingdom Pseudomonadati; phylum Rhodothermota; class Rhodothermia; order Rhodothermales; family Salinibacteraceae; genus Salinibacter; species Salinibacter sp. 10B. The sequence goes on along the minus strand of NZ_MQWC01000004.1, from coordinate 498,938 downwards.
TCGTATCTCTATCCGTCGATCTCGGCAAACTTCATCTTCACCAGCTTGGATGCACTGCAGGGGCAGGACATCCTGTCGTTCGGAAAAGTGCGTGCGAGTTGGGCGCAGGTGGGCCAAGACACGAGCCCGTACCGGCTGGGGCTTACATATCCGGGCAACGTGCCCTTTCAGGGGCAGCCGCTTCAACAGTTGCAGCGGTCCGCTAATAACCCGGAACTGGAGCGAGAACTGACCACCGGGATTGAATTCGGGGCCAACCTGCGCTTCTTCAATGATCGAGTCAACCTGAATACCACGTACTACCGAGATGTAACGCGAGATCAGATTCTCGCCGTTGACGTCTCTAGTGCATCAGGTTTGAACTCGTCGCTGCTCAACGCCGGAAAGGTGGTAAACCGTGGTTTGGAGGCGAGCCTCACGGTCACACCCGTGCTCACGGAAGGATTTCAGTGGGACGTCACGGCCAACTTCAACAAAAACGTCAACACGGTTGAAGAGCTTGCAGCAGGCCTTCGAACCTACACGATCTCCGATGGCGGTGTGGTGTTTGGGCCGGAGGTTCAGGCGCGAGAAGGAGCTGAATTCGGAGCGCTTGTGCAGCCGGCACTCCGTCGGGATAAAGACGGCGACATCGTGTTCAACCGGGATGGAATTCCACTGACGACCTCGCAGCCCCAGGTGCTGGGAAGCTACGTGCCGGATTGGAAAGGCGGACTCTCAACCACCCTTTCGTACAAAGGGATTACGTTGAGTGCCTTGATCGATGGGCAGATGGGAGGCGAGATCTATTCGCTGTCCAATAAGTTCGGCACCTATAGTGGCCTGCTTGAGTCCACGATTGCCGACAACCAGCGGGAGACCGGCGTCATTCCGGAAGGTGTTGTGTTGCCGGAAGGCACCGATCCCTCTAACGCGTCTCAGGTGCAAGGAATTGACTTCGGAGAAGCCGTGGGGCGCATCCCCGCCGCTAGCTACTGGAAGAACTGGTTTGCAGCCGGAGGCGGCGATCGGTTCATCTACGACGCGACGTATGCGAAGCTGCAAGAGGTGGTGCTGACCTATAGCCTTCCGCAGAGTTGGTTCAATGAGTTTGCCCTTCGACGGGCCAGCGTCTCGGTAACAGGGAGCAACCTCATGTTCCTCTACAAGAAAGCCCCAAATGTGGACCCTTCGGTTACTCTAGGGTCCGGCAACATTCAAGGGGTTGAGGCCGCCAATATTCCACCCCAGCGTCAGTTCACCTTCCGCGTGAACCTGAATTTCTAGTGTGCTGATGGTTGTCCGTCCCCCGGTGCTGTCCACCGGGGGGAACGGGTATGTTACCGGGCTTGCGATCATTTCCAACAGTTGACTGATTCTCTGATATGAGACGTCACGCTACACTTGTACTCCTCCTTGCTGGGGGACTTTCCCTGCTCCTCGCGCTGGGGGGATGCGATAGCCTCTCCAGTTACAACGAGAATCCGAATCAGGCGTCTTCTGCCAATCCGAACAACCTTCTTAGCAACGCCCAGCGGTACATCTCGGAGGAGGTGTTCGGGGGAACTCGGACCATGCGCCGGGCAAACGTCTGGGCGCAGTACACGACCCAGAACTTTTATCCGTCGGAAAGCAGATACTCCCCGGTTGATTACGCGTGGGGAGGGATTTACAACCGACTGAATGATCTTCGGGCCGCCAAAAAGATTGCCCGAGAGCGTCCGAATACGGTCCGAAATCAGGACAACTTTCAGGCTGTGGCCACAATTATGCAGGTGTGGGCCTTCCAGATTCTGACCGATGCGTACGGGGACATCCCCTTTTTTGGGCAGGCGCTTCAGGGACGAGAAAATCGCTCCCCATCCTACACGTCACAGTCCGAAATTTATCCGGTGCTGGTTGATAGCCTAAACACCGCTCTAAGCCGAATTAGTGTGGACGGGGAAGGCCCGTCCGGAGACCTCGTGAATGGGGGGGACATGAGGATGTGGAAGCGGTTTGCCAATGGCTTGAAGATGCGCATCGGACTGCGGGCCTACGACGCAGCCGGGAGCGGAAGCTGGGCCGAACAGGCCGTTACCTCCGCGAATGGCAAGGCCCTTCAGAGCAATGACGACAACGTCTACTTCCAATTCGGGACCAGCTCGGACCACCGAAACAGCTACTACGTGAACCGGGAGGTCGACTTTCGAGACGACTTTGATGGTTCAGAACGATTCATTGAGTTTCTGAAGTCAGGCTATGGCTCGGCGGATCCACGACTGGATGCCTACTTCGAGCAGACCTCCAACAGCAACCGTCCCTGTGAGGATGGAAGTGGGGAGTACAAAGGATTTCCCTTTGCGCAGGAGCAAGGAAGTGCGCAGAGCCTGTACGGCGCGAATCCGACCTGTGTGTTTTCCCGTCCGGAGGCGTGGTTTCCAAATGGGCCCAGTGGTAACGGTGACGCTTTTGCACCAATGATGTACTACGACGAAGTCCTTCTCACGAAGGCCTGGGCCGCTGAGAAGGGGCTGATTAGCGGAAATCCGCAGCAGCTAATTGCGCAGGCCATTAGGGCCTCCGTAGGGTTTTACGCCAGCCAGACGGATGCGGACATTTCGGCTTCGGGGAGTGCTACGCAAGGGTACATCTCAGCGGTGCAGAGCGAATTCTCCTCCGCCCCAATGCAGGTGATCGGTGAGCAGCGCTACATCTCCTTCTACATGCACAACATCCAGGGGTGGTCAACCTGGCGTCGATTTGACTTCGAAGGAGTGCTTGGTTCTCCGGTAGGCGGGGTGGCCGGCGGATTTGATGCCTACGCGCCGCTTCGCGTTGATTATCCAGACTCCGAATACAACCTCAATGAGAGAAATGTGAGGTCGGCCGCAGAGAACATGTGTGGCGGGGTCGAACAAGAGGATGAGGCCTGCCAAATGTGGTGGGATATGGAAGGGCCTCCTTCGGACGCACATGCTAACTAAGGCAGAGAGCTCCCCTCTGGAGATTGGGTAGGGGAGCTCTTGCTTTTCTGCTGAACCGCATATTTCATGCGTCAACTTCGAAACAGTTACGGTACTATGAGACATCGATATCAAACGCTTCTTTTCTTCTGTCTGGCGGTCGCCTTTGTCCTGGCCGGCTGCGACCAGAGCGCACAGAAGGCAGATCCGGAGAACGCCAACCGTTATATCATTAAGCAGGGAGGAACGTCGGCTGGAGACGCAGCAACCGGGTCGTTCTCGGGAGCGAATGAGGTCAGTGTGCCCGACACGGTCGATTACTACGTGCAAGGATACACAGTCGACAAAAGCTATACCTGGTCGGTAAACGACTCGGATCTCCCTACTGCTAGTAATTCCGAGCAGACGTACCGATGGGAAAGTCGAGGGGGCGAGTTCATCACGGTGATGTACACGGCGGACGATCCGATTGCGTCGACCACCGCTACGTCCGATCCCAGTACGGTTTCAATCTCTGTGAATGCAAGTCCGGACGATATCAATGCCGAGACGATTGAGGTGGAAGCGGCGGTTCGGGATAGCATTGGGGGCCAGGTGGCCCGGATTGGGTCCTTTTCCACCCTCGCGACATTGGCCGTTCCCTCCGGAATCGCGGGCATCCTCGGACAAACCCAGTCTACCTTTACGCTCTTTGGCCCCTCTAATGCGTCTCTCGCCTCTGGTGGTGAGGTGGCCGGAGCGATTGGGGGAGTTCCCACACAGGCCGTGGATGCGGATGAGCCAAGAACGTCAAGCGTCCGGGCCGACCTTGTGAAGTATCATGCCGTGCAAGGAAATTCATTCACATCGGAGGACCTGCCGGTATCCAATGTTGAGACGTTGCTCGGAAATACAACGGTGTCGGTGGACGAAAGCATGGTGTCGGATGCTGATATTCCGGCGACGAACGGTGTCATCCATGAGCTTAATACGCCGCTCCTGCCTCCGGTTGCGTCGGCGGACTTCACGGATCGTGCACTGCCGGATACATCGGTCGCTCAGGGAGATACACTCGTCGTGGACGGGGTATATATGCCCGCGGACGGGGGGTTCGTTGTCCTACACGACAAGAGCGAAATGCAAAGTGCAGGCGCAGTGGCGAGTACTGTGGGGGTTTCTGACTACATAGAGGGACCCACGGTCGCTAATGAAGTGAAAATTGCTCTCGACGAGGAATTGAGCGGGGACGTAACCCTCGGGGCCATGCCTCACAAGGACTCGAATGATAATCAGCAGTATGATTTTGCCACTCCTCAAGGAGTGTTGACGGGAAACGACACTCCGTACCAGTTGGAAGGGAATACGGTAATCGACTACGCTGAAATTACAGTAGAGCCGGTTGGGTCGAACTGATCGGCTCGTGTCTACGATAGAAGGTACCGCGGAAGGTCGGCTTGCCCTCTGGGGAAGCCGGCCTTCTCGGTTTGTGCGAGGAATAGACCCCATTCGTCGTTTGTGAACACGAGGGACTCAGTTCAGGAGCATTGGGCTTGAAGAGGGCTTCTGTTCTGTTGCGTTCTGTCAGGTTGGAGGATCCGCCGTCCTCGTTGTTTGGGTAGAGAGACAGTGTCATCTATTCCGATCATTCGACAACCAGGTTGACATCATGATGAGATCCGCGATTTTTGGCCTTCTCTCCCTTGGGTTTCTTTTTGCTAGTTGTGCAACTTCTTCTCAGCCGGTAACTACGACCTATGATTCCACGTCGAATCGTACGACGTACGAAACCGGCGAGATGCGCCTGAATGGTCTGGAGTTGACGTCGGGGCTTCAGAAGCGAAATCGGTTTTACATGCAGGTTGTTGGACGCTGTAAGGGAGAAGGTTGTGTACCGTCGACGTATGATCTTCATTTTGTGAAGCGGGGTCCACAACCTGTCAATCTTGAAGCACGCACTTTATCGCTCACGGTTGGCACGGAGACCATCAAGTGGAATGATCCGCAGACCCGGGAGGTCACGCAGACGTCAACAGTGCGGAGTGGTACCTTCGCAAAGGTCGACGTATCGGGGCGTCAACTATCGACAATCGGAAACGTGTCCACTGTATCGGGCTCTGTAGGAGGGAATAGTTTTAGCATCTCGCACGAAAATCGAGCTCCAATTCGTTCTCTTCTTTCTCGTTTGGAGCAAGTACCAGCTGATTCTGTCGGGGCACGTTCCTAAGAAGTCGGACGGGCATTCTGTGGACTCCGACTGTCGGGGAGTCCATGCGCCATGTCTTTTGCATTCGCCAGGAGATTTATTTCGGCACTTTTTAGCGATTTCGCCCCCTATGACTTGGGAGTCACGTCAATTCCCCAAGCAGTTTCGGGGGGAAGAGATGGTCACACGAGAATATTCTACTCTCGTCCGCACGCCTTGTGTAGAGCACCTAACGATGAATCCCCCCTCTACCTTCATAGTCGTTGGGATGTCCTCGTTCGTGCCCTGTCACGGGAGGCTCAAAGAACGGCAGCGGGGGCCATGTTGGACACTGATTGCTCTACTGGTTGTCGGAAGCATGTTGGCGTGGGTTCCTCCGGTCTGGGGACAACAGGGAGGGCAAGACGTTGTGGTTCAGGGCTTCGTTCGCGACGTGGCAGATGGGCAATCGTTGCAAGGAGCCAACGTCGCCATCCGGTCGCCTTCCGGTGTGGTGGAGGAAGCAGCAACCACCAATGGACGTGGGTTTTACCAGATGTCTGGGATTGCACCGGGACAGTACCAACTGACGATCAGCTTCGTCGGTTATCGAGCTTATCAAGATACGCTACAGTTGAGTGCCGGCTCGCGTCAAACCATATCGATTGCATTAAAGCAGCAGCCACGTCGTCTCGATGAAGTAACCATTCGTGGCCGGGCGGGAGTTGAAGAGTCAGAGGCTGGACTTCAGGAAATCCGGAGGGCTGAGATCGAGAGGGTTCCCACTCCGGGTCCAGGTGGGGATTTGGCTTCGTACCTGCGGCGTTTGCCAGGGGTCACCGCAATAGGAGATCGGGGTGGACGACTCTTCGTGAGAGGAGGGAGGCCCTCACAAAATCTTGTGCTTGTTGATGGCATTCCCGTTTACAAGCCCTTTCACATCATCGGGTTCTATTCGGCATTTCCGAGCGAATTGGTCTCGAGTGCAGACTTTTACGCAGGCGGGTTTGGTGCAGAGCATATGGGGCGTATTTCGTCAGTCCTCGACGTTCAGTTCCGCTCTGGGAATACAAAAGAATATGAGGGGAGCATCGGTATCGGGCCTTTTTTGGCGACGGCGCACGCGGAGGGTCCTCTTGAGACGGGGGCCAAGTCCTTTCTCGTCCATGCACGGCATTCTGTGGTAGAATATGCGGGTCCTTCGCTGACTGGGGAAGAGACCCCGTATCGATTTTACGATGTCGTGGCGAAGGTCCAGACCCAGGGAGGGTCGAGTCAGTGTTCATTTATGGGACTGCGTACCTATGATCGAGGGCGAATCGATCCGGACCAAAAGGCCTCAATCCGCTGGGACAACACCAGTGTTGGAGGCGATTGCCTTCTCTTTTCGGGGCAATCGGCACAAACGCTCGACGTGAGTTTCGGGACGAGTCACTTCAATAATACGGTCCGATCATCGGACGGAACGGTGCGCACTGCTGGAACCTGGAAAGTACATGGCCGATGGCAGCTTGCCCAGCCATTGCTCGATGGAACTCTGCAGTGGGGGGGAGCAGTCCATGCTGACAAGTATGCCCTTAAGCTGAATGAGCCCTTTTTAGGACTCGCGACCGCGCAGAAGGATCGATTTCTGATGAGCGCGTCGACGCACGTAGGGGGCAGTTGGACCTGGAACGATCGCCTAACCCTGCAGCCAAGCGTTGGTACTCAGGCCTTGTTTGCCTGGGACGGTCTTTCTATTGATCCTCGACTTCGATTCTCGTATCGGCCTGGGGGGAGCAACACGATGAAGATCACCGCCGCGGCTGGACTCTACCATCAATTTGCGGCTGGGATCACGGACGAGCGTGATGCTGGGTCCTCGTTTCAGGTTTGGCTGCCCTCTCCATTCGAGAACACCCCGCTTGAAGCACAACACGCCCTCCTTGGCTGGAAGCACCAGCTGCTTTCGGCTCTCCGCTTTTCAGTGGAGGGATGGTACAAGCAATTTCGAGATTTGCCTGTACCACGGTGGACGCCCATCGTCCGGTTTAACACTGAGCTTACCCGGGCGGAGGGGACGGCCTACGGAGCCGATGTTTCGCTGGTCTATGATGCCGATCCGCTCCGGATAAATGCTCAGTACGGTTATGGTACGGTTACCTATCGATCCGGAAGGGAGCGACTCGGGGCGTGGGGGGGACAGGACCTCGTTGAGTATACCCCTCCACACGATATTCGGCATAAGGTTGGGCTGACTACCAGTTTCCGTACGGGGTGGGTCCAGGCCAATCTTCGGTGGCAATACAGCACCGGCGGTCCCTACACGCAGGTATATGGATATGATACACTCCTCGAAATTCGAGGGCTTCGGGAATCTCCCGAGGAGGTGGTTGGAATCCCGCGGACCTTTTACGATCGGCCGTACGATGCTCGGCTCCCCGCCTACCATCGGCTTGATGTGTCCCTTCGAAAAACCTTCGATGTGAGCTCAGAAGTAGGGGTTACCGCTGAGGCAGGAGCCATCAATGTATACAATCGCGCCAATGTGTTCTACGTTGACATATTCACGCTCAACCGTGTTGATCAGCTGCCGCTTCTCCCGTACGTCTCAGTGAAGATCGACATCCAATAGACGGAGCGGGACCTGAAGTTTATTTTGGCGTCTCAGGTTCACGTTCATGAATGGCGTTCATATGGTACCATCCACCCGTCAGTGTTTGGTTTGGGGAATGCTTCTTCTAGGGGGCCTCTTTCTCCTTGAGGGGTGTGATCCCACTGTGGACGTTTTGGAGCCCTCCGAGCAGTACCAGTACAGTCTCTTTGCCGCGCTCAACGTGGCCGCCGATACACAGGTGGTGCGCGTTGAGCCCATTGGTGACACGACGCAGGTCGGAAGCCCTCCTGAATTAGAGGCCCGCGTCCTTCTCAAGAATCTCGATACCGGTACACAGGTGCGCCTGCAGGACACCTACGAGACCGTAGGACAGGTGGCAACGGTGCACAACTTTCGAACAACTCACGCACTTCAGGCGGGCACGTCATACCGTCTCATTGTTCAGAAGAAGGGCAAGCCCGTCACAACGGCCACGACCACGACCCCAAAGCGGCCTCCCACGCTCCTTCATTCTGTTGAGGGAGAAACGCAACCGTTCCTGCTTCCCTGTGAATTTGACGCTCAAGGAAATCCAGCGGAGCGACAGAATACGTTTTCCGTGAGGGCCAAACACCTCGACCATCTAGCGGCCGTCAAGGTCTACTATCCACTGGGCCGGTCGAACAGTGCACCCGAGGGGGCGGGAGGCATTGACTACCTTGACGAAGCGGAGCATCGTGACGGGGAGGGATACCGGCTTCCCATTTTTTACGGTCAGGATTTGCATGCTCTGTTTCGAGGGACAGAGAACCGGTGCGTGCCGCGCTCTGCGTTTGTGCATCCGTTCGCGACGGTCGTGGTCGCGGCTGGAGGCCCGGACTGGCCCCAGTGGAGAGAAGCATCCCTCGACAACCTGGCGCGCCCCGACACATTCTCAAACGTAAAAGGGGGGCACGGATTCGTCGGGTCGATTTACACCGACACTGTACGGGTTCCCATCGAAGCTCGGGAGTAGCCAGTGGCAAATGGACTACAGAAAAGAGGGAGGAGGCCAATACAGAGGCAAGAGACTTCCAATCTGAGCCAACAATTCCAACTCTTCAACTCAACCTGCCTAATCGGCGGCGTGCCTTACACAAGAAAGATGAGGAAAGGGAGAATGCATTCGTCCTGTCTGCTTTGAAAATGAGTAGCCGAAATCAAGATACAATCGCACTAGGGGGATAAACAGACCAAGTAACACCGCCCCAAAAAGAAAAAAGGCTGCCCTCTCCGTCGCCGGAGAAGGCAGCCCTTTCGTTTCGTGCATCGGCGTGTGCCGCGAGGGCACGCGCGGATGGATGGGTTACATCATGCCACCCATGCCACCCATGCCGCCCATGCCGCCCATGCCGCCGGCACCGCCAGCAGGCATTCCGCCGCCGGCACCGCCGCCACCGCCGTCGTCATCATCGTCCTCGCTGTCGAGGTCCGCGATGACGGACTCAGTGGTCAGCAGCATGCCGCCCACGGATGCGGCGTTCTCCAGCGCGGAGCGTGTGACCTTCGTCGGGTCGAGCACGCCTTCGTCGCGGAGGTCGCCGTAGGTTTCGGAGCGGGCGTTGAAGCCGAAGTCGTCCTCGCCTTCTTTCACCTTCTGAACCACGATGGATCCCTCGTGTCCGGTGTTCGTGGCGATCTGGCGCAGCGGGGCTTCGAGCGCCGTCTTGACGATATCGATACCAATCGCCTGGTCCTCGTTCTCGCCTTCCACACCTTCGAGGGCTTCGAGGGCACGGAGATAGGCTACGCCGCCGCCCGGCAGGACGCCTTCGTCCACGGCCGCACGCGTCGCGCTGAGAGCGTCTTCGACGAGGGCCTTCTTCGCCTTCATCTCAGGCTCGGTGGCCGCGCCGACATTGAGCACAGCAACGCCGCCCGCGAGCTTCGCCAGGCGCTCCTGCAGCTTCTCCTGGTCGTAGTCGGAGGTGGAGTTCTCGATCTGCTGCCGGATCTGGTTGACCCGCGCGTTGATCTCTTCCTGCGAGCCGGCACCGTCCACGATCGTCGTGTTGTCCTGGTCGATCGTGATGCGGTCGGCCTGCCCAAGGTAGTCGAGCGTGGCGTTTTCGAGGCGATAGCCCTTCTCCTCGCTGATGACCGTACCGCCGGTCAGCACAGCGATGTCTTCGAGCATCGACTGGCGACGGTCACCGAAGCCAGGCGCCTTCACGGCAGCGACCTTCAGCGTGCCGCGCAGCTTATTCACCACGAGCGTGGCAAGGGCTTCGCCCTCCACGTCCTCGGCGATGATCAGCAGCGGGTTGCTCGTCTGCGAGACCTTCTCCAGGAGGGGGAGAAGATCCTGCATGTTGCTGATCGAGTCGTCGTAGATCAGCACATATGCGTCTTCGAGCACTGCCTCCATCTCCTCGGAGTCCGTCACGAAGTACGGGCTCTGGTAGCCACGGTCGAACTGCATGCCTTCGACCACGTCGAGGTGCGTCTCAATGCCGCGGGCCTCTTCCACGGTAATGACGCCGTCCTGGCCCACCTTTTCAAAGGCGTCGGCGATCAGCTCGCCCACGTCATCGTCGTTGTTGGCCGAGATCGTGGCAACCTGCTGGATGCGGTCTTTGCCCTCAACGATCTCACTCTGCTCGCGCAGGTGCTCCACAACCTTCTGGGCACCAAGGTCAATCCCACGCTTGATCTCCATCGGGTTGGCACCGGCGGTCACGCTCTTCAGACCGGCGTTGATGACGGACTCCGCGAGAACGGTAGCCGTCGTCGTTCCGTCGCCTGCCGCGTCGTTGGTCTTCGACGCCGCTTCCTTCAGCAGCTGGGCTCCGATGTTCGGAATCTTTTCTTTCAGTTCAATCTCCTTTGCGACGGTGACGCCGTCCTTCGTGATGGTCGGGGATCCGAAGGACTTCTCAAGGACCACGTTCCGACCCTTCGGGCCGAGCGTGACCTTGACGGCACGCGCCATCTTGTCCACGCCCTCCTTAAGGGCGTTTCGTGCCTCAGAATCAAACTTGATCTGTTTGGCCATAATGTAGGGTTGTAATTGATTCGTTATGAGTGCAGCTCAGTAGTCGTGTGCGACCGCGGGTGGGAGAATCCTCCTCCGCCGCGAGGGGCACAGTGCTATCCTTCGACAACTCCGAAGATGTCGCTCTCGCGCATGATGAGGTACTCGTCCCCATCGAGGGTAACTTCAGTGCCCGCATACTTTCCATAGAGGACCTGATCGCCCTCTTCGACGGTCATCTCGATCCGGTTGCCGTTTTCCACGCGGCCCGGACCGATTGCGACGACCGTGCCTTCCTGGGGCTTCTCCTTTGCCGAATCCGGAATGTACAGACCACTTTCGGTCTTATCATCGGCCGGCTTCGGCTGGACGACGACGCGGTCGCCAAGAGGTTTGATGCTCGTCATGATCGGTTCAGACTGACTTCTTGTGAGTGATGTGCGGTAGGATTCTTCATTGTTGTTATCACTCGCCAGTGGTGAGTGATAACAACGCGTCATACCCAACAGGCCCATTTCCGTCTATGTTTCCGCTGCCGGAAGGGGTTGTGGTGAAGATCCTTTAGTGCGACGATCTTCTCCTGATCACAGTGGTTCTGTGACGGCTTCCTGTATTTGGAAAAAGGACACCTTCCTTCCGGCCAGCAGCAGTGCGTCAGCCCCGAGGACGGAGGGGGCGGACCACCAGTTCGGAGATGAGATGGTTGGCCGGCGACTCCAGTACGTGCACGACGGTGGCGGCTAGATCTTCGGGCTGGAGGGGGTTATCCGTCATGTCGACCCCTGCTACATCGAAGAAGTTGGTTTCCGTGGAGCCGGGATAGATACACGTGACGCGGATGCCATCGTCGCGCACTTCCTTCATGAGCGACTCGCTAAAGCCGCGCACTCCGAATTTGCTTGCGTTGTACGCTGTGAGGTTGGGATTGCCGAGCAGACCGGCGATGGAGGCTATGTTCACGATGTGGCCTCCGAAGCCCGAATCCTCGTTCTGTGAGCGCATGGTGGGTACGACCTCTCGGGTGCAGAGGAAGACGCCGCGCAGGTTTGTCTCCATCTGCACGTCCCAATCCTCAACCGGCAGATCATCGACAGGGCCGAACTGGCCGAGCCCGGCGTTGTTGAGAAGTACGTCGATTCGGTCGCTTTCCTCGCGAACGGTCTCGAAGGCATCGGCCACCTGCTCTTCGTCACGTACATCACACGGAAGGGGGCGAAATGCGTCGCCGAAATCGTTCTGCAGGGCGTTCAATTTGTCGGAACTCCGAGCGAGGCCGTACACGACGGCTCCTCGTCCAATCAATGAGTTAGCAAAGTGCGTCCCGAGGCCGCTGCTGGCCCCAGTAACGACAGCGACGGCGTCGCTCAAGTCCATGATCGTGCGGGAGGGTTATTTCGAAAGGCCGTGAGGCGAGTATCTATGACCCATGGTACCGATCAGGACGAAGTGGGATTGCCTCTTGAGGTGAGGGTCGTGTGACGAATTCGGTTCTTAACCGGGGGCTGGGGGCACAGAGGTCCCAGACGACGCATCAGAGTCCGTTGCACTGCGGGCTTCTGCCCAAGTGTTGTGGGTGAGGAGGAGTTGTTTGGCTTCGGCGAGGGATACGTCGAGGGTATCGAGGATCAGTTGCACCGCTTCGAGGCGCGAGTGGCCGTCGCGTCGGAGTCGGCGAAATGTTGTTTCAATCTGTTCATCGTCGTCGGGAGTATTGTCGGAGGGGGACGTGCGTTCGTTGGGCATGGGCTCGTGCGCAGGCGCTAGAGGTTAAAGGGGGCGTTGTTGGGGAGAGGAAAATCTTATTCCCCTGTTATACTTTTGTGATAACATGTAGCGCATGTGAAGGTACACGAGGATGATAGTAAGGACGAGGGAGTCCAATCCTCTTGAATGTTTACCTCATTCCACAGTCGCCATGGAAATGCCCCAGCCCTGCACCGCAGAGGACCCGAAGGTTGATGCGCTCAAAGCCGGAAGTGAGCACGCGTTTCGCTGTCTTTTTGAACAGGAACGGGAGCGCCTTCACAATTTCGTTTGGAAAATTGTGGGCGATGCTGATGAGGCCGAGAACATTGTCCAGGAAGCCTTTGCCGAAGCCTACCGACAGATTGACTCATTTCGAGGGGAGGCGAAGGTGTCCACGTGGCTATTTTCAATTGCCCGGCATCTGGCGTACGGTCACGTGCGGAAGTCGAAGCGTCACAATTACAAGGAGCACGAAATCCTCGAGTTCTTGCAGGCAGAACAGAATGAGGGAACGACTGTGACAGAGAAGGCGGTGGAGACCGCGGAGCGCAAGCGGATTGTGCACGACGCTCTCCAGGAACTGCCGGAGCATTACCGGCGCGTGGTACAACTCAGGGACCTCGAAGAGAAGTCAACCACGGAGACCGCCGAGCGGCTTGGACTTACGGAAGTCAATGTACGCGTTCGGCTTCACCGAGCCCGGAAGCAGCTTCGAGGACATCTCTGTAAGCGAATGGAGTATTGAGCGGAGAGAGCCCGAAAGCGGCCCCGAGATCTTCCAGAGCGGGGAGAGAGTGTGGAGGCAACGTTCTCATTACCGATGCCGCGCCGTATTGCCCAGAAGTCTCGCGAGGCGTCGAACGCCAACGAGTGACGTCAAAACAGTCGCTTAGTTCGAAACAGCGCCCTGTTCCCAGCCCTCGCTGAAGATGTGATCGTCTGGCAGGCCGGCGTCCCGAAGCGCTGATTGGGTGTCGACGACCATTTGCGGCACCCCGCAAATGTAAGCGTGCGGTGCGTCCAGGCTACCGAGTGCAGAATCGAGGTGGTCCTGCACGTATCCGGTACGCCCATTCCAGGACGTATCGGACAGAACATACTCAACGGTAAGGTTGGGATGGCTGGCAGACAGACGGTCGAGTGTAGGGCGGTACATCAGGTCCGCGGGAGATCGTTCTCCGTAAAGGAGTACGGCATGTCCCGAGTCCTCAGCTAAATACTGCTCCAGCATCGCCATCATGGGAGTCAGGCCCGTCCCCGTCGCCAGAAAGGCTGCGTCACGAGCTGGATCCCGGAGGTGGAGGTTGCCGGAGGGGGGCATAACCGAGATCGTATCGCCGACTGTTCGTTCATGCAGCCACACCGAACAGGTGCCTCCGTCGTATTGCTTGACGGCCAGAACGAGGCGATCGGTTCCGGGTCCGTTGACGGGAGAGTAGGGGCGGTATACGACTCCGTCTTGGTCAGATTCGTACCGCACGCTGACGTGCTGGCCGGGCGTATGGGTGAAGGTATGTCCATCCACCTCAAGCACAAGTTGGCGAACGCGTGGGGTCAGAGAGTAGGTGGCAGCAACTGTGGCGCTGAGCAGATCGAGGGCCATAGAAGCAGAAAATTGAGAATCTGTGTTAACGCTCCGAGATCTACTCCTTCGGTGAGAAGGCCCCCACGCGGCGTGGTCTCACAGTTTCCCCGGCCGGCCGTACAGGCACTGGCAGGGGCGGAGAGCCGTCAATCGCTGGAGGGAGAACGACAGTCTAAGCCAGGGGACGGTCGAGGCTGTTGACGTAGTTGGACACCGCAGCATCATCGCTCACAAACGTAATACGCTCATAGCGAGGTTGACCAATCCACGGGTGATCGGCGGTGGCGTCATCGTCGGTAAGAACCGTCTCGGTTTTCGCATCTTCGAAAATAGCAATCCGGCCCTCAATTGGTGCCTCGCGAAGGGCAGTGCGGAGCTCGTCAACGGTACGATACTGCCCTACTTCTTCAATTGTCTCCGCCTCGGGGGACGATACCTGCGCTCGGGCCGAGTGGACCCGAACCTGGATCCGGTTCGCGTCTGTCTCCCGGACAAGTTGAAATAGAGCGGGGGTCGGTGAAGCAGGGGTCGAGTCGGGATCCGGGCCCGACGGGGAGCGGACTTCTTGCCCCGTTTCGGTAGGGGGCTGGTTGCCGTGATGAGAACCAACGGAGGTGAGGTCGTCAGGAAGATCGTCCATGGATATCCAGAAGGGCGTCATTAGTGGTTCACTCCTCGGGGGAGTATGATAACGAGCCCGTTCGGGCGAGGATACGGGCCAACTATGATTCATCAATGAAGGCTTTGAGGGGGGGCAGCGGACCATCCGAGACAGATGCCCATAGGCCTATTGAGTTATGGTCCCTTTCGGGCAGCTGGACTGACTATGTCCTATCGGCGCAACTACATGTTTGTTGTGGGGAGTGTTGCGCTTGCATTGATACTCCTCCAGTCCCTTTGTGCGAAGGCCCAAGGCCTATCGGAATCCACCGTCCGCGAGGCCGGAGAAACGGTAAATTTGTTCAAGACAATTGATTCGCGTCAGTCTATCGACGGCGCCGTCTTAGAGCTCCCGCCGGAATGGGAGCTCCGGGAGGTGCGCGTGCTCCGGTACGGGACGGAGCCTGTGAGCTTTGACCGTCGACCACGCGACCAGGCGGGAGGAGATTTGCTCGTTCTGGACCGTGCCATCAGGGGGCCTCTCGAATTTATTGTTCGCGTACAGTTGCCCGACCAGACAGGACGCTTCGAGTGGACGCTCAGTCCCTTCGTCTGGGAGAAAAAGGCGGACCCTGCGAGTCAGCGCCAGGTGCGCCGGGTTCTGGAGCGGCAAGGTCGTGTGGACGTCCGCGCTGTCTCGTCCGCCGAACGAGGCAACCATGCGCTTGATCTCAGCGGAGCCTCGACCCCCCTCCTTCTTCGAGCCGGCCAGCTTCCGCCTCTAGGGCGCGCGTCGTCATTTACCATTGAGTTTTGGATGCAAACCAATGGGCTCGATGAGGTCGTGCTATCGACGTGGAGCGGGAATGAAGCCGTAGCTTATCCTGCCGAGTTTATCGTAGATCGGAGCGGGCGTCTTCGGTTCTACAGTGGCCGACCCGGTCAACATCAGGCTCTGCGTTCGGGGACACCTGTAGCAGACGGCAGATGGCACCACATCGCAGCGGTCTATGAGGCGAAGCGATCTCGGCTGCGACTGATCGTGAACGGCACGGCGACTGATTCTCTGCAAGGTCGGGTGCCGGTTGCGCCCGGTCCAGTGCCGATGGCGCTTGGGGGGCGGGTGCATCGAAAAGAAATGACGGAATCGGAGCAACGTCCCTTGTACTCAGGGCGGTTGGACGAACTCCGCATCTGGAAGGAAGCTCGGTCTCCCCGAATGCTTCGCCGCATGAGGAACCGTCCTCTGCCGAATTCAGACAAGCAGGAAGACCGCCGCGTTCGCCTTGGTTTTGAAGAAGAGGGGCGAGCGGTCGTGAACGCATGGCCCGACGGGGCCCGGCGCGTTCCGGTTACGCTCTCGCTGCAATCGGGGCTGCGTCACCTGAGGGCGAAGGCGGACGGCCGTTCGGTGACCCTTCGATGGAAGGCGCAGGCGTCGGAGGGACACACATTTCTCGTGGAGCGATCCACGAACGGGGAGCATTTCACGACCGTTGCCGAACTTTCTCCTTCTACGGTGACGGTGGCTCCTCAGGGGACTCCCGCGGGAGGGGACGAATTTGTCTACACCGATTCGAAAGTGGCCGGCCAGGTCGTCTATTATCGAGTGCGGCAACAAAGGCGGAATGGATCGGATCGCCTTTCGGGCACCATTAAAATTGGTCTTGGGGCGGTTCCACAGGAGCAGACGTCAGTAAGGCTCATCGGCAACTTTCCGAATCCTTTTGCCGAGACGACGACGATTGCCTATGATGTTCGTTCCCCTCAGACGGTTACTCTCACCGTGTGGAATCTGAAGGGGCACCGTATTGCTGAACTCGCAACGGGAAGGAAAGAGCCCGGATACCACGACGTATCGTTCAGTGCGGAGGATCTTCCGAGCGGGACATATTTTGTGCGCCTGAAAACGCAGAATGGGACGGACTCACACCGAATGGTCGTGCTGAAATAGTGTATCAACTTGGGAGGGGCAGCCGGCATGCCTCACAAGAATGTCGTCTCACGACCATTCCGGGGCCGAAACTGCACCAGGGCGGGCATCCGTAGACTTTCTGAGCTAGCTCGTATGTTTTGGGACTGATATTTTATCCGACAGATCATGGAGCTTACGTACTTTGGGCATTCGACCTTTCAGATTGAAACGGAGAGCACGACTCTGCTCTTCGATCCCTTTTTCGAAGACAACCCACACACTGAGACGACCCCCGACGCGTTGGCCCCCGACGTTGTGCTCGTCTCCCACGCTCACTTCGACCACTACGCCGACGTGGAGGCCTTTGCCGGGCCGGACGGCCCCCTGGTGCTTAGTAATTTTGAGATCATCTCTCGGGTTGGAGAGGACTACGACCACGAAAACGTACAGCCCCTGAATGAGGGAGGGACTGTGGACTTTGAGTGGGGATCCGTCGAGGCCGTTCATGCGCGTCACACGTCCAGCTTCCCGGACGGATCGTACGGCGGGGTGCCCGAAGGATTCGTGCTCGAGTTTGATGAGCGGACGGTGTACTATGCCGGCGACACGGCTCCGTTCGCTGAAATGGAGTGGATTGGCGATCTGTACGATGTCGACCTGATGCTTGCTCCGGTCGGCGATGTGGTGACGATGGGCGTAGACGGGGCGATTCACGCCGCAGACATGACCGATGCTGATGCGGTCGTGCCCATTCACTACAATACGTTCCCGTTCATTCAGGTGGATATTGAAGAGGTTGCAGAGAGCATTGAGGATGCTGGAGTTACATGCCACCAGTTGGATCCCAACTCCACCTTGTCCCTGTAAGGGATTCTTCTATGTCGCCGGCACCCGGGCTGCACCCAGTTGTAGTCCGGGTGTTTTTCTTTGCCTCCTGCTCACTATTGGCTCGCGCTTGTGACAATCGGCATCCTTTCAGATACCCACGGCTATTTTCATCCCAAGCTCATTGACGACCTTGACGGCGTGGACCTAATCCTTCATGCCGGGGACGTAGGCGACCTCGGAATCTTGGATGGGCTGGGGACGGTGGCGCCCGTACGGGCCGTGTGGGGCAATATCGACGACGCTGGCAGTCGGCGTCGCCTCTCCGAGCACGAGCGGTTTACGGTGGAGGGGCTCGACGTGTGGATGACTCACATTGCAGGCCGACCCGGACGTTGGCAGAACGGAATGGGGGAGAAGCTATCGGAAGATCCGCCGGATATTTTGATCTGTGGCCACAGTCACATCCTCCGCGTCGAACGGGTCGACCGCCTCGGGGGCATGCTCTTCGTTAATCCTGGAGCGGCAGGCAAACACGGCTTCCATGAACGCAAGACCTGCCTTCGCCTCACAATTCGCGACGGAACGCCCAAGCAAATGGAGGTGATTCATCTCGACGCTGAAGACTGAATGGGCGCGGGCTCACACGAGTGATGAGGCCCCTGTAGGGGGGCGTGCCGGGCTCTGCAAGAGCAGACGGCCGAGGCGATTCTCCAGTTCGGTTCGCAGGAATGTGGCGAGATCGCGTCCCAGGTAGGGGGCGCAGGAGGTGCTGGAGACAGCACGTGCGGGCAGACAGTACGAGAATCGGTGGGATGATCCGTCCTGAACTGTGCACAGAGCGTCAAAGGCGTGTTTGCCCGTTTGCTCCACCTTGATGTGAGCGCGCATGTTCGTCAGGCCACGGCAACGGACACACATGCGCATTACACTTGTGTCCTGTGTGGCTTCCACATGGTCCAGCGCCAAGCACTGGCAAAAAACACTGGCATCGTACCGTTCGTCACATTCCGTGGGCAAGACGGACTCCACCACATTGTACAGGGATGTGGCAAGCTGGTACGAGGGGGCATCCGAAGAGGAAAAGCGGTGGGGCAATCGGGCCTGCATGGGGACGAAAATAGTCATCTCCAGAATGTGCGGAAGGCGACGTCTGGGCCGCCTGATCAGAGACTATATAATGACACGAAATTGGAGAACGCCACAATAGCACATATGGCGCTTTTGCATGTAGGGAATTGTCCCACACTCGCAGGTGCCGTATATGCAGCAGGGGGCCAGTCTCCCGTGTCGGGCTAGAGTGGAAAACAGGATCGGGCGCTAATGGGCTACGGAACGGGGGGAGTCCAAATCGTCTGCTTATTTTGTGTTGTTACGCATTGGAACCCGTTACATTGATTGCCGACATGGTACGAACGGAGGTCTTTTTTTTCCTGGACTCCTGGGGACAAAACGAATGAGCGAAGGGAAATACCAGGGGGGAGCAGCGCGTCTGTTGTGAGCATTCCAGTCTCCTGGAGCCGACGACGATCGCTGAGAAAATGCTCCCGAGAGAAGGTCGTGGAGGGGAGCTACGACAATGATCTCTCAAGTGATGGAGGGCCTCTTCAGTGCTGCACACAGATTCGCGAGGACCCGTCTCGCTCTTGAGCCGTGGGGCGTTCCGCAGGAGTTCCAGAAGATGCCGGTTCATTCGAGCTCCGCATACTCCGTTCGGGAATGATCCCCCCTCATCCCCCCGAATCCTGCGCGGGGGGCGGTATCGAAGTAGAAATGCAGGGGCCCGAGTGAGATTGCTCTTATGCCCTAGAAGAGGGCCGATATCAAATCCGGGAGTTTGCTCCCAGCCATGAAAATGGTTTGTAGCGCCATTGGACTCCAAGGGCGCTACCGAGGCCACTTCATTCAGCGCAGGAACGGACCTTTTCCTCTCCTGTCAAGACAGGGCCTCGTCGTACCTGAAGCCTGCAACCGGACCTCGTATGAAAGCGAGCTTTCCCAAACGACATGCAGGATTAGCATCGGGATCCCCAGGATGCCTCACACGGGGACTACACCGTTGGGAGGAAAAGGGCACGGGGCCCGAAGTCCTCCGGGGGATGGGGAGCAACGGTGCTGAGCTAGAGGATGTACTGGCTCAAGTCGCGGCTGGAAGCAATTGAGCTGAGCCGGTCCTTGACCATCTCCGCGTCTACCGTCACACTGCTGCCGGGCGGAATCTCTTCCGGTACGTCAAAGAGCAGGTCTTCCAAAAGAGTGGTGAGGACCGTGTGGAGTCGTCGTGCACCGATGTTTTCCACGTCGGCATTCACCTGCGCGGCAATCTTGGCCAGTTCCCGTACGCCGTCATCCTCAAACTCGATGCTCACGTTTTCCGAGCGCAGAAGGGCCCGGTACTGTTTGATGAGGGCGTTCTTGGGTTTGGTGAGAATCTCATAGAAGTCCTCCTCATCGAGGTTGTTGAGTTCGACCCGAATGGGGAAGCGGCCCTGCAGTTCGGGAATGAGATCACTGGGCTTAGAGGCGTGAAAGGCGCCGCTGGCGACGAAAAGGATGTGGTCGGTTTTCACCATGCCGTGCTTCGTCTGCACGTTTGACCCCTCCACGATGGGAAGGAGGTCGCGCTGTACACCCTGCCGGGACACGCCTTGTCCCGCGCCTCCATCGTCTCGGGTACGAGTACCGGCCGCAACCTTGTCAATCTCGTCTACGAACACGATGCCGGCCTGCTGGACGCGCTCCAGGGCGTCTTCTTTCACCTGATCCATGTCGATCAGCTTTTGGGCCTCCTCCTGGGTCAGAATCTCTCGGGCCTCTTCCACCGTAACCCGGCGTGTCTTCTGTTTGCCGCCGCCCCCGAGATTGCCAAAGAGCTCCTCCAGGTCGACGCCCATTTCCTCCATGCCCATTGGGCCAAATACCTGCATCATCGACGAGGAGTCGGTGCTCACCTCAATCTCAATTTCGCGGTCATCCAGGTCGCCGCGCTCCAGCTTGTTGCGAAACTTCTCGCGCGTGCGCTGCCGGAGGCTGCTGTTTTCGGAGGAGGACTCCGTAGTCGTGGACGGCTCGACCTGGAATCCAGGATCGTTCTCCGAGGCCCCATTGCCGGCACGTTGATCCTGGGGGGGAATGAGAATATCCAGGATGCGCTCTTCGGCCAGCTCCCGGGCCCGATCCTGCACTTCTTCCTTGTGCTCCTCCTGCACCATGTTTACGGCAATGTCCGTGAGGTCGCGGATCATACTGTCCACATCACGCCCCACATACCCCACCTCCGTAAACTTGGAGGCTTCCACCTTAATGAACGGCGCCCGGGCCAGCCGCGCGAGCCGCCGCGCGATCTCAGTCTTTCCCACGCCGGTGGGGCCGATCATGATGATGTTGTTCGGCATGATCTCGTCCCGCATCTCCTTGGGCGCGTTCTGTCGGCGCCACCGGTTGCGCAGGGCGATGGCGACGTTCTTCTTCGCGTCTTCCTGGCCAATGATGTACTTGTCCAACTCCTCAACAATTTGTCGGGGCGTCAGGTCTTCGACGTGCTCGGTCGCGCTAGGCATAAACTGGGGAACGGAAAACGATTTGGTCAGAGAACAGGAAGGAGAGGATCGAACCGCTCGGTGAAAGGCTTATCGGGAGTCCTCCCCCGTGGACGGCGCCGAGGCGTCCTCGTCTGTGGCAGACGATCCATCGGTCCCCTCAGAGGACATTGCGGGCTCAGCATCGGCGGTCGAGTCCTCGGGATCCGCCGAAAGTGCCTCATCGATCGCGTATTCGTCGTAGTCGTATGGCTCGTAGGCCTCATCGGGAGCCTCAGTGGGAGCCTCATCAGTCCCAGGGGATGCAGTTGAGCCAGAGGAGGAGCGCTCTGTGGAATCTGAAGACGAACGGGACGCTGTCCGGTCCCCGTTCTGGATGGCGCGCACGTCGGGGTGGTCGTCGTGGACAATGAGCACCGTATAGTCGTAGGGGTATCCACTTCGCTTTTCGAGTCGAACGGCGCCGGCAGCCTCCAACTCGCTTACCAGTGCCTTTGGATCTTCATCAGGGCCTAGAATCTCCGACAGCTTTCGAAGGAGAGGCGTTAGGTACACTTCTTCGTATTGGCCAAAGTGCTCCTCCGTAATTTCGATTGCCCGGCGGGTGGACGGGTCGGTGAGCTCCTCGTGACGCTGATTCGACGAGGAGGCGTCGTAGCTTTTTCCGTTTCTGGGCGCATTGGCCAGGAGGTCTTCCCGTGAATCGGGGCTCAACAGGTTGCGGGCGTCGAGGTAGAGGCCACTTTCCACGTATCGGTCCGTCTGAGGAGGGTTGACGGCAGCAACGAGAGCCCGGCGTCCGTGCTCTCGGATGGTCCGTACGAGGGGGAGATACGGACGGTCGCCCGTGACAATCACCACCGTTTGCACATCCGGACGCTCCTGCAGAAACTGGGTCACCTCAATGGTAAGCTGGATCTCGGAGGTATTGCCCTGCATGGCGGCCGGAACGTAGGCCGGATTGATGCCGTGGCGGTGAAGTTCGGCGGGAACGCCAGAATCTTCGGTGTCGAGCAATACATCGAAGGGACCGTAGGCACGGCCGAGAATGGTTGGAGTATCATCGCCCTCTTCGAGATAGCGTTGTACCTCGTCGAGGATCTCTGTTGCGTACTCGCTGGTCTTTGCGTCTTTGGAGCTCTGAGAGGTGAGAACGGAATATAAATTCTCGTAGTCAACAAACATTGCCGCGTGTGCAGAGCGGTCGTGCGTCTGATCGTGGGTCATTGTATGTATTTATCAGTGTGTATTGGACTGAAAGCACGCCGGTGGGGGCGCAGAACATCGTGCATTCGTTCGGGTCCCGGTACGACGGGGGAGACGAGGAGCATAAATGTGCCGATGAGTAAGATGGGACACGTCTCCCGTTTCGTATGCCTCTCCGTGGGAGGGAGCTGGGTTGTCATTGGACCGCAATGACAGGGCTAATTCGATTCGGCGTCAATCTCGAGGATCGTCTGATTGCTGTTGGTATAGATGCAAATGTCAGCGGCAATCGACAGGCCCTTCTCGACGATTTCGCGGGCCGAGAAACTCTCCCCATTTTCCAGGAAAGCGCGCGTGGCAGCAAGGGCATAGGGTCCTCCAGAGCCGATGGCTACAATATTATCGTCCGGTTCGATCACGTCGCCACTCCCACTAATTAGCAGGAGGCGTCGGGCGGAAGCCACTGCCAGTAACGCTTCAAGCTTTCGGAGGTACCGGTCCGTGCGCCATTCCTTTGCCAGCTCCACAGCGGCACGGGTGACATTTCCGCCGTACTCCTGGAGTTTCTCCTCAAACCGCTCGAACAGCGTGAAGGCATCTGCCGTGGAGCCCGCGAAGCCAGCAATGATGTCCCCGCCGTAGAGCTCACGTACCTTTTCCGCCTTGTGCTTCATAACGGTTTCGCCCATAGTGGCCTGGCCGTCTGAGCCAAGGGCGATTTTCCCGTTGTGGCGGACGCCGAGGACCGTAGTGCCGTGCGGAGTGTCGGAGGCAGAACCCATCGAGATCGACTACAGCGTGTTGGGAGAGACGAAGGCGACCGGGATCATTCTCTACGACGAGAATTCCCGAACGAGGAAAACCAAAGGTTTCTTCTCCCAAAACGATTGGCCGGAAGGGGAGTTCGTCTACTCGGGGGCCTTAGGGGCTGTAGGGACGGTATTTGTCGAACTTTACGCATTTGCTGCCGCCTACTACAGCGGCAGGCGCGCAAGAGCATTTACGAGGACGTCCTGAGCCGACCGGACCTGATTTCCCTCGGCAAGGTGGTGGTTGCAGAAAATGGAGAAGGCAAGGGGAGTGCCACGTTCAGACGTAACGTACCCACTCAGGCTACTAGTATTAGAGAGGGTGCCTGTTTTGGCGCGGACGTTTGCGTGTGCGGGAGCATTTCCCTGAAATCGATATTCGAGGGTGCCCTCTTGCCCACCTTTCGGAAGCGAGTCGTAAAAGGCAGAACTGGCTGCAGGGGCGGGGTGCGTCCACATGTACTGAAGCAGCCGCACGATGGACTGGGGCCGCACGAGGTTTTGACGGGAGAGGCCGGACCCATCGACGAGTTGGATACGGCTCGTGTCTACTCGTGCTGCTGCGAGCGTCTTCCGAACTGATTTGACGCCAAGGGCGGACGAGCCAGGCTTGAGATCCTCGGTTGTCTGCGGAGGGACCTCCACGGCCAACGTTCGCAGGATTTGCTCCGCGTACAGGTTTTGGCTTTCGTGGTTGAGCGTGCGGACGATCTGCCGAAGGGGCTTCGAGGTGTAGGACGCCACAGGGCGAACGAGGTCGGAATCGTATTGCACCGTCGTGGCCGTTTCGTCAAGGTCTGCCGGCGTGCCGCCCACCGAAATTCCTTCCCGAAGGAGAACCTCGCGCAGGACGTGGACGAAGTACAGCGTGGGATTGGTGATGGTAATGGATTCAGTCTCTTCCCGGTTGGGGTGGACTTTCGTCCGAACGTGAATCGTGTTGGTTCCCATAATGCGCTGGTACTTCTCGTCGTCCTCAGTGCGCCAGGGAATGGTGCGGGAGCGATTTACCACGTTCACGTAGTCGGTGTCGAAGGGCTCCCACGTGATTTTGGCAGGTTGGCCGACCTCCTGTCCGAGCACGTGAAGGTCGACGGTGTTCTCGTTGAAGACCAGTCCGCCAATCTCGGCCGCGTACGCGTAGGAGATGTCGCTCCAACTCCAGCCGTGGCCCAGGGGCGTGTCGTCCATGCGGTTGTCGTCCCCAATAATGTTACCGGAGATGTGAGTAATTCCCAGCGCCTTGAGAGAGTCGGCCCATTGGCGGAACACCCGCGTAGGATCGTCGCGTTGCTCGTAGCCGCCAATGGTGGGATCGCCACTGCCGCGGACAATGAGATTTCCCTTCAGCGTGCCGTCTTCGATAGGACCGTCGGCGTAGACGCGGGTTCGAAAGCGATAGTCGGCGGTCAGTTGGTCGAGGGCGGCGGCAGTGGTGAGCAGCTTCACGTTCGAGGCCGGGACGAAATTGCTCTGCGCATTTTTCGAGTACAGGACGGTCCCGGACCGTAGATTGACGATGTGAACGCCCCAGTATGCGCCTTCGAATGGTTCAGTGTCCAGGGTTTGGGAGATGGTCTCCGTCAACTCTTCGGCCGCGGCGGATTCGGAGTACGGGGCCTGGCCGGCGGCAGACAGGGGAAGACAGGCCGCA
The DNA here is from genome assembly GCF_002954405.1 of Salinibacter sp. 10B. Lineage (NCBI taxonomy): Bacteria > Pseudomonadati > Rhodothermota > Rhodothermia > Rhodothermales > Salinibacteraceae > Salinibacter > Salinibacter sp. 10B. Next base: position 474,386 of record NZ_MQWC01000004.1, on the reverse strand, counting down.
AAGAAGACGAGTGCGGCAACAGGACGGCGGAGGGAGGGACAACAGAACGTGAGCATGGGGCTATCCGATCGAGCGAGAGTCGAGCTGTCGGCGGGCTGAGTCCGGAGTGCTCAGGATGACGAAGGCATACCCAATCTCGTGAAGAGAGACGGCAGGTTCAAGGTAAATTCGAAGCTCGCTTCGGCCCGGCTGCACTATGACGGAGTCTACCGTGCCGATGGCCCGGCCGGGGGGGAAGACAGCGCTGTGTCCGCTCGTGACGACCTGCTGACCGGCTTCGACCGGCTCTGTTTTTACGACGTGTTCGAGGAGGAGGCGGTCGTGACGTTCGCCCTCCCAGCGAACGATTCCTTCCGTTTGGAGGGGAACGATCGTTCCCGGCACACGGAAATCCGTATTCAAATACGGCATCACTCGGGAATAGTCGTCGCTTGTGAGCATCACGGTCCCCACGATGCCGCCTTCGTGGACGACCGGCATGCCCTCTTTCACCCCGTCCGCTGCTCCGACGTCGAGCGTCAAGAAGTTTTCTTGGTGGAAAATGTCTTTCGTAACGATGCGGGCGGCCACCATTTGAGCCGAACTGCTGTCCCGGAGGTTGAGCAATCGTTCCAGCTCTCGGTTTTGCATCCGGACCGATCGGGTTCGGGCCACCTTGCTCGACAATTCGACGTTTCGACGGCGGAGCTCTTGGTTTTCTTCCAGAGCACGCAGATAGCCCCCCATCCAGGCAAAGCTATTTTCCACCTGGGCGGTAACTTCGAGCGCCTGGGCGCGCAGGGCCCGGCTCAACGGTTGATTCTGACCGAGCATCGTGACGACTGAGAGGAAGAGCAGTCCCGCAAGCAGGATCCAATCAAGCAGCTGGGATCGGAGGTCCATCGCAACGGGAGAGCCTGTCGAGGAGAAGAGGATGGGGGAGGGTCGTCGACAGAACGCCAAAGACGGCCAACCGGCAACAACTGCGGTCCACCGTTTTACTGCTCGTACGTCGCGATCTACAGCAGGCGTTAGGCTAGGGGGCGTGCACAACTGAGTGCCCAGAGATCGTCGATAGTACATCGGGATCTCCTCCGATCCTTGCGGCCTGCGACTGAGGGGGAGGGCCAAAAGGGCCGGAGCGTCGACCGTCGCCGATAGCGTTCACAAGTGCCAAAGTGAGGGGGGCACGACCACTAGGTCAATACGCGCTCGTAGTCTTCGAGGTTTTCCAATACCTCTCCGGTGCCGCGTACCACGGCCGTCAAGGGGTCTTCGGCCACGTATACCGGCAGTTCAACCCGGTCGCGCAACATTTTGTCGATGCCTTCGAGCATGGCCCCACCGCCCGTCATCATGATGCCGCGCTCCAATACGTCGGCCCCGAGCTCCGGCGGCGTGCGTTCGAGGGCGCGCAGTACAGCCGCACTAATCTGGTCGAGGTTGTCGTGGAGGGCTTCTCGCACGTTGACGGACGAGATGGTTCGCAGCTTCGGAATGCCGCTGACCAGGTCACGTCCTTTCACCGACAGCTCCAGTTCGGTATCCAGTTCGATGGCACTACCAATCTCGCATTTGATACGCTCGGCCGTTCGGGACCCAATCAGAAGGTTGTGGTTGCGCTTGAAGTATTGCATGATGGCGTTGTCGAGCTCCGACCCCCCGACGCGCAACGACTCATCGATCACGATGCCGGAAAGGGCAATCACGGCAATCTCGGTGGTACCACCGCCGATGTCGACGACCATGTTGCCCACGGCTTCACTAATGTCGAGGCCGATGCCAATCGCTGCGGCCATCGGCTCGGCCACGAGGTTGACTTTTTTGGCGCCAGCATGCTCAGCGGAGTCTCGTACGGCCCGTTTTTCCACCTCGGTAATCCCGCTCGGCACGCATACCACCATACTCCGAATGGACGTGAGCCAGTTTTTCTTCACCTTCTTCAGTAGGCCCTGGATCATCTGTTCGGCCACCTTGAAGTCGGCAATCACGCCATCCTTGAGTGGCCAGATGGTCTCAATGTCCTTATGGGTACGCTCATGCATCTGTAGGGCTTCGTAGCCAAGCTCGCGAACCTCGCGCGTGTTGTGGTCCACGGCCACGATGCTTGGCTCATTCAGGACGATACCTTCGCCGCGGATGTAGACCAGTGTGTTGGCCGTGCCCAGGTCGATGGCCACGTCCTGTGAGAAATTGAAAAACATCTATCCTGGGGAGTACGTGTTCGGTCACAAAACGAATGAGCGGGGGAGAGGCAGGTCCCGTCCTTAATCATATGGGCTAGAGGGCGGGCGTCCAAGTCTCCGGATGGAGTCACGGGCAGTGGAAAAGTGGGCCTATTCGTGTCGCCTCCAAATGTTCAAAGGGGAGACCGGCGCGTTTTTGGATGCATCATCTCGACAAGAGCCTGATACATCGCCGCAGTAGTGTTGGTATGACACGCTGGGATGATGAAGAGAGACGAATCCCTTCGCTCACGAAAAGACGGTCCGGCACAATCGGAGAGCGGTGGGAAGAGGGACGGGAAACACAGGGCGACCCCAAGAAGGGGGAGCCTCCGTTGCTGCTCGGCAATCGATCAGCTGAAAAAGGAGATCGAGTCGAGTCCACGTTCAAAACGTCCGGGAATACAGCTAGTTTTGGAGGGACAGTGCCTGCGACGTCAGAATTTCTACACAAGGGCCTCCGGGGTCTGTTCGACCGTCCCGATTACGAGACGCGGATCAGGCGCGCCATCGACCGCTGAAGGTCAGAGCGGATCCAACTCCGATCCGGGGATTCTAGTGTCGAAAGTGGCGCTGACCGGTAAAGACCATCGCGACGTCGTATGCATTAGCGGCGTCGATCACCTCGTCGTCTCGGATGGAGCCGCCCGGTTGGATGGCTGCACGGGCCCCTTCCTCCGCTGCGGCTTCCAGCCCGTCGGCGAATGGGAAGAATGCATCGGACGCTACCACGGAGCCGCTAAGGTCAAGTTCCGATTTTCCGGCTTTATGGACCGCAATCTCCGACGAGTCGATCCGGCTCATCTGCCCGGCGCCAATTCCGAGGGTGGCTCTGTCACGCGCATACACGATGGCATTGCTCTTCACGTGTTTGCAGACCCGCCAGGCAAAGTCGAGGTCCTTCCGCTCGGCGTCGGTAGGGGAGCGGTCGGTGGCAACGTCCCAGTGATCGATTTGGTCGAACGGGGGGAGGACCGGGTCACGCGTCTGCACAAGCAGACCACCGAGAACCGAGCGCACGTCGAGCCGGTCGGTATCGCGAGCCGCCGCTACGTGGCGGACCACCCGCCGACGATCGTTTTCGGCCAAGAAATCCACGACGCCGGGCTCAAACTCAGGCGCGATGATGATCTCAGTGAAGATCTCGTCGATTGCCTCAGCGGTGGCACGGTCCAGGGCGTTGTTTACGATCACGATGCCGCCGTACGGCGATTGCCGGTCCGTAGCAAATGCACGATCCCAGGCCGTCTCCAGAGCGTCGGCCGTAGCTACCCCACTGGGATTGGTATGCTTGAGGATAGCACACGTCGGCTCTGCGTCCCGAAACTCGTCGATCAACGAGAGGGCGGCGCTGATGTCGTTGAGATTGTTGTACGAGAGGTCGGCCCCGTGAATTTGTTCGAAGAAGCGTTCGGGGTGGCCGTAAAGCGCTCCGTCCTGATGCGGGTTCTCGCCATAGCGAAGAGACTCGGCGCGGGGAAGAGAGAGGCGGAGGGGGTTGGGAAGAGACGTGGACGCCTCCGTGTCCGCCGAGTCCTCGGTCGCTGATAGATATTGATGAATAGCTTGGTCGTACGTCGCCGTGTGAGCAAAGGCGTCGGTGGCTAGGCCCCTGCGCGTCGGTTTGGAGAGATGCCCATCGTTTTCTTCCAGTTCCGAGGCCACGGCATCGTAGGCGTCCGGGGTAGTCACGACCCCGACAGACGCGTGGTTTTTGGCGGCGGCCCGGATCATGGTGGGGCCGCCGATGTCGACATTCGCCATCGCAGTCTCTCGGTCCGTTTCCGGATCCGACACCACGTGCTCGAATGGGTAGAGATTGCAGACGACAAGGTCGATCGGTTCATAGCCCCGTTCCTCTAGGGCCGCCATATCGGGCTCGTGGGACCGACGAGCGAGAAGGCCCGCGTGGATTGCGGGGTGAAGGGACTTTACGCGGCCCTCCAAGACTTCCGGTACCCCGGTTTCCGTGGCGACCTCCGTAACGGGCAGTCCCGCGTCTCGCAGCGTTGCGGCGGTGCCGCCCGTAGAGATGAGTTCTACGTCGAGGTCCACGAGGCGCCGGGCGAACGGAACGATGTCCGTTTTGTCGTACACGGAGAGAAGTGCACGTCGGAC